>NZ_CP137555.1:745000-1045000 GCF_033723955.1 Microbulbifer pacificus | reverse complement strand
TTGACGAAGGCAACGACTTCCGCATCAGCGGAGTGCGCCAGGAACCCCTGCGCAGTTTCTTTACTGTGCACCGTCCAGATGGCAGCACCCTGGATGTTTGCGTCAACGTGCCTGGCACTCACAATGTGCTGAATGCCACCGCGGCGATTGCGGTGGCCACGGAAGAAGGGATCAGCGATGCGGCAATCTGCGAGGGATTGAAAGGTTTCCAGGGCGTCGGTCGCCGTTTCCAGATTTACGGAGAGTATCCGGTAAGCGAGGATGCCGCCGCGGAAAAGGTCATGCTGGTGGACGACTACGGCCATCACCCGCGGGAAGTGGCTGCAACCATCAAAACCGTGCGCGACGGTTGGCCGGAGCGTCGCCTGGTGATGGTATACCAGCCCCATCGCTACACGCGCACACGCGATCTGTTCGAGGATTTTGTCCAGGTGCTTTCGCAGGTCGACAAACTGGTATTGCTGGATGTATATAGCGCGGGCGAAGCGGTAATCCCCGGTGCGGATGGCCGTACGCTGGCACGCAGTATTCGCAATCGCGGTCAGATTGATCCGATTTTTGTGGAAAAAGTGGAAGAGGTTCCGCCGATTCTCACGGACCTGCTGGAGCCTGGTGACATCGTGCTGACCCAGGGTGCCGGCAATGTTGGAGGGCTGGCGCAACAACTGGCGGAAGCACAGCTGGGCGATAAAGCCGGCTCCGGACAGTAACTGCACAGAAATAAGATTGTGGCCAGAGAGACCTCGACGCAGCGACAGAAACAGGCAAAGGGTAAACGGGCACTGCGTGGTGCCCGTGCACTGCCGGACCCGAATGCGGAGCCGCCTGTGCGACCGCTGCGTGTGGTGCTGTTGAGTGTGTTGTTACTGGCAGTGGCCGCGGGTATCGGTTACGGCGCGCGCTGGCTCTGGCAACAGGTGCCGACGGCGGAATTGAGCCGGGTGGATGCGCTGGAAGATGTGCGGGTCAAAGCGCCGTTTCGCGCGGTGACCGAACGGGAGGTGGAAGAAATTCTGCTGCCTTATCTGAGGCGCGGTTTCTTCTCCCTGGATATCGACGGTATGCGTGCGGCACTGATGAGCAATCCGTGGATCGTTAATGCCTCGGTGAGCCGCCGTTGGCCGAACGGTGTGGATGTGGTGGTGGATGAGGCGGAGCCTCTCGCCATCTGGGGCGGCGACCGCTTGTTGATCGCGAACGGTGAACTGTTGCCGCGACCGGAAAATTTAACGGATCTGCGCTTGCCGGAACTCGCCGGCGACGCGGAGCTGGTGGAGCGGATCATGGCCCAGTACCAAGCGCTGGCCGGGCTGTTGACCACCAAGGATATGGAAGTACGCCGCCTGTCATTTGACGACCTGTCGGGCTGGCAACTGGAGTTGGTAAGCGGTATCCGCTTGCAACTGGGACATGACGAACTGCTGGAGCGGGTGGGCCGTTTCCTGCGTCTGACCCGCGGCGTACTGGCGCCGCATCTGCAGAAAATCGCGGGGGTGGATACCCGCTATAACAATGCAGTTGCGGTGCAGTGGAAAGAAAAAGACAAAACAGATAACTGACAACAAAACAGGCAGATAAAAAGGTGGGTGCTCCCCTGATCCGACATGTCACATGTGGGTCGGCGTGACTGCCCAGCGAGGTTGAAAATTCAATGACACAATCAACTGAACCACGCATGATCGTCGGTCTGGATATCGGTACATCCAAGGTCGTGGCGATTGTCGGTGAGTTGGCCGCAAATGGCGATCTGAATATCGTCGGTATCGGCTCTCATCGCTCCACCGGTATGAAACGGGGCGTGGTGGTGAATATCGAATCCACGGTGCAGTCGATCCAGCGCGCGGTCGAGGAAGCGGAGCTGATGGCGGGCTGTGAGATTCACTCTGTGTATGCGGGCATCGCCGGCAGTCATATCCGCAGTTTGAACAGTCACGGAATTGTGGCGATCAAGGATCGCGAAGTGACCCAGCAGGATCTGGACCGGGTAATCGATGCGGCGCGCGCGGTGGCGATTCCCGCTGACCAGAAAATCCTGCACACCCTGCCGCAGGAGTACCTGATTGACAGTCAGGAGGGTGTGAAGGAGCCGCTGGGTATGTCCGGCGTGCGCCTGGAAGCCAAAGTGCATCTGGTTAGTGGTGCGGTGAACGCGGCACAGAACATCGAGAAGTGCATCCGACGCTGTGGGCTGGAAGTAGAAGACATCATCCTCGAGCAGCTGGCTTCCAGTTATGCGGTGTTGACCGACGATGAAAAAGAGCTGGGTGTGTGCATGGTGGATATCGGTGGCGGCACCACTGATATCGCGGTGTTTACCGGCGGTTCGATCCGCCATACCGGCGTCATCCCTATCGCCGGCGACCAGGTCACCAACGACATTGCCATGGCGCTGCGTACACCGACGCCGCATGCAGAAGAGCTGAAAATCAAATACGCGTGTGCGTTGGCAAAGCTGGCGCGCGAAGGGGAAACCATCAAGGTGCCGAGCGTGGGCGACCGTGCACCGCGGGATCTCTCCCGTCAGGCGCTGGCAGAAGTGGTGGAACCCCGCTACGACGAACTGTTTACACTGGTCCAGGCGGAACTGCGCCGCAGTGGTTTTGAAGATCTGTGCGCGGCGGGCATCGTGCTCACTGGCGGCTCTTCAAAAATGGAAGGGGCGGTGGAACTGGCGGAGGAAATTTTCCACATGCCGGTGCGCCTCGCGGTACCCCAGGGCATTGCAGGCCTGACGGATATCGTTAGCAATCCGATTTATTCCACCGGCGTCGGTCTGCTGATGTACGCGCTGAAATCGGAAGAAAACAAACGCAGTCGCCCGCGCAGCGTGCAGCGCAACGAAAACCAGTGGTGGGACAAGGTCAAACACTGGTTCAGAGGCAATCTCTGAGCCGGAAAATAATTACCGGGATCGATAATTAAATTTAGACATGAGCAAAAAAGGGGAACAGCAATGTTCGAACTCGTAGATAGCGTACAGGACAAGCCTGTCATTAAAGTGATCGGTGTTGGTGGCGGTGGCGGTAATGCCGTCAAGCACATGATCGCGTGCGATGTCGACGGTGTGGATTTCATCTGTGCCAACACCGATGCGCAGGCGCTGAAAGATGTGCAGGCTCACACCATTCTGCAGTTGGGTAACACCATTACCCGCGGCCTGGGTGCCGGCGCCAATCCGGAAGTGGGTCGCCAGTCCGCGCTGGAAGACCGCGAGCGCATCGCTGAGGTGCTGACCGGTGCGGATATGGTGTTTATCACCGCCGGTATGGGTGGTGGTACCGGAACCGGCGGTGCACCGATCGTGGCGGAAATCGCCAAGGATCTGGGTATCCTCACTGTTGCGGTGGTTACCCGTCCGTTCATGATTGAGGGCCGCAAGCGTGCGACCGTGGCGGAAGAGGGGATCCTCGAGCTGCGCGACAAGGTGGATTCCCTGATCACCATCCCCAACGATCGCCTGCTGGAAGTACTCGGCAACAAGATCACCATGAAGGCCGCTTACAAGGAAGCGGACAACGTGCTGTTGGGGGCGGTACAGGGTATCGCCGACCTGATGATTCGCCCCGGAATCATGAACGTGGACTTCGCCGATGTGCGCACAGTCATGTCCGAGATGGGTATGGCGATGATGGGCTCCGGCGCCGCCGTGGGTGAGAACCGCGCGCGCGAAGCCGCAGAGAAAGCCGTGCGCAGCCCGCTGCTGGACAACGTCAACCTGCAGGGCGCCCGCGGCATCCTGGTAAATATCATCACCGGCAGTGAAGAGGGCGGGTGTCAGGAACTGACCTTGGGTGAATACTCCGAAGTTGGCCAGATCGTACAGGAGATTGCCTCTGACGATGCTACCGTGGTTATCGGTACTGCAGTGGACGACAAGCTGGGCGACGAGATGCGTGTAACCGTCGTGGCCGCCGGTCTCGGTGAGGCAACCGCACAGGTGGCACGCCCGACCAAGGTTGTGGATAACACCAGTGCTCGCCGTCCGGAGCCCCGTGAAAGCGTACGCCCGGTGGCCAGCGCGGAACCGACCCGCGAGGTTCAGCAGGATCTGCGTGGAGGCCGTATGGACAGCGAGCGCAAGCCGCGCTCCATGCCGCCGCTGAACCCGGATCAGGATATGGAATACCTGGATATTCCTGCATTCCTGCGCCGTCAGGCCGACTGATCCGCCCCGGGGAGCGGGGCGGAACATCTGCTCATGTCTTCGCCCGGCCGTGAGGCCGGGCCTCCGCCCCCTTTTCGGGTGCGGTACCGTTCGCCGAGGTGATCGGTGCCGCAGGGTCAGGAAGAGGTTATGCGGGCAGGGACGCTCAGTGTTCAGGCTTAATTCAGGGAAATTGTGGAAAATATTCGGTGACTGGGAGGTTTTTCGGCGGGGGTTAACACTTGTTTACCGTCGTGGAACTGGTAAGAGCGTACAATATGTGACGGTCCTGTGCGCTGGTTTGGCGTTGCAGTCTTCGCGCTAGGCTATGCTTGAAAAGTCAGAGGCCTATTCATTGAACGATGGGCCTTGCCTGAAACCCGGATATGACTAAAGCGGTATCTGTAGTTTTGGCGTTTATTTTCTGTTATTATCGCCGGCTCGCTGCGACACGTGCGCAGCCTACCGACTTGGGAACCTGGATATAGATGATCAAACAGCGCACTCTCAAAAATGCCATTCGAGCCACTGGCGTTGGTCTGCACACCGGTAAGAAGGTCGTTCTGACCCTGAAGCCGGCGCCGGTCAACAGCGGTATCGTCTTCCGTCGGGTTGACCTCGACCCGGTAGTTGAGATTGAAGCGCGTGCCGAAAACGTGGGCGACACTCTGCTTTCCACCACCCTGGTGAAGGGCGACGTGCGCATCGCCACCGTTGAGCACCTGCTGTCCGCCATGGCGGGTCTGGGTATCGACAATGCGATTGTCGAACTGTCCGCCCAGGAAGTTCCAATCATGGACGGCAGTGCCGGCCCATTCGTGTTCCTTATTCAGTCTGCAGGCATTCAGGAGCAAGCGGCTCCGAAGAAATTCCTGCGGATCAAGAAGCCGGTGACCGTGGAAGAGGGCGACAAGGTTGCCAGCTTCCTGCCGTTCAATGGCTTCAAGGTGTCCTTCACCATCGATTTCGACCACCCGGTATTCCAGGGTCGCAATCTGACGTCCTCGGTGGATTTTTCCAGCACCTCCTTCGTGAAGGAAGTGAGCCGCGCGCGCACCTTCGGTTTCATGCATGAAATCGAGTACCTGCGCTCCAAGGGCTTGGTGCAGGGTGGCAGCGTGGACAACGCGATCGTGATCGATCAGTACCGTATTCTCAACGAGGGCGGTCTGCGTTACGAAGACGAGTTCGTCAAACACAAGATTCTCGACGCCATCGGCGACCTGTACCTGCTGGGTACCAGCGTCATTGGCGAGTTCAAGGCCTTCAAGTCCGGCCACGCACTGAACAACAAGTCCCTGCGCACCCTGATGGCGCAGGAAGATGCCTGGGAAATGGTGACTTTCGAAGACGAACAAGAGGCGCCGATCTCTTACGTCAAGCCGATCCTGGCAGTGTAACTACTCGTAAAGCCGGTACCCAAATACCGGCTTTTTTACGTAATCAACTTACGTAACCGCTTTGCGTACCTGCCGCGCAGTTTGGACCCTGTGTGGATTTGTGCGTTTGTAAACTTTTTGTGTTGCCAATTGCTGTTACATTGGCGGCATCCGGCCAGTGGGATGGCCTGGGGCGCAGCAGGATGCGACAGTCCCGACACCGTGCAGGGCAAGTCCGTGTCTGCCTCCGGTGAGCAAGCAATACAACAACAAAATGTCGCAGATCTAGCACGCCTGATATGAAAGTAATTCTGGTCAGTGAGCGCGGAGGCATCTCCCGCAGCTTCAATTTTGGTGGACTGAGCAAAGCCCTGCTCAGCCTCTGCCTGCTTGGCCTGCCTGTCGGAGCGCTTTGGGTTGGTGCAAATCTGCCCGCGGCGGAGTCCGATGTTTTCGATTCCCGCGCGGTAAAGGCCTGGAACAAGGCCCTGCGCAAACAGCAGGAAGAGATCACTGAAGCGGACCGTCAGGCCCGCGAACAGCTTACCGCGCTGACCGTCAAACTGGCGGAAATGCAGGCGCGCCTTACCCGTCTCGATGCGCTCGGTGAGCGTCTTACCACCCTGGCCAAGCTGGACGAGGGTGAATTCCAGTTCGGTAGTACACCTGCGGTTGGCGGACCGGAAGATCCGGGTATCGCCGGTGCTAGTGACATGCCCTATCAGCCGCCGGAATTTATCGCGGCGATCAGCGAGCTGTCGGATCAGATCGAAGACCGCCAGATGCAGCTCTCCACCCTCGACACCCTGCTGGCCAGCCGCCAGCTGCAGGACGAGCAGTTCATCGCCGGCCGCCCAATTTCCCGTGGCTGGATGTCTTCCCGCTACGGCTATCGCACAGATCCCTTCAGTGGTCGCCGTTCCTGGCACAAGGGTGTGGACTTCGCCGGCAAGAGCGGCTCGGATGTGGTCTCGGTCGCGGCCGGTGTAGTGACCTGGGCAGAAGACCGCAGTGGCTACGGCCAGCTGGTGGAAATCAACCACGGCAATGGCTATAAAACCCGCTACGGTCACAACAGCGAAATCAAGGTCAAACTGGGCGATGTGGTCAAAAAAGGCCAGATAATTGCCCAGATGGGCTCCAGTGGCCGCTCCACCGGCCCGCACGTCCACTTCGAAGTCTACAAAGACAACCGCCCGGTAGACCCCGCCACCTATATCCGCCGCACCGGTAGATAACAACTATCCTCTATGATTGCGCGGCAGGAGACTTGTAATCCTGCATTGGCGCCCGCAGTTCCCTATTCGGTTGCGGCGCCTGGCGCCTTCCTGTTTACTTGCACCCTTTCACGCGGGCCCCAAAGCGCTGGGAACGCGGGCACACTCAGCTTTAATGTGGTTTCTGAATAATGATTGGCAAACTGATAAAGACGGTCTTTGGCTCAAAAAATGACCGCGAACTCAAGCGCATGCGCAAGGCAGTGGCGAAAATCAACGCGCTGGAAGAAGAATACAAGGCACTCGATGATGCCGCGCTGAAAGCCAAGACCGACGAGTTCAAGCAGCGCCTGCAACAGGGCGAAACGCTGGATCAGATACTGCCAGAGGCCTTTGCCGCTGTGCGCGAGGCCAGCTCCCGTACCCTGGGAATGCGCCACTTTGATGTGCAGTTTATTGGCGGCATGACCCTGCACGAGGGCCGCATTGCGGAGATGCGAACCGGTGAGGGTAAAACCCTGGTTGCGACCCTGCCGGCCTACCTGAATGCGCTGGAAGGCAAGGGTGTCCACATCGTTACCGTGAACGATTACCTCGCCAGCCGCGACGCCAACTGGATGCGTCCGGTGTACGAGTTCCTCGGCCTCAGTGTGGGTATCGTGGTGTCCCAGCAGCACCCGCTGGAGAAGCGAGCGGCCTACGAATCGGACATCACCTACGGCACCAACAACGAGTTCGGTTTCGACTACCTGCGCGACAACATGGTGCTGCGCAAGGAAGACCGGGTGCAGCGCCCGCAGAATTTCGCCATCGTCGACGAGGTGGACTCAATCCTGATCGACGAAGCGCGCACGCCCCTCATCATTTCTGGTCAGGCGGAAGATTCCTCCCACCTTTACATGGCGATGAACAAGCTGGTCCCGCAGCTGCAGCGCGCGGAAGAGGGTGGCGAAGGCCACTACACCGTGGACGAGAAGACCCGCCAGGTAGAAATGTCTGAAGACGGCCACCAGCTGATCGAAGACCTGCTGGTGCGCAATGGCCTGCTGCGGGAGGGCGAGTCCCTCTACGCACCGGGCAATCTGGGTTTGATGCACCACGTCAACGCTGCACTGCGCGCCCATGTGCTGTTCAACAAGGATGTGGATTACATCGTCCAGAACGGCCAGGTGGTGCTGATCGACGAACACACCGGCCGCACCATGCCCGGCCGCCGTCTCTCCGAGGGCCTGCACCAGGCGCTGGAGGCGAAGGAAAGCGTACAGATCCAGAGCGAAAGCCAGACCCTGGCTTCCACCACATTCCAGAACCTGTTCCGTTTCTATCCGAAGCTGTCCGGTATGACCGGTACCGCGGATACCGAGGCCTTCGAATTCCACCAGATCTACGGCCTCGACGTGGTGGTTATTCCCACCAACCGCGAAAAACAGCGCCAGGACCTCAACGACCTGGTGTATCTGACCAAGGAAGAAAAGCTCGAAGCGATCATCGAGGACATCAAGTACTGCCGCGAGAAAAACGCGCCGATCCTGGTGGGCACCGCGTCCATTGAAACGTCCGAGGAAATGTCGCGCTTGCTGCAAAAGGCCAAGATCGAGCACCAGGTTCTGAACGCCAAGTACCACGAGCGCGAGGCCCATATCATTGCCCAGGCCGGGCGTCCGGGCACCGTCACCATCGCCACCAACATGGCCGGCCGTGGTACCGACATCGTGCTCGGCGGCAACTGGGAAGCGGATGTGGAAGACCTCCAGCAGCGTGAAGGTCGCGAGGCCACCGCGGAAGAGATTACCGCGATCAAGGCCGATTGGCAGAAGCGCCACGAGATGGTCATTGAAGCCGGCGGCCTGCACATCATCGGTACCGAGCGCCACGAATCCCGCCGTATCGACAACCAGCTGCGCGGGCGCGCCGGTCGCCAGGGCGACCCGGGTATGACCCGTTTCTACCTGTCGCTTGAAGACAACCTGATGCGCATCTTCGCCTCCGACCGGGTGAAGAACTTCATGCAGATGCTGGGTATGGAGCGCGGCGAAGCCATCGAGCATCGCATGGTTTCCAATGCCATTGAAAAGGCGCAGCGTAGGGTAGAAGGCCGCAACTTCGATATCCGCAAACAGCTGCTGGAATACGACGATGTCGCCAACGATCAGCGCCAGGTCATCTACTCGCAGCGCAACGAGCTGCTGGAAGCGGACACCATCAGCGATACCATCACCGCCATCCGTGAGGATGTGGTAAACGACCTGATCACTACGCACATGCCGCCGCAGAGTGTGGAAGAGCAGTGGGATATTCCCGCGCTGGAACAGCAGCTGGCATCCGAATTGGGCCTGCAACTGCCGGTGAAGCAGTGGCTGGACGAAGACCGCACCCTGCACGAAGAGAGTCTGCGTGAGAAAATCGTCGCCGAGGCCGAGCAGGCGTACCAGCGGAAGCTGGCGCGCATTGCGGAAAGCACCGGCGATGCCAACCTGATGCCCACCATCGAGCGCCAGGTCATGCTGCAGGTACTGGACCAGCTGTGGAAGGATCACCTCGCCAGCATGGATCACCTGCGTGCCGGTATCGGCCTGCGCGCCTATGCCAACAAGAACCCCAAGCAGGAGTTCAAGCGCGAGTCCTTCCACCTGTTCCAGGGGCTGCTCGACAGTCTCAAGCACGAAGTGGTGCGGGTACTGGCCCATGTGGAGCCAATGACCCGCGAGCAGATGGAAGAGATGGAGCAGCGCCGCCTGGAGTCCCAACACCGCCAGCAGCTGGAGCTGCAACACGCCCAGGCCTCGGCCATGCCGCAGGCAGAGGAATCCACCGAAGCCGAGCCGGCGCGTCGCGGCCCGCGCGTGGGACGCAATGACCCTTGTCCCTGCGGTTCCGGCAAGAAGTACAAGCAGTGCCACGGCAAGCTGACTTCTTCCACTACCTGAAAACTACTGCGCGGGCGCCTGGCGGCGTCCGGCGGTGCTCACAATCCTCACGTACTACAAGTACGCTCCGGTTGCTGCGCGCCGGCGGCCACCACCAGCCACCCGCTCGTAGCGTTTTCAGAAGTTCTTTTTCATCCAAAAAGGCCCGCGGAGAATTCCGCGGGCCTTTTTGTTTGGCGTATCCCGTTTATATAATTCCGCCCCGATTGTTCAATTCATAAGGCCAATGACCATGGCGCAGCCACTTCCGCAGATTCCCGGTGTCCGTCTTTCCGCCGTCCCCGCCAAAATCAAAAACTGGCAGCGCGACGACGTTCTGTTGATCGAAATTGCCGAGGGCGCCAGCGTCTCCGCGACCTTCACCAAGAACGCCTTCTGTGCGGCGCCGGTACTGGTGGCGAAAGAGCATATCCGCCGCGGCAATATCCGCGCGCTGCTGATCAACGCCGGCAATGCCAACGCCGCCACCGGCGAGCGCGGCCTGCAGAACGCGCAGCAGTGCTGTGAAGGTTTGGCCGCGGTGCTAGGTATCGACGCCGCGCAGGTGCTGCCGTTCAGTACAGGTGTGATCGGCGAGCATTTGCCGGTACAGAAAATTCTCGACGCGCTGCCGGCGGCCGCCAGCGGTCTGCGCGCCGACGGCTGGGAGATGGCCTCGCGCGCCATCATGACCACCGACACCCGCCCGAAAACCGCGAGCCGCACCGTGGAAATTGCCGGCGCAACGATTTCCGTCGTGGGCATTGCCAAGGGCGCCGGCATGATCCAGCCGAACATGGCCACGATGCTGGCCTATGTGGCCACCGATGCGGCCATTCCGCAGCCGATGCTGGATCAGCTGGTGAAAGACGCGGTCGGACAATCCTTCAACCGCATCAGTATCGATGGCGATACCTCCACCAACGATGCCTGCGTACTGATCGCCAGTGGCGCCACCGGCGAAGTGATCGCAGATACCCACAGCGATGCCTACGCGCACCTGAAGGCGGCCATCGTGGAGGTGCACATCGAACTGGCCCAGGCCATCGTCCGCGACGGTGAGGGCGCAACCAAGTTTGTCACCGTGCAGGTGAACAACGCCGCAAGCTCCGAGGAGGCGCTGCGGGTGGCGTTTGAAATCGGCGAGTCACCGCTGGTGAAAACCGCCATGTACGCCTCCGACCCCAACTGGGGCCGCCTGATCATGGCGATCGGCAATGCGGGTGTGGATAACCTGGATACCGGCAAGGTCAACGTGTTCCTGGACGATGTGCAGATTGTGGACGCCGGCGGCCGTGCGGAAGGCTACACCGAGGAGCAGGGCAAGAAGGTGTTCCAGCAGTCTGACTTCACCATTACTGTGGACCTGCAGCGCGGTGATGTATCCGAGCACATCTGGACCTGCGATTTCTCCCACGATTACGTCACCATCAATGCGGAGTACCGCACCTGATGGCGGAGTCGGGGCCGAAGAAGTGTGTGCACGTCGCGGTGGGTGTGATCATCGGCGGCGACGGGCGTATCCTGCTGGCCAAACGCCCGGATCATTTGCATATGGGCGGGCGCTGGGAGTTTCCCGGTGGCAAGGTGGAAGACGGTGAGTCGATCCAGCAGGCGATGGCGCGGGAGTTGCACGAGGAGCTGGATATTGGCGTGCTGGCGATGGAGAAACTCATCGAGGTGCGCCATGACTACGGTGAAAAGCAGGTGTTTCTTGATACCTGGTGCGTGACGGAGTTTTCTGGTGAGGCGCGGGGTATTGAAGGGCAGGCATTAGCCTGGGTTTCCGTTTCTGATCTCACCGACTATGAATTTCCGGATGCGAATCAGCCGATCGTTGTCGCGGTGCAACGTTGGCTTGGAAACTCCTGCACTTCGTAGGTATTAATCTTTCTTAAGCTGGTTCGGTGGCGGCAAAGCACTGGGTACGGGTTTTCAGGACCGCTGTGAACCCATCCCTGGGCGCTGCGGCGCAAACTTCCTGTTTGCGACGCTCCTGAAAACCCGTACCCAGTACTTTGCTTTCGCGTAAAAATTTGCGCTTCGTAAGAAAAGCTGCAGCTTGAATGTATCGTTTGATCAAAGCTCTGAACGTGAAGCTAAGGCGGAGTGGCGGGTAAACGTTTTCGAAAGCGTCGGCAACAGGGATGTTGCCGACGCAGCGTACAGGGACGTATTCACAGCGGTTTCGAAAACGTTTACTCGGTGCTCCGCCGCCACCAGCCCGCTAAGTGGGTCCACAGGACCTCCAAAACTTTCAGGGACTGATAAAAATCCCGCGCTTGTATAGAAACCTCAACACCAGCCACTGAAGCAGAATTACTCCGACAGCAATTACCAGAGCGCCTGCCGGCTCAGAAAGGGCAGCCGCAATCCCGCCAAACAGACTCTTACTGCTGTACTGCCAGTTCACCAGGCTGGTGCCGAGGTACACCAGAATCGCATTGCAGCCGATCACCGAGAAAAAATAGGTGAAGGTTTTCCAGTGCCACATATCCACCACCAGGTAAAAAATACCTAGCAGCAACAGACAGCAGCCGCAGGTAATCAGTACAAACGAACTTGTCCACAGCTCCTTGTTTACCGGATACACCCAGTGCCACAAGAAGCCCGCCACCAGACAGATCGCCGCACCGATAAACAGGCCCTTGAGAATTGCTACATGATTGCCCGCGTGTTTGGCCAGCCAGCGGCCGGCAAACACACCGAACAGCGCGTTAACGACGGCAGGGATGGTGGAGAGCAGGCCTTCCGGGTCGTAGGCGCGGTTCTGGTAGGTAATGCCCGGCAAAAAGTGCTGGTCTACCCAAGCGTTGACCGAGCCGTTCGGTGTGAAATCGCCGGCGCTGGCCTGAAGAAGCCAGTAAGCCGCGAGAATACCCGCGGCGATGCCGTACTGGGTGCGCACGCCAAAATGCCACACGATCATCGCCGCAAAGAACCAGGCAAAACCGATACGCGCCAGCACACTTGCGTAGCGTATTTCACCGAGATCTGCCGGAATACCGGTGCCCCAGCCGTGGTTGTAGACAATCCCCAGCAAAATCAGCAACAACAGACGCTTTATTGCCTTGCGATAAACCGGACTTCGCTGTGCGAGTGGCAGGCCGCGCAAGGATTTGTTGGCGAGCCCAAGGGTGACGCCGGAGAGGAAAATAAACAGCGGAAAAATCAGGTCGTAAAAACTGAAGCCGTGCCACTGGGTGTGCTGCATCTGCCCGTGGCCGAAGTGGAAGATGGACCAGCCGGTGAGTGCGAACAATGGCAGGAACAGTGCCTCACCACCGATGATCCAGAACATGTCGAAGCCGCGCAGGGCGTCTACTGACGCGAGTCGTTGTTTTTTACTGACCATGATTACTACTTATAAATGAGTCAATTTTGTATTTATAAAAATGCGGGATGGTTGTAGACCGCTCCCGCATACAGGGGTATTGATCGCGATTGATCAGAGGCCGCAGGGAGACTCCAGTTTCGGGCTCCAGTCCGGCACGGTGTCGGTGAAGGTAATCTGCGCCGCGCGCAGGCGCTGCACTTCCTGCTCAACCTGCTCCGTGCTCAGTACCCGGTCGGCGATGTGGTAAACCCAGTCCACCTCCTGCTGATAGGTACGGGGTTCCTCAGAGTCGATCAGCCCCTCCTGGGTAAACCAAAGGTTGAAGTTGATCGACATGGGTTCCTCCGGAAATACATGTTCACTGTGCTCGGCGAACTGTACCCCGTCAACAAAATAGCGGAGTTGATTGTCCGCCGCCTGCAGAACCAGGGTGTGCCAGCCGGCGAAGCTGCCGGGCTTGGTGGTGTACTCATTGTCTTTTTCAAACGGATTGAGTTTGAAGGTTTCCCAACTGGTGGCAAACAGGGCGTTGTCCGGTTCGCCCCAACCGCCGTTGGCGAGATATTCAAAATCCATCTCGCTGTAGCCCGGGTCCATGTCGGCTTTCAGCGGACTGATGGTGTAGAAAGTCTCGATAATCTGGTCACCATCCGGACCGGAGGTCGGTTCGTCGCGGAAGAAAACCCGCGCGGCGTAGGTGCCGGCGAGATATTTACGCTGGTGGCAGAACTGGGTGTGCTGGGAGTTCTCACCACTGCCATCGGTAGATGAGGTCATGCGCAGCAGGGTGTTGTGCGGGTTTTCCGTATCCGCCAGAAAGCTGATGCCATCGCCCGACCAGCGCGCACCGGTGACACCTGGGTGACCGGTTTCACTGCGGGCCTTCCACTGGTTTTTCCCCATCTCCTCCAGCGATTGATAAGAGAAATCGTCAAAAAATATCTTGCTGCCTTTTTCTGCGACCGTCATTGCCGCCGAGGGTACGGCAGTGATCTGTTCGCTGCCGTCGTCGCTGGCGCCGCAACTGGCGAGTACGAGTGCACCGATCGCTGTGGCGAGGTGCCGGGTGCGAAGGGAAGAAAAATATTTCATGGAGATTTCCTTATGTTTTTTTACGTTTTTTTGCCACATCACTAAACGAAAAAAGCCCCGGCCGAAACCGGGGCGAAGATAGGAGTATTTCCTGTACAGGAGTTTCCTATTGGTCACAACGCAGAGAGAGATTTACACGTTACTGCTACCCATCCTGTGAGAGGGGGCCGGCGCTGCGTCGCCGGCCGATGAATTCCATTTTCTGGTGTCAGATTGAGCAGACGAAAGACCAGCTGCCATCGGCGGTGCCCGGTACCGAATTGGTCCACCAGTTGGCCTTGAGCACGCTGCCGTCGTGGATCATCTGCTCACCGCCGACGGCGTAGCTGCCATGCGGCCACTCGGGATAGGTCACGAGGCCCGCAGTGCTGACACCGGCACTGGCGCAGGTTTGGCCGCCACTGCCGCTGGAGCTACCGCCACTGGAACTGCCGCCGCCACTGCTGCTGAGCTCACCGAGCGGCAGGTCGGGATACTCGAAGGCCAGGGCGTAGGTGCTGCCGTTTACGGTAGCGGTGTAGGCCTGTGGGCCGGAGACGGGCAGGTAGTAGTTCAGGGTCATATCCCAGGTTTCACCGTCTGCCAGGTTCTGCCAGGCGGGGAGACTGAAGCGCACGCGGTGGAATTCGTTTTCCAGGCCGCCCACGTTACCGCCGCCGGCATTGGCGCCGTCTTCAATCACTTCCAGACCGGCACCGCTCTGGTCGGTGATGATGTTGGAGGTGGAGGTCGGCATGTCGAACTCGAACACGGTGCCACCGGGCAGGGTGCCGCCGGTGTTGTTGGTGATGTACAGCTTCGGGTTCAGCGGATAGTTCTGGTCGCCCAGTTTGAAGCCGGTGATCTCGATGCCGATGTCCAGCGCCTCCTGCGGAATGACACGGTCGCTACGCAGATGGCGGTACTTGGCGGCGCTGGCGAACTTGTCGTAGGCGAGGGTGGTGAGAGTGTCACCCATGTAGTACTCGCCCTTCGTTGCATTCCAGTCGTAGTCGCCGGCCAGCTCCCAGAACATGATGCCGCCCACGCCCTGGTCGATGACGTACTGGACCTTGGCGTCCATGGACTCTTCATCTTCGGTGGAGATGAACACGTTCTTCTGCGCATTCCACAGCCACGGTGCCTCAGAGACACTGTCGTAGTTGCGCACATAGGTGCCGGTCAGCGCGTCGGCCGCGTCGTTGGCGGGATCCAGGCCGTAGTCGGTCACGTAGCTGCCGAGGATGCCATTTTCCAGGTTCTTGGCGTGCCACATGGGGTTGGAGCCGGCGCCCATCTCGTTGCCGGCCGAGTCCAGGTCGTGCCACATGTTGTCGATACCGATGGCGCCGTTGCCGCAGTCGGACGCGCCGCCGGTACCCTCGGGGCACTGGGACTGTGCCGGCAGTGCCGCGGAGCCACCGAGACCACTGTTGCCGCCGGTCACGCCCTGCCAGCCGCGGGTGTAGTAGGGAATACCCACGTTGATACGGCCCGCGGGCATGGAGCCGCGGAAGTATTTCACTGCCCAGTCGATGTTCAGGTAGCCGATGCCGCCGTACTGGGAGGTGGTGTACACACTCGCCGCCGCCAGTTCCGGGTCGTTGCCGTTGTCGAACAGCGCAGAATTGTGGCCAACGTATTCATTCCACGCCCCGTGCAGGTCGTAGGTCATGATGTTGACGTAATCCAGGTACTGGGTGATCTGCATGGTTTCCATACCGCGCAGCAGGTAGCCGGAGGACGGCGAGGCAATGGTCAGCATGTAGTGGGTGCCGTCCGCCTGTCCCGCCTGGTCCAGTTTTTCCCGAAGCACCCGCATCAGCTCTACGTAGGAGTCCATCAAACCGCCGCGCAGCGGGTTGGAGATGCCGAAGTCCAGCGGGTTGCCGGCGTCGTTCATGGAGGTGGGGTATTCGTAATCGATATCCACCCCTTCGAAGCCGTACTTGCGGATAAAGCTCACCGCGGAATCGGCAAAGGTCTCGATCCCGTTGTGGTTGATACTGCCGTCCGCATTGGTGGTCATGCTGTAGAAGCCGCCGTCGGCCACGCGGTCGCCGTTGTCATTGAAATGCCCGCCGGTCTCGGCCCAGCCGCCTACGGACACCAGGGTTTTTACCTCCGGGTACTGTTCCTTGAATTTGGACAGCTGGTTGAAGTGGCCCTTGTAGGCGTAATCCGGATCGGTTTCCGCGCCGGTGATACCGGGCCATTCCATGCCGGTGGCGGGGTTGTCTGGATTGTCGGTGTTGCCGACGGATACGGAGTAGTCGCTGCCGACATGGGCGAAGGCGTAGTTGATATGGGTGATCTTGCCCCAGGGAATGTCCTTCACCAGGTAGCTGGGCTGGCCGTTGGCGCCATTACGCCAGCTGGTGAAATAGCCGATGATGCGGCGCGGGTGATCGGTCCCCATATCCTCGCGGCCCTCTGCGTCGTAGATGTCGCAGTAGTTGGGCGCGGTACCCGGGGTGGTGTAGAGGCCGTCCGGGCGGCAGGGATGATCGCCGACGACGACCTGCTCGTCGGCAACACTGATGGTCGCCTCGGCACTGGCGCTGAGGTCGTCATTGTCGGTGGCGATGGCGGAGATGGTATGGCTGCCGAGAGTGGCGGTCCAGGAGGTGCTATAGGGTGCACTGGTATCGGTGGCGATCAGGTTGCCGTCGACGACGAACGCCACCTGGCTGACGCTGCCATCGCTGTCGGAGGCGCTGGCAGTAATGGTCAGGCTGGCACCGGTAACATGGCTGGAACCGTCTGCCGGTGCGCTGAGGCTGACGGACGGTGGCACCGGACCCACGACCACGTCTTCCACGGTGATCGACACCGGAGCGGTGGTCACTGACAGATCGTCGTTGTCGACGATGCGCGCGGTAAGCGACGGACTGCCCACAGTGGCTGCAGTCCAGGTGGCCTGCCAGGGAGCCGCGGTGTCGGTCGCGATCAATGTATCGTCGACGAAAAACTCAACCGCGGCGACCTGACCATCCGCATCGCTGGCGGAAACCGATATGACAACGTTGTCATTTTTGCTGAATGAAGAACCCGCGGTGGGGGCGGTGATGGCGCCCTCGGGAGGCAGCAGGGGATCCACGTCGCCCTCGCAGGCACCGAGCAGGCTCCACTCCTGATACTGGCCAGAAAACTGTTCCGGGTTGTGATTGCTGGTCCACCAGTTCGCCTGGTAGGCATTGCCATTGTGCTGGACCTGGGCGCCTCCGGAATAGGACTGGTTGGTGCTCCATATTGGAAGCGATGTGCAGTCGACGGCGGCGTAGCCGTGCCCTGCCGTCAGCATGGCCGCGGTCATCAGACCGAGGCTGAGCTTGTAATTGTTCATGAAATGTTCACCTTGCGGCAGATTATTTTTATAGGAATTCGACGCTAGAACCTCGGCGCCACGAAATGACATCGCTGTCAAAATAGCAATGGCAGCTGTCGGAAGGCAATACCGGCTTTTCACAAATCGGTCATATTTGAGACTTTGCGCGCCAGTTTCGCCAAATTCAATCTGACATTGGGAGTTCAGTCACATCGCCCGCTCCCCCGCAGGCGGGGGGAGCGGGCGCCACAGGTGGGAAGACAGAGGTAAATTGGCGGGGATTACATATCCCACAGTGAATTGGTGGCCATGGACAGGGTGATCCGCTCTTTGTCCTGGATATGTTTGAGGTTTTCAAACACTTCCTTCACTTCCGCGGACTCGATGGCGCCGTATACGGCGAGGTACAGCTCGGAAAAATAGCGATCTACCTCTTGTCCGAGCTGGTTTATTTCCTCAATGCTGGGCTTGTCGCTCAGGTACTGATTTTTCACCAGATCGCCGGCACTCTCTTCGTGGGTGTACTGGAGCCAGGTCTGCATCACCTTCTGCTGTGCCACCGCGCCGTAGTTCTTGAGGTTATTGGCCATGCGCAGCTCGTGCTCGTGCAGGTGTTTCAGCAGAAGCTCTGTGCGCTTGTCTTGGGCGCTCTCCAGCAGCTGCTGGTAAACGCCGGCCATATCCAGATGAAACTTCTGGGCGTTCTTGAGAATCTCGTGGGCCTGTTTGAACGTCTTCATCTCTGCGCCTTCTCGATGATTGATTTCATTATGGTTTTAGCGGGAGAGGCACCGGCGGAAGCAAGTGCGATGCCTCTTCTATGGTTATAGTGCATTTCCCGCGGCGTTCAACTCTTCACCGGCCCGTGAGTACTATTTGGTCACCACAGTTTTACCCGCGCAATGGACCCGCTTCCACGGCCCCGACATTCTTTCACGCATAAAAAAAGCGACCCGAGGGCCGCTTTTTCATGGCTGGTAACGCTTACGCCGCCACCGGTGCCAGATGGAACTGCTCCATCATGATCTGCAGGCGCTTGCGCTGCATCTTGAGGCTGTATTCCAGTTCTTTTACGCGGGTGCGGATGGTGGCGTTTTCCCATTTGCTCACCAGGCGCTCGCGGGCGTTTTCGTAGCGCTGCTGCTGCAGCTCCTTCCACTCGGCGAGGGCCGCGGAAAAGTCCTGCGCCTCGCGCTCCAGCAGTTCTTTCCAGCTCTCCTTGTGTTTGGAGCTTGCCAGTTTCTGCTCGGCACGTTTGAACTGCATGGACAGCATGGCGCGCTGGATGCGCATCGCCGGCACCGTCTTCAGGTTGTGCGCGAGGCCCAGCCAGCTGGCGGTCTTGATCAGCCACTTGGTCGGATCCCACTGATACCAGCGGATGCCGTTGCGGTAGTCGGTCTGAAAAATATGGTGGTAGTTGTGGTAACCCTCACCAAAGGTGAAAAACGCCAACAGGTCGTTGTCGCGCGCGGTGTTTTCATCGGTGTAGGGGCGGCGGCCCCAGATATGCGCCAGGGAGTTGATGAAGAACGTGGTGTGGTGATTGACCACGATGCGCAGCACGCCGGCGAGCAGCAGCATACCGAGTACATCACCGGTCAACAGGCCCAGAACCAGAGGCACGCCTACGTTCATCGCCACGGTGATGGCGATATAGTGGTTGTGTTGCCACATCACGATCTTGTCGCGCTGCAGGTCCTTGGCGTTGTCGAAATCCACCGCGCCGCTGGGATATTCATGCAGCATCCAGCCAATATGGGAAAACCAGAATCCACGCTTGGCGGAGTAGGGGTCCTGGTCGTTGTCGTCGCAGTGGCGGTGATGGCGGCGGTGACCGGAACACCAGATCAGCGCACTGTTCTGCAGCGCGGCGGCGCCGAACAGGGCGAAGAACAGGCGCAGCGACCAGTGCGCTTCATAGGTGCGGTGGGACCACAGGCGGTGATAGCCCGCGGTAATGGAGAATCCGCAGAAGGCACCGAGCACGGCAAATGCCAGCCACTGGTACCAGTGATAGCCCACCATCACGCCATACAGCGGAACCAGCACCAGGGCAGCCAGTGCGGTACTGGCAAACAGGATGGTGGTCAGCCAGATACGGGGAGCTTCGGGAACAGCTTTCATATTTACAACCTTGTTAGAGCCAACAGGCAGATGCTAACCCAGATACCCCCGGCGAACATCTTCCAGGGAGGACCTGCACGGTAATTTTGAGAACGGTTAGTCAGTTAATCCTGAAACGAATGGTTGGGTGCGCCATTTTGGTGCGGAAGAGGAATTTTGCGTTCCGAATTGGGTCAAGCGCTGTCATTTTTGCTTAATGTGGCGCTCCTCGGCGGAATGCAGGTGATTCGCTCCGTTCTCGATTGGATGAATTTTGTTCGGAAACAACTGGAAGAACAAGTTTTTAGTGGTTTTTTAAAAGTTGGCACAGCGATTGCTATACCTAGTGTGTAGGCCACATGGCCTGCGCTCCGGGAATCCTTCACGGGTTATGGCAATTGAAATAATGCGTGACTTCCCGTTTTCTCTCATCATCGCTATTTTGGGCCCCGCATTGCGGGGCCTTTTTTTATCCACCGATAAGTGATTCACTAGCCCGAGATTATCCCGCAAATTGTGAGGCCTCCGGCAAATGCCTGGACGAGCCCGACGGCAAGACGGTGTCGAACTCTGCATCCCCCTCATCTACAGTGGTCGGCCTGAATCTCGCCACTCCCGGCGAGCTTGAAGGGTTGCCCCCCGCCCAGGCGCTGACACAGGTGCAGTATCTGCACAGCCTGCTGTTGAGCGCTAACCGCGGCCTGTGGGAATGGCACCCGGCCAGCGGTGTGCAGCGGGCTACCGGAAATCTGTGGGGGCAGCTGCACCGGGACCCGGAAACTGCGCTCGCTGGTGTCTGGACCGGGGACCTGGCGCTGGTGCACTCGGACGATCGCGACAGTCTGCTGTCACTGCGCAATCGCCTGTGCCAGCAGGGCAAATTCATGGATACCACCATTCGCGCTTACGCTCGCGACGGCCAACCGGTGTGGTTGCGGCTGTGGGCGCGCGCCTTCAGCGATCCCAGCGGCGAGCGTTTTTTCCTCGGCGGCTGTACCGATTACAGCGAATCCATTTCTCCCCGCTCCCTCTCGTATTTCTCCGGCGAGCGCTTTCACTACGCGCTGGACGCGGTGGGCGATGGTCTGTGGGAGTGGGACCTGCGTGTGGACGAAGTGGTGCTCGATGCCACCTGCTGGCGGATACTGGGCTACACCCGCGGCCCCGGCGACTCGGATGCCCGCGCGGCGCTGGCGCGCTGGAAGACCCATATGCAGGCGGATGACTACCCGGATGTAAAGCAGGCGATGGAAGACAATGTGCGTGAGCAACTGCCGCTGGATGTGGAGTTCCGCCTGCGCCATCGTGAGGGCGGCATCATCTGGGTACGCTGTCGCGGCAATGTACAGTGCAGCAGTGCCGGGCAGCCGATACGGGTGCTGGGCACGTTGCAGGACATCACCGCGAGCAAGAAAAAGCAGCTGCGCATGGAGGAGGAACTGCGGCGGCTGAAGCAGGAGAGCCAGGATCGCAGTGCACTCATCTCCAGCCTCAGCCACGAACTGCGTACACCGCTGAACGCCATTCTCGGATACAGCCAGATGGTGGAGCTGGATCAGAGCCTGAACCCGGACCAGCGCCTGCGCCTGGCGGAAATCCGCAAGGCCGGTCAGCACCTGCTGCACCTGGTGGGGGATGTGCTCGATCTGGCGCGTATCGACAGCAATCGCCTGGCACCGACCATCGAGCCGATACAGCCCGCTGCACTGGTGGCGGATTGCCGCCAGCTGCTGGAGCCGCTGGCGGAAACCCGCAAGGTCAGTCTCACTTTTGAACCGCTGGGCTGGGAGCGTGCCTACATCCTCGCGGACCGGGTGCGCTTCAAACAGGTGGTTCTGAATCTGGTGGGTAATGCCATCAAGTACAATCGCGAGGGTGGCCGGGTGGTGATCACCTTTGCCCCCCAGGCTGAGGGGTGGTTGCGGCTCAGTGTGCTGGATACCGGTTGCGGTATCGCCGCCGGCAAACAGGCCCACGTGTTCGAACCCTTCAATCGCCTCGGCGCCGAGCGCGGAAAAATCGAAGGCACCGGGGTGGGGCTCGCTATCGCCAGGCAGTTGACGGAAGCCATGGGTGGCCGTATTGGCTTTGATAGCGAAGAGGGGCAGGGCTCGGTCTTCTGGATTGAATTCATGATGAACGACGCCCCGGACGAAGTCCTGCAGATGGCGGCGCGCCCGGATTACACGCGCATGCTGCCGGGTTGTCGGGTACTGTATGTCACCGGCAGGACGTCCTCCGCCAGCCGCATGAAGTCAGTATTGGCGGCCGTGCCGCAAGTGGAAATCCAGATCGCCACGGATGCCATGCGTGGGATCTTTGCCGCACGTACCGGGCGACCGGATGTGATTTTGCTGGATGGTGAGTTGCCGGGGGTGTCCCTGCAGGACTTTGCGGCCATCGTCCGCGGTGACAGCGCCACCGCACATATACCGCTGCTGGGAATTGTCGACCAGCGCAGTCCGCATGTGGATGTGTGTGTGCCCACCTCCTATGATCTCGCGTCGCTGGCGGAGGGCTTGCGTAACAGCCTGACCTCCGTGGACTTCAGTGGTGCGGTCAAGCAGGCGGACAGGTGATCCTGAATATCTGTCGGGAATAAAAACATACGCGGCGCCAGCGACCAAAGCTGGAGGTATTTGGCTGCGTCCGCCAGACGATAACAACAAGATTGCAACAGGAAGTTGTGCTCGATGCCCGTTCACGACACAGGTGGATATTCCAAGGCCGGCCCGGCAGCCGCGGCGCAGATACAGCGGGAACGCCCGCTGCACGATGCCCTGATACTGCTGGTGGGCAGCTTTTGCCTGGCGTACTTCTGTAAGAATTTCCTCGCTCTCAGCAACGGTGTCGCCATCATCTGGCTACCGGATGCCCTCGCCATCGCCGTGCTCTATCGCCATAAACTGCGCGCCTGGCCGTTGCTGCTCGGCGGTTCCTTTGTCGGCAACTTGCTGGCTGCGCTGGCCAGTGGACTGGAGCTGTTCATCGCGCCACTCTATTCCCTTGCCGGCGTAGTGGAAGTCATCGTCGCTGCCGGCATGCTGCGACTGTTCTGCGCCGACGGCGATTTCTTTGGCAGCATGTGGCGCTGGATCAGGTTCATTTTCTTCGGTGCTTTTCTTTCGACCCTGGCGGGGGCCAGTGTCGGCGCCGGCATTGCAGCCTATTTTCGCGGCATCCCATTCGGCGAAGTATTCCTGCTCTGGTATCTGGCGGATGCCATCGGCATCTGCATGTTTCTGCCGCTGATTCACCTGCTTACCAGCGAAACCGCGCCGCGGATACTGTTTGTGCGCTCCTATCTGCGCCTGTTGTCCGTGGGGGTGGCGGCGCTGGTCAGCAGTCTGTTGCTGCTGGAGGTGTTTCCTGATCCGTTCGTATTCATCACCTTGCCGTTGATCTGGGCAGCATCCCGGCTGGAGTTGCCACAGGCGCTGTTGGTGATTTTCTCCGCGGTACTGATGTTGGCGATGCTGCTGGTCCATGGCGGTCAGTGGTTACCGGAAGACTTGCAGAACGCGCGCAACATCCTGGATGTTCTGCCACTGTATGTGGGCATGGTGCCGGCCTACGTAATGGCAGTTACCTCCGGTATCGAGCGCAAGCGCAGCCAGCGAATCATCGAGGTGGAGAGCAGCTTCCGCACCGCCATGGGGTCTTCCCGTATCGGCATGCTGCTGGTATCGCTGGACAATCGCATTATCCAGGCCAACCCCAGTTTCTGCCGTTTTATCGGGTATTCCGAAGTGGAACTGCGCGGGCTCAATATTCGCGAAGTGGTGTGCCTTTCCGATTGTGCTGGAAGCCTGAATGGGGCTGGTTCACCGACACCGCAGATTGACTTTGAGCTGGGTTTTGTCCAGGACGCGGAGTGGCGCTTCCTGCGCAAAAGTGGCGAGCAGGTGTGGGGCCACTGGTCCTGCAGCCTCGCACGCGGCATGCGCAACGAGCCGCTGTACGCGGTGGTACAGGTGGAGGATATCGACTGGCGAAAGCGCAGCGAGACCCAGCTGGCGAGAGCCGAGGAACGCTGGAAGTTTTCTCTCACGGTAACTGGCCAGGTGGTGTACGACTGGGATCTCATTACCGGAAAAACCTTTTTTTCCGAGTGGCTCAACAGCGGTGTGGGCATCGATGCCGCGTACCTTGCCAGCCGCCAGGATTGGCTCGACCGCGTCTGTCTTGAAGACCGCCAGCGCCTGCTGTTGGCGCAGCGCAGGCATTTTTCCGGACTCGCGCCGAATATTGACCGCCAGTACCGCGTGCGCACCGATTCCGGGGCCACGCGCTGGATTCACGAGGTCGCCAGGGTGATGGAATCTGGTGATCGCGGCGAGCCACTGCGCCTGATCGGTGTGTTGCGGGATATCACCGAAAACAAAAACATGGCGCGCTCACTGGAGGAGGAAAAGGAACATCTCCAGGTCACCCTGAATGCCATCGCCGACGCGGTGATCGCCACCGATCTGTTGCAGCGGATAACGTTCATGAATCCGGTGGCCGAACAGCTCACCGGCTGGACTCTGGAGGAGGTAAAAGGCAGGGTGGTGAGAACGGTTCTGCAGATGGCCAGCGGCCGCGAAGGCGACCTCATTACCTGTCCTGTGAACGAGTGCCTCAGTAGTGGGAAACCGGTGTTTTCCGCCGAGGGTACGGTGCTACACAACCGCCACGGCAACAGTTACGACGTGAAGTGTTCCGCGTCGCCGCTGCGTACCGGTAGTGGCCAATTGCTCGGTGCGGTGCTGGTATTCCAGGACGTTACCGAAACCCGTGAACTGATCCGGCAGTTGCGCTACAAGGCGAGCCACGACGACCTCACCCATCTTCCCAATCGCGAGTCGTTCAAGCGGGATCTGCTGGACGCCGTCGCCAGTGTGCGCAACAACGACACCGTGCACGTGCTCGCCTATATGGACCTCGATCGCTTCAAGGTCATCAACGACAGCGCCGGGCACCAGGCCGGCGACGCGCTGCTGCGCAATGTGGCGCGGTTTCTGCGCGGCGAGCTGCGCGAGAGCGACAGCGTGGCGCGCCTCGGTGGCGACGAATTCGGCATTCTGCTGCGGGATTGTAACAAGGAGCAGGGGCGGCGACGCTGCGAGCAACTGGTGCGGAAAATTGCCGCGCTGCGTTTTCCCTGGGGCGGACGTATTTTCGATGTAGGGGCCAGTGTGGGGGTGACGGAGGTCCGCCGTGACAACAACCAGATTGCGGACCTGATGAGCCAGGCGGACGTGGCCTGTTATTCCGCGAAGCACGCCGGGCGCGGTGTGGTGATGCTTTACGAGGCCGACAGTAGTGCCGCCGCCGAGCAGCATCGGGAAATCCATATGGCATCGCGCATTCGCGAGGCGCTGGATGAAAACCGTCTGCGCCTGTTCGCACAGCCCATCGCCAGTGCCGATGCTCCGAAAAATATCAGCCATTACGAGTTGCTGGTGCGCATGGTGGATGCGGACGGCACCCTGATTCCACCCGGTGCCTTTATTCCCGCCGCCGAGCGCTACGGATTGATGCTGCAGGTGGACAACTGGGTGATGAATGAATTCCTGCGCGAGCAGGTGCGGGCGGTGGCGCAGAGTGGCCTGAGCTTTGCCATGAACCTGTCTGCGGAAGCCATTGGTGACAGTGCCTTCCAGCAGCGACTGTTCGCATTACTGGAAAATTCGGCGCTGCCTGTCGATCGCCTGGGTATCGAAATTACCGAAACTGCCATGGTCAACCAGATGGAGAGCGCCAGCCAGTTCGTGGAGACGCTGCGGGAAATGGGCTGCAAGGTGGCGCTGGACGATTTCGGCAACGGCCTCAGTTCCTTCAATTACCTGAAGGCGTTTGCCATCGACTACATCAAGATCGATGGCAGTTTTGTGCGGCAGGTGGAGTCGAACTTTGTCGACCTGATGATCGTAGAGTCCATCAACCAGGTGGCCCATCGCCTGAAGGCGCGCACCATTGCCGAATACGTGGAGGACGCAGCCACCGCGGACAGGCTGAACAGAATCGGTGTGGATCTGGTGCAGGGGTACTACATTGGGCGGCCGCAACCGCTTGAGGATTTGTTGGCAGAAGCCGGTGAAAAAAGAAGAGAGCGGTTGGCGGAAAAGGCCGGGCTGGCGCGTCGGGACCTCAATAGGTCTGAACTGTCCCAGCTTGAACTGGAGAGCTGAACCGGCCCTGCGGCCGGTTCACTGCGAGCAAGCGGAGCGTATGGCTCAGCGGATCTTGCCGAGGTGCTTGCCCACGATCTGCAGCAGCGGCTTGAAGGTCTTCGGTGTGGCGCACACCAGGTTGCCGGTGTCCAGATAGTCGTTGCCACCGCGGAAGTCGCTGATCAGGCCGCCGGCTTCCTTCACCAGCAGGGATCCCGCGGCGATGTCCCAGGTGTTCAGATACATTTCCCAGAAACCGTCGAAGCGGCCTGCGGCCACATAGGCCAGGTCCAGCGCAGCGGCGCCGGGGCGGCGGATACCGGCGGTCTGGCCGGCGATTTCTTTCAGCGCCGCGAGATAGGGGTCGATGTTTTCCAACGAGTGACCGTTAAACGGGATGCCGGTACCGATCAGTGCGCCATTGAGGCCCTGGCGGTTGGATACGCGGATGCGACGGCCATTGAGCGCGGCGCCGCGGCCGCGGCTCGCGGTGAATTCCTCGCGTTTGATCGGGTCGAGTACGACCGCGTGTTCGATCTGGCCGCGGTAGCGGCAGGCGATGGAAATGGCGAAATGCGGGCAGCCGTGGATAAAGTTGGTGGTGCCGTCCAGCGGGTCGATGATCCACTCGTATTCCGGCTCGGCGCCTTCCTGCAGGCCGCTCTCCTCACCGCGAATACTGTGTTTGGGGAATGCCTTGCGCAGGTGATAGATGATCTCCTGCTCGCTGGCGCGATCCACTTCTGTCACGTAATCGTTGCGACCCTTCTCTTCAAACTTCATCAGGTCGCCGCGCTCCCAGGCACGTTCAATCAGTTCACCGGCCTTGCGCGCCGCGCGCAGGGCAATATTCAGCATGGGTTCCATAGGAATTCCGCGATCAGTTAGTGGATTCTAAAAAAGCAGCACCGGGCTGGCCGGGCGGGCGCGATTGTAGGGATTCCTGTGCAATTTTGCTACACTCCGCGCCCGTTTTGTAACACGCAAGTGTAGGCTCGGTGTTCGGCACTTCCTGTATCAAATCCCGACATTCGATAGTCCTACCCAGTACCCGGTGATCTCCATGGCGACCTCTCCCTCAGAAACCGCAACTTCCACCGCCTCCCAGTCTGCGCTCGACGCGCTGGGCAATATCCGCGTGGTGCTGGTGAACAGCGCCCACCCGGGCAATATCGGCGGCGCTGCGCGCGCACTCAAGAATATGGGCCTGAGCCAGCTCTATCTGGTGCAGCCGCGGGAGTTCCCCGCCGCCAATGCGGTGTGGCGGGCCGCCGGTGCCGCCGAGTTGCTCGACAGCGCGGTGGTCGTGGAGACCCTGGAAGAGGCGGTGGCGGATTGCGGCCTGGTGGTGGCCACCAGCGCCCGCGAGCGCCGTATCCCCTGGCCACTGCTGACCCCGCGGGAGTGTGGCGTGCGCGCGGTGGCGGAGGCGAAAACCCATCCGGTGGCGCTGGTGTTCGGCCGCGAGGACCGCGGGCTTACCAATGAAGAGCTGCAGGCGTGCAATTTCCATGTGCATATCCCGTCGAACCCCGAGTACAGCTCGCTGAACCTCGCCACCGCGGTGCAGGTGCTGGTGTACGAGGCGCGCATGGCCGCGCTGGATGCAGAGCGCGGTGAGCCGCTCAGCTACTCCGACTGGGACCGCCCGCCGGCCAAAGCGTCAGATATGGAGCTCTACTACGAGCATCTGCAGGTAGCGCTGGGCGAGCTCGGCTTTATCGACCCCGATAATCCCCGTCAGACCATGACCCGCCTGCGTCGACTGTTCAGTCGAGTGCGTCCGGACGATATGGAACTGGGGATCCTGCGCGGCATGCTGACCGCGATCCAGAACCATATTCACCGCTCCGGCGGCCAGGGGCGCCCGGACTGATATCCGGGGCAAGTTTCACGGGTAGGGGCGGCGTTCGAGGGTTATATGCCCTCGAACAGGGCTTGGATAACCAATCGGTATAACCTCCCGTCAAATACCCGACCAGTTTGCTCGGCTATATACTTGACCACGGTAGTGGGTTATTTCATACTCGCGCCCCGATTCAGTGGTGCTGGCTCGGGTCTATAGTCCGCGAGAGGTCGTTAAACGACCCGCGAGCCGGAGCGACAGGAGGGGATATGCGTTTGACAACTAAAGGGCGGTATGCGGTCACAGCCATGCTCGACCTGGCGTTGCACGCGGAGCGCGGCCCCATCAGCCTGGCGGATATTTCCAAGCGCCAGGATATTTCCCTGTCTTATCTAGAGCAGCTGTTCTCCCGTTTGCGCCAGTCCGGCCTGGTTTCCAGTGTGCGCGGCCCCGGTGGTGGTTACCGCCTGGCGCGGCCCGGTGCTGAAATCTGTGTGGCGGAAATCATCGATGCGGTCAACGAATCCGTCGACGCCACCAGCTGTGGCGGCAACAGCGACTGTTCCGGGGGCGAACAGTGCCTCACCCATTATTTGTGGACGGATCTCAGTCGCCAGATTCACAGCTTCCTGAACGGCATCAGCCTAGCAGACCTGGTTGAGCGTTCCGAGGTGCAGGAGGTAGCCCGCCGTCAGGATTGCCGCAGCGGCGCGGACGGAATGATTGAACAGAAAGTAGCGATTATTGGTGGCTTGCAGTAATGTGCCGGCCGCCCGATCAGGCCTTGGGCACTGATAGGCGCTTTTCAGACAGTAAAAGCAGCAAGTGACAGCAGTATGGCGCCGGCAGTAACCGGCGAGTGGAGACCAGAGACTATGAAGCTTCCCATTTACCTGGATTATTCGGCAACCTGCCCGGTAGACCCGCGCGTCGCCAGTAAAATGGCGGAGCAGTTGACCATGGACGGCAACTTCGGCAACCCGGCATCCCGCTCTCACCTGTTCGGCTGGAAGGCCGAGGAAGCGGTGGAAGATGCGCGCCGCCAGGTAGCGGAACTGGTCAACGCCGATCCGCGTGAAATCGTGTGGACCAGCGGTGCCACCGAGTCCGACAACCTCGCCATCAAGGGTGCCGCCCACTTCTACCAGGGCAAGGGCAAGCACATCATCACCTCCAAGATCGAGCACAAAGCGGTGCTCGACACCTGCCGCCAGCTGGAGCGTGAAGGCTTTGAGGTCACCTACCTGAACCCGAAGGAAGACGGCATCGTCTACCCGGAGCAGGTGGCGGAAGCGCTGCGTGAAGACACCATCCTGGTCAGCCTGATGCACGTCAACAACGAGATTGGCGTGATCAATGACATCGCAGCGATCGGCGAGCTGTGCCGCGCGAACAAAGTCATTTTCCATGTGGACGCGGCCCAGAGCGCCGGCAAGATCGACATTGACCTGGAAAACACCAAGGTCGACCTGATGTCCTTCTCCGCGCACAAGATTTACGGCCCCAAGGGTATTGGTGCCCTGTATGTGCGCCGCAAGCCGCGCGTACGTATTGAAGCCCAGATGCACGGCGGTGGTCACGAGCGCGGCATGCGTTCCGGTACCCTGCCCACCCACCAGATTGTGGGCATGGGCGAAGCCTTCCGTATCGCCAAGGAAGAGATGGCGGAAGAGGCCAAGCGCCTGATCGCCCTGCGCGAGCGCTTCTGGAGTCAGATCAGCGATATGGAAGAGGTGCACATCAACGGCTCGATGGAGCATCGTGTACCGGGCAACCTGAACGTGAGCTTCGCGTTTGTTGAGGGTGAGAGCCTGATCATGTCCCTGAAGGATCTCGCGATCTCCTCCGGTTCCGCCTGTACTTCCGCCAGCCTCGAGCCCAGCTATGTGCTGCGCGCGCTGGGTGTGAACGACGAGCTGGCTCACAGCTCCCTGCGCTTCAGTTTTGGTCGTTTTACCACGGAACAGGACGTGGATACTGCGGCCCAAGAAGTAAGGAAGGCGGTGGAAAAACTGCGCGAGCTGTCCCCGCTCTGGGACATGTACAAGGATGGTGTTGATCTCAGCACCATCGAATGGGCAGCACACTAATCGCTGCCCGGGGCGGCATTGGAAACGAATTGAGAGGGTACAGTCATGGCCTATAGCGATAAAGTAATTGACCACTATGAACACCCCCGCAATGTCGGCCGCATGGACGACAAAGCGGATAACGTGGGTACCGGCATGGTCGGTGCACCGGCTTGTGGTGACGTGATGCGTCTGCAGATCCAGGTGAACGATGCCGGCATCATCGAAGATGCCAAGTTCAAAACCTACGGCTGCGGTTCCGCCATCGCCTCCAGCTCCCTGCTTACCGAGTGGGTGAAGGGCAAGACCCTGGACGAGGCGGTGCAGATCAAGAACACCCAGATCGCCGAAGAACTGGCGCTTCCGCCGGTGAAAATCCACTGTTCCGTTCTGGCGGAAGACGCCATCAAGGCGGCGGTGCGCAATATCCGCGAAAAACGCGGTGAGCAGGTGGAAGAGTCCGCGGGTTAAGCGCGGACCCATCCAAAGTTATCAGGCGGTAAGGAGTAGCAGAGCACATGGCCATTACCATGACCGAAGCGGCCCAGGCACACGTTGCCAAACAACTGGCCAGTCGCGGCAAGGGCATCGGAATTCGCGTCGGTGTGAAGACCGCCGGCTGCTCCGGTATGGCTTATGTACTGGAGTTTGTCGACCACGCCGAGGCGGAAGATGAAGTGTTTGAAGCCGGCGGTGTAAAGCTGGTGGTAGACCCGAAAAGCCTCGCTTACCTCGACGGCACCGAGCTGGATTTCGTCAAGGAAGGGTTGAACGAGGGCTTTGCCTTCAAAAACCCGAACGTGAAGAACGAGTGCGGCTGCGGCGAAAGTTTCCACGTGTAAACGGGGAGATTTTTCTGGCAGCAGAAGGCCGGATGCCCGAGTGCATGCCGGCCTTTTTGTTATAAAGCCTTCGGCGAACTCACATGAAGCTTTCTTTATGAAACTGCAGCAGAACCACTTTGAAATTTTCGGTCTGCCGGTGGCCTACGAGGTGGACCGACAGTTGCTGACCAGGCGCTACCGCGAGTTGCAGCAGGAGTTTCACCCGGACCGCTTCGCCGCCAAATCCGATCGCGAGCAGATGCTGTCCATGCAGTACGCGGCGCAGATCAACGAGGCCAACAATACCCTCAAGGACCCGGTGGCCCGCGCGCAATACCTGCTGCAGTTGGCCGGTGTCGAGATCCATCCCGAGCAGACCACTGCCGACGGCGAATTCCTGATGCAGCAGATGATTCTGCGCGAGCGTTTGGAAGAAGTGCGCGATGCCGCCAACCCGGAACTGGAGCTGGATGAGCTGGGCAGCGATGCTGCAGACCTGTTCCGCATTCAGGAGCAGGCGTTTTCCACAGGCCTGAAAAGCCAGGAGTTGGAGCACGCGAAGTCCGCGCTACTCAAGATGCAGTTTCTCGCCAAGCTGCGCCGGCAGATCGACGTGCTCGAAGAAGAGCTTCTGGACTGAACGAATTCCTCGCGACTGAACGCACTCAAGTTATCGAAAACATTTTTATAGAACTATGGCACTACTGCAGATTTCCGAACCCGGCCAGACCCCCGAACCGCACCAGCGCAAGCGCGCAGTAGGTATCGACCTCGGCACCACCAACTCCCTGGTGGCCACGGTGCGCAGTGGCACCGCGGAAGCCCTGCCGGCTGCAGACGGTCGCGTGATCCTGCCCTCCGCGGTTCGCTACAGCGAAGGCGGCGTGGAAGTGGGCTACGGCGCGCGCGCCGCTGCCGGTGACGACCCCTACAACACCCTGATTTCCATCAAGCGCTTTATGGGGCGCGGTCTCGCCGATATCAAAAATTTCGGCGACCAGTTGCCCTACAAATTCGCCACTGACAATGGGGGCATGCCGGCGATCGAGACCGTGGCCGGTGCGGTCAACCCGGTGCAGGTTTCCGCGGAGATTCTCAAGGTGCTGGCCGAGCGCGGGGCGGACTCCCTCGGCGGACCGCTCGACGGCGCGGTGATCACCGTGCCCGCCTATTTCGACGAAGCCCAACGCCAGGCCACCAAGGACGCCGCCAGGCTGGCGGGTCTCAAGGTGCTGCGCCTGCTGAACGAGCCCACCGCCGCGGCGGTGGCCTACGGCCTCGACAAGTCTGACCAGGGTGGCGATGTGGCGGACAAGACCATCGCGGTGTACGACCTCGGTGGCGGTACCTTCGATATTTCCATCCTGCGCCTGTCCAAGGGTGTGTTTGAGGTTCTCTCTACCGGTGGTGACAGCGCCCTCGGAGGCGATGACTTCGACCGCGCGGTGGCGGAGTGGGTGGCTTTGGAAGCTGGCCTCGGAACCGATCTGGATGCGGCTACCCAGCGCCAGCTGCTGAACCTTGCCTGCGCGGCAAAAGAGGCGCTGGCTGGCGAGACTTCGGTGCCGCTGGCCTTTGGCAACTGGTCCGGCACGCTGACCCGCGATAAGCTCGCCGAGCTGATCGATCCGCTGATCAGCAAAACCCTGCGCGCGTGCAAGCGCGCACTGCGGGATGCCGACCTCGACGCGCAACACGTTGAAGAGGTGGTGCTGGTGGGTGGCTCTACCAGAACCCTGCGGGTGCGCGAGACGGTGCAGGAGTTTTTCGGGCGCGAGCCCCACGCGGATATCGATCCCGACCAGGTGGTCGCCATCGGTGCCGCGATCCAGGCGGACGTGCTGGTGGGCAACAAGTCCCGCGAGGACCTGCTGTTGCTGGACGTGATACCCCTGTCCCTCGGTATCGAAACCATGGGTGGGCTCACGGAAAAACTGATCCACCGCAATACCACCATTCCCGTGGCCAAGGCCCAGGAATTCACTACCTTCAAGGACGGCCAGACCGCCATGGCGATCCACGTGGTGCAGGGCGAGCGGGAGCTGGTAAAAGACTGCCGTTCGCTGGCGCGCTTTGAGCTGCGCGGTATCCCGCCGATGGTGGCGGGTGCGGCGCATATCCGCGTGACCTTCCAGGTGGATGCGGATGGCCTGCTGGCGGTCAGTGCAGTGGAGAAAAGCAGCGGTGTCGCTGCGGAAATCACCGTCAAGCCGTCCTACGGCCTTGAGGATACCGATATCACCCGCATGTTGCAGGACTCCTACGCCAACGCCGCGGAAGACATTGCCGCGCGCGCCCTGCGCGAGGCCCAGGTGGAGGCGGAGCGCACCCTGGAGGCAATGCTGGTGGCACTGCGGGAGGACGGCGCGGAACTGCTGGACGAGAGCGAGCTCGGCGAGCTGGAGCGGGCCATGGAGGCGCTGCGCCTGGCGCACAACGGCGGTACCCCGGAAGAGATCCGCAGCCGTATCGAAGAACTGAATACGCTGTCCGAGCCCTATGCCGCCCGCCGTATGGACAAGTCCATCAAGCGCGCCATGCAGGGCCACAGCCTGGATGAATTTGATAAGCCCTGAGAGGGCCATTCGACAAGCCCTGAGGGCGGTCACTGAGTGAGAGTTTGAGTTATGCCGAAGATTGTTTTCCTGCCGCATCCGGAGCTGTGCCCGGAAGGCAAGGTCATTGAAGTGGAGCCGGGCATCACGGTGTGTGACGCGGCGCTGCAAAACGGTGTCGAAATCGAGCACGCCTGCGAGAAGTCCTGTGCCTGCACTACCTGTCACGTGATCGTGCGCGAGGGCTTTGACTCGCTGGCTGAGCCGGACGAGCTGGAAGAGGACCTGCTGGACAAGGCCTGGGGCCTGGAGCCGGAGTCCCGTCTGTCCTGTCAGGCGGTGGTGGAGGACGAGGATCTGGTGGTGGAGATTCCCAAATACACCATCAACCAGGTTTCCGAGCGCCATTAAGCGCCACTAAACGGAATTAGCACGAGGGTTTGACCATGAAGTGGACGGATATTCACGATATTGCCATCGAACTTGCCGACAACTACCCGGACGTAGACCCGCTTGCGGTCAACTTCGTCGACCTGCGCAAATGGGTGATGGACCTGCCGGACTTCAACGACGACCCCGAGCGCTGTGGCGAGAAGATCCTGGAGGCCATTCAGGCGGCCTGGATCGAAGAAAACGAATAGTCACATCTGCAGTACAAACTTCACCCCACTACGCGTATAATCCGCGCTCCGCGAATCGAGATTGGTTAAATAATCATCAATTCGCCGCGAAGAGAATTCAGGGAAGAGCAACTCCGGTTGCTCTTTTCGTATCTATAGCAAACGCAATTGTCATAAAACCTGAAATTGGAGAAAACCATGGCCCTGGAACGTACTCTGTCCATCATCAAGCCAGATGCAGTAGCCAAGAACGTAATCGGCGAAATCGAGAGCCGCTTTGAGAAAGCCGGTCTGAGCATTGTTGCCATGAAAATGGTTCAGCTGTCCCGCGAGAAAGCCGAAGGCTTCTACGCCGAGCACAAAGAGCGTCCTTTCTTCAAGGATCTGGTAGATTTCATGACTTCCGGCCCGGTTGTTGTACAGGTTCTGGAAGGTGAGAACGCTGTTAAGGCTAACCGCGACCTGATGGGCGCAACCAACCCGAAAGAAGCCGAAGCCGGCACCATCCGCGCGGACTTTGCTGACAGCATCGACGCCAACGCGGTACATGGTTCCGACTCCACCACTTCCGCCGAGCGCGAAGTGAGCTACTTCTTCTCTGCAGAAGAAATCTGCGCGCGCTAATCCCCCGATTTAGCTGCGTGCTCACCGCGCAGGCCCTGGCTAAGGGTGCCTGCGCGGTGAAACCCCACTTATTCCGCATCGATGTCGATGCAAGGTGAATCCATGAGCGACGTACAAGTAGTGCAAGCTGCTACCGAACAAACCGAAAAAGTGAACCTGCTGGGGCTGTCCGTGGACAAGCTCGCGGATTTCTTTGACGGTCTCGGCGAGAAGCGTTTTCGCGCGGTACAGGTGCTGAAGTGGATTCACCAGAACGGCGCGGACGATTTCGAGCAGATGACCAACGTCAGCAAGGCGCTGCGCGCGAAGCTGGCGGAAGTGGCCGAGATCCGTGCCCCCAAAGTCCTGAAACAGATGGACTCCGCCGACGGCACCCGCAAGTGGCTGATCGAAGTCACCGGCGGCAATGTGATCGAGACCGTATTTATCCCCGATGGCGAGCGCGGCACCCTGTGCGTGTCCTCCCAGGTGGGTTGTTCCCTCGACTGCAGCTTCTGCGCCACCGGCAAACAGGGGTTCAACCGCGACCTGACCGCGGCCGAGATCATCGGCCAGGTGTGGATCGCGTGTAAGTCCTTCGGCCAGTTGCAGCCGAAAGGGCCGCGCAAGGTGACCAACGTGGTGATGATGGGTATGGGCGAGCCCCTGCTCAACTTCGACAACGTGGTCGACGCGATGAACCTGATGATGGAAGACAATGCCTATGGCATCTCCAAGCGTCGGGTAACCCTGAGCACCTCCGGTGTAGTGCCGGCACTGGATCGTCTGGCAGAAGTGACCGATGTCAGCCTGGCCATTTCGCTGCACGCGCCCAACGATGAGCTGCGCAACGAGCTGGTGCCGATCAACAAGAAGTACCCCATCGCCATGTTGCTCGACAGCGCCAAGCGCTATATCGAGAGCATGCCGGACAATCATCGCAAGATGACCATCGAGTACACCATGATCCGGGACGTGAACGATCGCCCGGAGCACGCCGAACAATTGGGCGAGCTGTTGCGTGATGTGCCGGTAAAGATAAATCTGATACCCTTCAATCCGTTCGAACTGTCCGACTATCAGCGGGTCAGCAATAACGCTTTGCGACGTTTTCAGCAGATTTTGTTGGACAAAGGCTATACCGTAACCGTGCGTACCACCCGGGGCGATGATATCGCCGCGGCCTGTGGTCAGCTGGCCGGTCAGGTAAACGATCGCACCCGTCGCTCGGAGCGCTACCGCAACGCGGAACGCCCGGTGCGGATCGTCGGACAGGCCTGATCCTCACCGACGTCTCGGTTGGTGCAACTGGCTGTACAAACGCACCCCGATAACGACAAGGTGAAGCTCGTGTTTGCAAGAATTTCCAGTCCGGCGGTGTTCGCCGGTCTCTTCCTGACTCTGCTGTTGGGCGGCTGTGTTTCCTCCGGGCCCAGCAAGTCGGTGGATCTCGACAAGGCGCGGGAAACCCATATCCAGCTCGGTCTGCGCTATCTGCAGAGCGGCAGTGATAACCGGGAATTGGCCCGGCATCATTTCCAGGAAGCGCTGAAGCTGGGGCCGAAGGATCCGCAAGCCCACCATGGTCTGGCACTGCTGTATCAGGCCGACAATGAAAAGGCGGTGGCGGAGTCCCATTTCAAAAAAGCGCTGCGCTACGACAGCAAGTTTTCCATGGCACGGGTGAATTACGGGGCCTTCCTGTATCAGCAGGAACGCTACCGCGAGGCGAAGGAGCAGTTCCTGGTGGCATCCGAGGACCTGACCTACAACCGCCGTTCCTACGCGCTCGCCAACCTCGGCCGCGCCGAGCTGCGGTTGCACGAGAACGACGCCGCCGAGGAGGCCTTCAAGAAGGCGCTCGCGCTCAGCCCGAATATGCCCATGGCCCAGCTGGAGCTGGCGGAACTCAAATTCGAGAAGGGCGAGTACGCCCAGGCAAAACAGTATCTCGACCGTTTCAATGAAAAGAACCGGCAGATCCCGCAATCCCTATGGTTGGGGATTCGCATTGAAAAAATCTTCGGCAATCGGGACAAGGAAAGGAGCTACGCCCTGGCGCTGAAAAATCTCTTTCCCTATTCAGCGGAAACGCTGAAATACCAGCAGATGACGGCCGAAAATGAGCAGCAGTAACCAGATCTCACACCAGGTTTCAGACCAAGTGGTTTCCATTTCTCCCGAAGCGTCCGCGAACACCGTTGGTGCCATCCTCAGGGCGGCCCGCGAAAAAGCGGGTCTCACCAGTGACGAACTGGCGCGCCGCCTGTGCATGACCCCGGACAAACTCGAGGCCCTGGAGCAGGATGCCTTCGAGCGCTTTGCCGGCGTCACTTACGTGCGCGGTTATATCCGCAACCTGTGCAAGGAGCTGGGGCTGGATAACGCGGCAGTGATGGAAGCCTTCGTGCAGCAGGTGCCGGCAGAGGCCTCCAAGGTTTTCGATCGCGCCCCCGTGGGTACCGTGATGGCCAGTCGCGGGGAAAAGCAGGGCGGTTCATTGTTCATGCCGATGGTGCTGATGCTCGCCGTTGCCGCCGCCGGCGGTTACTGGTGGATGGATCAGCAGTCCGGTGGTGCCAGCCAGTTGGTGCGTATCGACACGCAGGGCGCTGACACCAGTGAATTACAGGGGGCAACGTCGAGTTACGGTGCGCAGGCCGATACCGCTGAAGCCGATGTTTCCCTGGCAGCGTCCGACGCGGCTTCCTTAGAGGCGGGCGATGCGGGCTCAGTTTTGACCGGTGAAGATGCGGGCTTAAATGATGCGCTGGAAACCGATGCCGAAATTGCCGAAACCGGTGACCTGGTCGCTGGCTATGGGGATGACCTCGGTGAGGGCTCTGGTGCGGACTCTTCAGTCGCGAGCGCCGCTGTTGCCGTTACTGAAGAAACTCCCGTTGAGGAGCAGGTTGCGGCGCCGTCGGTGGCAGCGCCCGCGGCAGCTGTTCAGGCTCGCCCTGCTCAGCCAGAAACTCAGCCACAAGGCCAGTCAGCCGGCAATCCGACTGCAAGCGCCGTTGCGGCGCCGCAGCTGGTAATTTCCTTTGACGAGGAATCCTGGCTCGAGGTGTCCGATGCCACCGGTTACAAGATGATCTCCAAGCTGCAGCCTGCGGGCTCCCGGGTGGAGCTGGATGGTCGCGGACCGTTCAGTCTGATGCTGGGTAACGCTGCGGCCGCGACGGTTACATTCAATGGTGAGGTGGTCGACAGCGCCCCCCAGGGCAATCGCCGCACCCGCAAGCTCAGCGTGGGTGGTTGATCGCAATTTGCCGTGATCTGCCTGTAAGGGCGCAGCCTCTGTAGGTTTGCGCCCATTCTCTCTATAATCCTCCCCGTTTTTTGTCATTCGTATTACCCGCTCAATAGCCAACGCAGGTTCTGTTATGCAGTTCGAGTCACCCATAGTTCGCCGCGTGTCACGCCAGATCATGGTGGGCAATGTGCCGGTCGGTGGCGGTGCCCCCATCTCCGTGCAGAGCATGACCAACACCGAAACCTGCGATGTGGCCGCCACCGTGGACCAGATCCAGCGGCTGGAGAAGGCCGGTGCGGATATCGTGCGGGTTTCCGTGCCCTCCATGGATGCCGCCGAGGCCTTCGGCGAGATCAAGAAGCTGGTAAACGTGCCGCTGGTGGCGGACATCCACTTTGACTACCGCATCGCGCTGCGGGTCGCGGACCTGGGTGTGGACTGCCTGCGTATCAATCCGGGCAACATCGGCCGCGAACACCGCATCCGCGCGGTGGTGGACAAGGCGCGGGATCTGAATATTCCGATCCGTATCGGCGTCAACGCCGGTTCCCTGGAAAAGGATCTGCAGAAGAAATACGGCGAGCCCACCCCGGACGCGCTGGTGGAATCCGCCCTGCGCCACGTGGACATCCTCGACAGCCTGGATTTCCAGAACTTCAAGGTAAGCGTGAAGGCCTCCGACATCTTCATGGCCACTGCCGCTTACCGCAAACTCGCCGCCCAGATCGATCAGCCGCTGCACCTCGGCATCACCGAGGCCGGCGGCCTGCGCGCGGGTACGGTGAAATCCGCCATCGGCCTCGGCGCGCTACTGCTGGACGGCATTGGCGATACCCTGCGGGTATCCCTGGCGGCCGATCCGGTGGAAGAAGTGAAGGTCGGCTGGGATCTGCTGAAAAGCCTGCGCCTGCGCACCAAGGGCATCAACTTTATTGCCTGCCCCAGCTGCTCGCGCCAGAACTTCGACGTGGTGAAAACCATGAACGAGCTGGAGACCCGCCTGGAAGATATCACCACGCCGCTGGATGTTGCGGTGATCGGTTGTATCGTCAACGGCCCGGGTGAAGCGAAAGAGGCGGATATCGGCCTCGCCGGCGGCACCCCGAGCCACGCGATCTATGTCGATGGCCAGCCGGACCGCAAATTCAAGAACGACAACCTGGTGGATGACCTGGAAAAACTGATCCGCGAAAAGGCGGCGGCCAAGGCGGCCCAGGAAGCGAGCATCATCGCCCGCGAAACCACCGAGTAATTTAGATATCCCGTCATCCCGGACTTGATCCGGGATCCAGCCTCGGAACTGGAAACCGGCCTGCGCCGGTATGACGATTGCAAAACGTTAAGGACTACCGTTGAAAGAACTTCGCGCCATCCGCGGCATGAACGACCTGCAGCCCACCCAATCGCCGGTGTGGCAGTACGTGGAAAGTACCCTGAGCGAGCTGTTTGCCCGCTACGGCTACAGCGAGATCCGCACCCCGATCCTGGAAGCGACGCAGCTGTTTGCCCGCGCCGTGGGCGAGGCCACCGACATCGTCGAGAAGGAAATGTACACCTTCGATGACAAGGGCGGCGACAGCGTTACCCTGCGCCCGGAAGGCACCGCCGGCACCGTGCGCGCCGCGATCCAGAACGGCCTGCTGATCCAGCCCCAGCGTCTGTGGTACTTCGGCCCCATGTTCCGTTACGAGCGCCCGCAGAAGGGCCGCCTGCGCCAGTTCCACCAGTTTGGGGTGGAAGTGTTCGGCATCGAAGGTCCGGATATCGACGCCGAGATCCTGATGATGACCGCGCGCCTGTGGAAGCAGCTGGGCGTGGCGGGTCACGTCTCCCTGCAGCTTAATTCCCTCGGCAACAGCGAGAGCCGCGCCGCGTTCCGCGACGCGCTGGTGGAATACCTGTCTGCGCGCAAGGACCAACTGGACGAAGACAGCCAGCGTCGCCTCGACAAGAACCCGCTGCGGATTCTCGACAGTAAAAACCAGGATACCCAGGCGCTGCTGGCGGATGCCCCCTGCCTGCTGGACTTCCTCGACGACGAATCCCGTGCGCATTTCTACCAGCTGCGCGCCTTCCTCGACGCCGCCGGCGTGGCCTACGAGGTCAATCCGCGCCTGGTGCGCGGCCTCGATTACTACGGCAAGACCGTGTTCGAGTGGGTTACCGACAGCCTCGGCGCCCAGGGTACCGTGTGTGCCGGCGGCCGTTACGATGGTCTTGTTGAGCAGATGGGCGGCAAGCCCACCCCGGCAGTGGGCTTCGGCCTCGGTGTCGAGCGCCTGGTGCTGTTGTTGGAAACCCTCCAGGTGCTTCCCGACACCCTGGACCAGCAGATAGACGCCTATCTGGTGGCGGTAGGTGATGTACAATCCGCAGCCCTGGCGGCGGCGGAGAGGCTTCGCACCGAGTTGCCGTGGCTGCGGCTGCAGACCCACTGCGGTGGTGGCAGCTTCAAGAGCCAGATGAAAAAGGCCGACAAGAGCAATGCGGAGTACGCGTTGATCATTGGCGAAGACGAAGCGGCAGCGGGGCAGGTCACCGTTAAATCCCTGCGCGCGGATGCCGAGCAGCAGACCGTCGCGCTGGCAGATCTGCCGAAGCTTCTGCAGGCCTGATGCAAATAATTACCCTATTTAGACGTTCAAAATAAGGCGAATAAGAAATGGCTGACCATTTAACCGAAGAAGAACAGATCGAATCGATCAAGCGCTGGTGGAAAGAAAACGGCACCGGCATCGTCACCGGTGTGGTGCTGGCGCTGGCAGCCTACTTTGGCTATCAGTGGTGGCAGGGCAAGCAGCGCGCGGAAGCGGAAGCGGCCTCCGATGTTTACCAGGGTTTTGTGGAAGCGGTGAGCGCAAACAATGGCCAGCCTGACAACAAACAGCTGACCACCGCCCAGTCCCTGGCGCGCGAACTGAAAGACGATTTTGCCAATCGCATTTATGCCTCCCAGGCTGCCCTGCAGCTGGCGGCACTGGCGGTCGAGAAAAATGACTTGGAAGAAGCGTCCAAGCAACTGCAGTGGGCGCTGGATAACACTGGCGATGATGCACTGAAGTATTTGGCCAAGCGCCGTCTGGCGGCGGTGAAGGCCGCTCGCGGTGAAACCAATGAGGCGCTGAAACTGCTGGAGGGCGATGTGCCCGCCGCCTTCACTGCACTGTTCGCGGAAACCCGCGGTGACATCCTGGTACAGCAGGGCGATAACGACGCAGCTCGTGCCGCGTATATCCAGGCCCGCGCAGCAATGCTGCCGGAGCAGGCTGCAAGCACCCGTCTGCTCGACCTGAAGATCGAGAGTCTGGGTGGCGCCGCTGAAGTAACCAATGAAACTCAGGAAGAGCAGCCGGTGTCAGAGTCTGACTCAGACTCTGAGACAAATAAGGCAACCGAAGCAGACATGGAGAAGGATGCGCAATGATCGGCACTCACAAGGCGCTTAACCGGATAATTGCCGTGGCCATGGCCGCGGTACTCGGAGCCTGTGCTTCCAACGATGAGAAGGAAGACACAGATCCCGTTGAACTGACGGAAATTCACGAGAGCGTCCGGCTGCGTGAAGTGTGGTCGAACAATATCGGCGATATTGACGCCCTGCGTTACGCGATGCTGAAACCCGGCATCATCGACGGCAAGGTGATCGCCGCCAACAGCGACGGCGACGTCTACGCGTTTGACCGCGCTACCGGCAAACGGGTGTGGCGCACGGATATCGACCAGTCCATCAGTGGCGGCGTTGGGGTCGGCATCGGCCTGGCGGTAGTCGCGGATTACCGCGGTCGTGTGGTGGCGCTTGATCTGAACGATGGCAGCCAGCGCTGGGCCACCCAGCTGAGCGGCGAGGTGGTTTCCACTCCTGCGGTGGGTTCCGGTGTAGTGGTGGTGCAGACCGTCGACGGCAAACTGCTGGGACTGGATGCCAGCACCGGTGAACAGCGCTGGCGTCACAACACCGCGCTGCCGGTACTGACCCTGCGCGGCACTGCCAGCCCGGTGATTTCCGCCGGTGTGGTCTTCGCCGGCCTCGACAACGGCAAGCTGGTTGCGCTCAGCGCCAGCGATGGCCTTGAGCGCTGGGAACAGCGTGTAGCCATTCCCCAGGGTTCCGCGGAACTCGAGCGGGTAGTGGATATCGACGGCGCGCCGCTGGTGCGCGGTGAACTGGTGTTTGCTGCCAGCTATCAGGGCCGCGTGGTTGCGCTGTCCCGTGAAGATGGCCGCGGCCTGTGGGCGCGCGACGCGTCAACCAACCACAGCGTGACCGTAGGCGCCGGCCAGGTATTCCTGAGCGGCGCCGACGGCAGCGTCCACGCCTACAATGTGGGTAATGGGCAGATCCAGTGGAGCAACAATGAACTGTTGCGCCGCGAGCTGAGTGGCCCGGCCTACTTCGGTGATGTGGTGGTGGTTGGCGACCTGGACGGTTACCTCCACGCGCTGGACCCGAACACCGGTCACTTTGTGGGCCGTACCCGGATCGACCGCGACCCGGTGCGTATTCCGCTGCTGGCGGATGGCGACCTGCTGTTTGCGCTGTCTGACGACGGCGAACTGGTCGCACTGCGCCTGGAGCGCTAACACTACGTCATCCCGGCGCATGCCGGTATCCAGTGTCCGGCTTCGAAGCTGGATCCCGGGTCGCTGTGTCATGCCGGACTAGATCCGGTACCGGGATGACGTAATTAAAACCGAACTGGTTTTAAACCATCGCCCGCATTCCGCGGGCGTTTGTATTTCTGGCGAAAGGCCAGTTTTTGAGTATTTTCGAGTATGTTGCCTGTAATCGCCCTGGTCGGGCGCCCCAATGTGGGCAAATCCACCCTGTTTAACCGCCTCACCAAAACCCGCGACGCGCTGGTGGCCAACTACGCGGGCCTCACCCGCGACCGCAAATACGGCGAAGCGGAGTTTGAAGGCCGCAAAATGATCCTCGTCGATACCGGTGGTATCAGTGGCGGGGAAGAGGGCATCGACGCAGCCATGGCCCAGCAATCCATGCAGGCCATCGAAGAGGCGGACTATGTCCTGTTCATGGTGGACTGTCGCGCGGGCCTTACCCCGGCGGATCAAATGATCGCCGAGCGCCTGCGCGTGCGCTCCAAGCCCACCATCCTCGTCGCCAACAAGGTGGATGGGGTTAATCCGGATATTGCGCTGTCGCCGTTTTATGAACTCGGCATCGGCGAACTCTTCCCCACCACCGCCACCCACGGTCGCGGCGTGCGTACCCTGATGGAGCGCCTGATCGAAGGCCTGCCGGCACCGGAGGAAGAGGAAGAACAGGAAGAAGCCAAGGGTATCAAGATCGGTATCGTCGGCCGCCCCAACGTGGGCAAGTCCACCCTGGTGAACCGCCTGCTCGGTGAAGACCGCGTGGTGGTCTTCGACCAGCCCGGTACCACCCGCGACAGTGTGTACATCAACTACACCCGCGACGACAAGCCGTACACCATCATCGATACCGCGGGCATTCGCCGCCGCAAGAACGTCAAGGAATCGGTGGAAAAATTCTCCATCGTCAAAACCCTGCAGGCGGTGGAAGATTCCAACGTAGTGGTATTGGTGATCGACGCCAGTGAAGGCCTCGTCGACCAGGACCTGCACCTGATGGGCAGCGTGATCCAGGCCGGCCGCGCGCTGGTGGTTGCGCTGAACAAATGGGACGGGCTCGACCAGGACCACCGCGACTTCATCAAGATCGAACTGGAGCGCCGCCTGCGCTTTGTGGACTTTGCGGATATCCACTTTATCTCCGCACTGCACGGCACCGGCGTCGGCAACCTGTACCAGTCCATCGAGGCTGCGTATCAGTCGGCGACAGACAAGCTCTCCACCAACCACCTCACGCGGATTCTGCAGTGGGCGGTCAGTGAGCACCAACCACCGCTGGTCAACGGCAACCGCATCAAACTGCGCTACGCCCACGCCGGCGGCAAGAACCCACCGATCATCGTCATCCACGGCAACCAGACCGACGAAGTGCCGGGCCACTATGTGCGCTACCTGGAAAAAACCTTCCGCCAGGCACTGGAGCTGCACGGTACCCCGGTGAAGATCGAATTTCGCACCGGTAAAAACCCCTATGAGGGCAAGAAAAACAAACTCACCGAGCGCCAGAAAGCCCGCAAGCGCCGCCTGATGAAGTTTGTGAAAAAGAAAAAGTAGGCAACGGATTTGCGCAGGGCGGTGCAATACCCGTGAAGTAAAGGCGATCAATATCACGCACGGCTAGACTTCTTGCACTGCGAAATTTGAAGCGAAGGTGCCGATAGCCGGTGGTCTCTTGCGAGGCCGTCTGCGGCCTGGACGGCCGCAGCCGAGCCCCCATGGATGGGTAAAGGGGGGGCGCCTAGCCCGTGTCTTGCAAGAGACCACCGGCTAGCGGTACCGCCACGGAAATTGCTGGTAACGATAAGGACAGAACTATGCTGAACCTCAATAGCCCCGACCTGCTGCGCAAACAGTCCTACATAGACGGCGAGTGGGTGGATGCCGACAACGGCAACACCCTCGACGTTACCAACCCCGCCACCGGCGAAGTCATCGCCACCATTGCAAGCTGCGGCGCCACTGAGACCCGCCGCGCCATTGAGTCCGCAGACAAAGCCTGGCCCGCCTGGCGCGATCGCACCGTAAAGGAACGCGCGAAAATCCTGCGGGACTGGTACAACCTCATCATCGACAACGTCGACGACCTTGCTGCCATCCTCACTGCAGAACAGGGCAAACCCCTCAGTGAGGCCAAAACCGAAATCGTCTACGGCGCCAACTATCTCGAGTGGTTTGCGGAAGAAGCCAAGCGTGCCTACGGCGACGTGATTGCACCGCCTTCCAAAGACAAACGCCTTGTGGTCATCAAGCAGCCTGTGGGCGTCACCGCCTCCATCACGCCGTGGAATTTCCCCAGCGCCATGATCGCGCGCAAGGTCGCCCCGGCACTGGCCGCCGGCTGCACCTTCATCTCCAAACCCGCGTCGGAAACCCCGCTCTCCGCTCTGGCCATGGCTGTGTTGGCGGAAAAGGCCGGTGTGCCCAAGGGCGTATTCAACGTGGTGGTGGGCAAAAGCTCGCGGGAAATCGGCACCGAGATGACCACCAACCCGCTGGTACGTAAATTCACCTTCACCGGCTCCACCGCAGTGGGCAAACAGCTGCAGGCCCAGTGTGCCGGCACGGTAAAGAAAACTTCCATGGAACTCGGCGGCAACGCGCCGTTTATCGTGTTCGACGATGCGGACATCGACGCGGCCGTAAAAGGTGCCATCATCTGCAAATACCGCAATGCCGGTCAGACCTGTGTGTGTGCCAACCGCATCCTGGTGCAGGCGGGCGTCTTTGAGGAGTTCTCGCAAAAATTCACCGCCGCGGTAAAAGCGCTGAAAGTCGGCAACGGTTTTGATGCGGGCACCGAAGTCGGCCCCATGATCAATACCGGCGCAGTCGCCGATGTAAAAGCACTGGTGGAAGATGCGATGGGCAAGGGCGCCAAAGCATTGAGCGAGGGCGGCCCCAGCGACCTTGGTGAGTGCTTCTTTACCCCCACGGTACTGGCAGACGTAAACGACACTATGCGCCTGTTCAAGGAAGAGATCTTTGGTCCGGTGGCACCCCTGTTCAAATTCGACACCGAGGAAGAAGCCATCCGCATGGCCAACGATACCGAATTCGGCCTCGCCTCCTATTTCTATGCCCGCGATATCGGCCGTATCTGGCGGGTGGCGGAAGGGCTGGAATACGGCATGGTAGGTATCAACGAGGGCATCATCTCCAACGAGATGGCACCCTTTGGCGGCATCAAGGAATCCGGCAGCGGCCGCGAGGGTTCCAAGTACGGCATCGACGACTACCTGGAAATCAAATATCTGTGCATGGGTGGCATCTAACTGCAGTCGTCATGCCGGCGTATGCCGGCATCCAGTAAACTGGCACAGAGCCATCCGTTAACCCCGCAACTGGATCCCGGGTCAAGCCCGGGATGACGCATAGATGACCATAGTTCCCATCGCCATCACCCACTCCTGCTTCAAGGAGAAATTCGGCATCCCCCGCCAGCCCTTGCTGGCGGATGCCAGTCGCGCATCCATCGAGCTGCTGCCGCCGTTCAATGACCCGGAAGCGGTGGTGGGCCTGGAGCAACACAGCCACCTGTGGCTCACCTGGGTATTTCACGAAGTGGCCGGCCAGTGGTCCGCCAAAGTGCGTCCCCCACGCCTTGGCGGCAATAAAAAACTCGGCGTCTTCGCCACCCGCTCGCCGTTTCGTCCCAACAATATCGGCCTGTCGGTGGTGCGCCTGATCGAAGTGCGCACGACCCCCAAGGTGGAACTGATCGTCGCCGGCGCCGACCTGCTCGACGGCACACCGATCCTCGATATCAAACCCTACATTCCCTACGCGGATGCGGTGGCCGGGGCCCGCAGCGAACTCGCCGAAGCTGCACCGGAATCCATCGCGGTAAACATCCCAGGAGAAATCCTGCAGCGCGCGCAAAACTACCGCGACGACTGGGGCACCGACCTGCCGGCACTTATCCAACAGGTACTGGCCCAGGACCCCAAGCCCGCCTACCAGCAACCGGACCCGGAGCGGATTTACGGTATGGCACTGTGCGGTTTCAACCTGCAGTGGCGCTATGTAAACGGCGAGATCGAGGTGATGGGCCTGCAGTTGCTGAATGGCGAGGTGGTAGGGTGAAGTGGCTGTGGTCGCTGGCGAAATTTTTGCTGCTCGCCGCCGTGGTCGTCAGTGCCGTGTCCTGGTACCACAGCCGCAATATGCCGAAGGGAGCAGCTCCAGAACTGGCGGCGACGGATATCAGCGGCCAGCCGCTAAACCTGCAGGCCATGGCCGCAGGCGGCCCGGTACTGATCTACTTCTGGGCCACCTGGTGCGGCTACTGCCGCGCGGTTTCCCCCGCGGTATCCGAGCTGTCCGAACAGCACCTGATCATCACCATCGCCCTGCAATCGGGCAGTGCGGAGGAAGTGGCCGCTTACCAGCAAAAGCACCAGCTGAAATTCCGCACCATCAACGACCCCACCGGCGCACTTAGTAATAGCTGGGGTTTGCGGGTAACACCGACCATGGCCATTGTGGACCGCGAGGGCAGGATAAGCTCGGTGACCTCTGGTATGACGTCAAAGTGGGGGCTGAAGGCCCGCTTGTGGCTGGCAAATTAACTCCCTAAGTCCGTCATACCGGCGAACGCCGGTATCCAGCATCGAAGCCCGGATGAAGCAATGCGCAATCCGGGATTCTCAATGCCGAGTCTTGGAAGGATCCAGATCGTCACTCAACACATCGTCATACACCGGCTGCCCCGGAATCTTGTGCCCTTCACTGGCCCACTCCCCCAGGTCAATCAACTTGCAGCGCTCGCTGCAGAACGGGCGGTGCGGATATTTGTCACTCCACTCGATGGGTTTCTTGCAGGTAGGGCAGTTGACGGTCGGGAGGTCGGAGTTGGATTCGTCGGACATGGGGATAACAACAATCAGGTTTGCGTAGCCAGCTGAACATACTTCGCGTGAAGTACATCCACCTTTGCATTAAGGGATTCAAGCGAGCCGCTATTATCCAGAATATCGTCCGCCTTTGCACACCGCGCCGCTCGCGCTAATTGCGCGGCCATGATCTTGCGGATCTGCTCCAGGGTGTTGCTATCCCGCGCACTGGCCCGCGCCAGCTGCATCGCCTCCGGCAGATCGACCACACAGACTCGCTGAACCAGTTCTGACTGGCCGGACTCGATCAGCAGCGGAGACTCGAGAATCGAATAGGGGGCAGGGTGTGTCTTCGGGCTGGCCGCCAGCGAGGTAACGATTTCTTCACGGATCAGTGGGTGCGTCAGCTGCTCCAGCCAACGCCGCTCCGTGGGATCATCGAATACCAGCTTGCGCAGCGCCGCGCGGTCGAGCGAGCCATCCGCCTGGATCACGGTGGGGCCAAAGTGCTCCGCAATGGCGGCCAACGCCGGCCGCCCGGGCTCAACCACCACCCGTGCCGCCCGGTCCGCATCCACCACGTTCACCCCGTGAGACCGAAAACGCGCGGCAGCAGCAGACTTGCCACTGCCGATACCGCCTGTCAGCCCCACGATAAACACGGTATCAGGCACCCAGGCCGGAGATGCGGAAGTACCAGCCCACAATCTGCTCGCCCCACAGCATGGAGATCCATGCCGCACCGGCCAGATAGGGCCCAAAAGCGATCGGGAGGTTCTTGTCGCGCCCGGAGATTAACGTCCACGTAATACCCACCAAGGCACCAACGGCTGCAGACAGCGGAATCACCAGCAGCACCGACTGCCAGCCAAACCAAGCGCCGATCGCCGCCAGAATCTTGAAATCCCCCGCGCCCATGCCTTCCTTGCCGGTCACCAGCTTGAACAGGTGGAACACCGCCCACAGGGACAGGTAGCCGACAATTGCCCCTATCACCGCATCCTTCAGTGGAACAAACACACCCCAGATATTGATCAATAGCCCCGCCCACAACAGCGGCAGGGTGATATTGTCTGGCAGCAGCTGCTTGTCGAAATCAATCCCCGTCAGCGCCACCAGTGCCCAGGTAAAAAACACCCCCGCCAGCGCTTGCCAGGTAAAGCCCAGCTGCCACACAACTACCGCCGTCAGAATCCCCGTAACCAGCTCCACAAGCGGGTAGCGCTTGGAAATCGGCGTACCACAGTGGCCGCATTGGCCGCGCAACAGCAGGTAACTGATGATGGGGATGTTTTCCCACGGTTTGATCACCTTTTCGCACTTGGGGCAGTGGGAGTGGGGCAACACCAAATTGTAAGTTTCGGAAAGCTGCTTCTGCTCCTCCAAGGAGGGCGTCTTTTCAAAATAGCTGTAGAAATCCCGCTGGTATTCCCGCTCCATCATGATAGGGAGGCGGTGAATGACCACGTTGAGGAAGCTGCCGATTAGCAGGCCTAAAACAAAAGCGCTGCATAAAAGCAGCGCTGGGTGAGAAGAAAAATGTTCAAGCATTGTATTGTCTGGCTTTTATACCACGTTGCCGAGCTGGAAGATGGGGAGGTACATGGCAATCATCAGTCCGCCAACGAGAACCCCCAAAACCGCCATAATCATGGGTTCCAGTAATGTAGTCAGGTTATCGACCATGTTGTCTACAGCCTCCTCGTAGAAGTCTGCGGCTTTAGCGAGCATTTCGTCCAGCGCACCGGATTCCTCACCGATAGCTGCCATCTGTACAAGCATGGAAGGGTAGAGGCCGGAGCTGCGCATGGCGCCGTTCAATGGGATACCGGTAGCTACTGCGTCGCGGATTCTCAATGTGGCCTGTTCATAAACCACATTGCCGGTAGCGCCAGCGACAGATTTGAGTGCATCGATTAGTGGTACACCTGCAGCAAAAGTTGTAGAGAGGGTGCGTGCATAGCGCGCGGCGATGGAGTTGTAGGTGATCTGCCCGAGAATCGGAAGCTTAAGCATCAATTTGTCGAAAAAATTGGCTACCTTTTTATTGCGTTTTTTGACTTCTAGTGTGCCGCCGATACCAACAACTAAAGCGAGGAGTGCGAAAAACCAGTTGGCCTGCATCCATTCGGAAATACTCAATACGAATAGGGTAAAGGCGGGAAGATCTGCGCCGAAACTCGAGAAGGTTTCCGCAAATTGGGGCACTACTTTTACCAACAAGATAGCGGTTACAACAACAGCGACTACTACTACCGCAATTGGATAAGTCATGGCCTTCTTGATCTTGGCCTTGAGTGACTCGGTTTTTTCCTTGTAAGTAGCGATCCGATCCAACATGGTTTCCAATGCACCGGATTGTTCACCGGATGCCACCAAGTTACAGAATAGATCGTCAAAGTAGAGCGGGTGCCTGCGCAGAGCATCGGCGAAAGCAGTACCTGATGCGACATCATCGCGAACCTTGAAAATCAGATCTTTCAATCCGGCGTTGTCCAGGCCGTCGGCCACGATCTCAAAGCTCTGTACCAGCGGCACCCCTGCTCTCATCATAGTGGCCATCTGCCGCGTAAAAACCGCGATATCGCCGGGTTTGATTTTTTTCTTGCCACCAAAAAGCGGTTTGGGCTTTTTCTGTACCTTGTTGGCAATTATGCCCTGGCGGCGCAATTGAGCCTTGATTAGAGTAGGGTTTGTTCCGGTGACTTCACCTTCTACCCGGTTGCCTTTGGCATCCACACCCTTGAATACATAAGCAGTTGCGACGGCGGCATTTGCCATGGTGTTATTCCCGAATTCTTATCTGTCTGAATATGGCTGCATTGGTACCTGAAAGCAGGTACTTCTGGAAAATTCCGTTAGTCTTTTGTTACCCGGTTGGCTTCTTCCAAGCTGGTAACGCCCATCACCACCTTGCGAAGGGCCGATATACGCAGGTTATTGAAGCCTTCTTTCTTGGCTTGGTCAGCAATCTGAATGGAATTACCGCCCTCCATTATAATGCGCGAAATTCCGTCAGTGATGCGAACCACTTCATACACACCAACGCGGCCTTTGTAGCCTTTGGAGCAATGTTCACAACCCACCGGCTGGTATATCTTCCATTCAGATTTGGGGATGGTGACGGTATCGAAACCTTCCTCTTTCAATATTTCTTCCGGCAGATCTGCAGGCTTTTTACATTCACCGCACAGTCGTCGGGCCAGACGCTGGGCAATAATCACACTGACAGAAGTCGCGATATTGAAGGTGGGTACCCCCATGTTCATCAAGCGAGTGAGCGTTTCGGGCGCTGAGTTTGTGTGTAGCGTAGACAGCACCAAGTGCCCGGTTTGCGCCGCCTTGATCGCGATTTCTGCGGTTTCAAGGTCCCGGATCTCCCCCACCATAACGATATCCGGGTCTTGCCGCAGGAAGGAGCGCAGGGCCTCCGCAAAGTTCAGCCCCACCTTATTGGAAACGTTGACCTGGTTGACACCCTCTAGGTTGATCTCCACTGGATCTTCCGCAGTGGAAATATTGCGCTCCGGAGTATTGAGAATATTCAGGCCGGTATAAAGGGATACTGTTTTACCGGAACCCGTAGGCCCAGTGACCAGAATCATACCCTGGGGTTGTGCCAGGGCATCCATATAGATCTTTTTCTGGAATTCCTCATAACCCAAGGCGTCGATGCCCAGTTTGGCAGAGGAGGGGTCCAGAATCCGCAGTACGATCTTCTCCCCCCAGAGAGTAGGCAAGCTGTTTACCCGGAAGTCGATGGCTTTTGTCTTGGACAGCTTCATCTTGATCCGGCCATCCTGTGGCACACGGCGCTCGGAAATATCCATCTTGGACATCACTTTTAGGCGCGCGGAGATACGGGTGGCCAGCTGAATCGGCGGGCGGGCTACCTCGTGCAGAATGCCGTCGGTACGCAACCGCACCCGATAAATTTTCTCGTAGGGTTCGAAGTGAATATCCGAAGCGCCAGTTCTGATGGCGTCCAATAGTACCTTGTTCACAAAACGGACAACCGGGGCTTCATCTCCGCCCGGTTCATTGTCGTCCTCGCGGCGGGTATCCCCAGACTCTACATCCAGGCTGTCTAAATCTTCGTCATCCAGTCCTTCAAGGCCACCACCTACATCGCTGTTGTTCAGGTAGTTTTCAATGGCCTTCGCCAGCTTGTCCGCTTCCACCAGCACCGCGTCGGTATTGAGGCCGGTATTGAAATTGATCTCATCCAGCCCCGCCAGATTGGTGGGATCTGCTACCGCTACAAACAGCCGATTGCCACGTCTATATAGCGGAAGAGCGAAATGCTTTGTGATCAGTTTTTCATCAACTATACCTTTGGGTAGCAGGTCAAAATTGTAACTAGAAAGATCAAACAGGGGGGTGCCAAAGGCCACCGAGGCAATATTGGCGAGCTCACGGCTTTTGATCAACTTAGCTTCTACTACATGTTGAGCAAAGCTGTGTCCCTCACGCTTGGCAGCTTTGATGGCGGATTGGGCTGTTGCCTCATCGAAGGCTTTATCTTGAACCAGCCGTTTGGCCAGGCCACTGAGAGGGGAGCTGCTCATGGAGTTCGTTGTTACCGTGCCCAGTTGAATTTAACTTTTTTGTTTAAGTCCCGACCTTAAGTAGCCGGCAGAACTATAAAAATCGGTGCCACCAGCAAGGTAGTCAATATAGCGAATATATTTGTACCCGCCAATATTCCCAATAAAGGCGATGTAATGCTGTGAACAGGGGGAAATCTGGTTAACAGATTGTTTAGGTGGCTAGAAAGAGGGGGCTTGGAGGCAAATTACTCCGACTGCTGCCCTACATAAGGATGTCATTTTGATTGAGGTGTGCACTTTCTGACAATTTGTGTCAGTCACCTGGTGGTTTGATCGATAAATGGTCACTATGATCTAAAATTGTTCACGTCTGGTATGACTTTCCTCTCAAACTGCAACAAGTGGAAACTTTTCACACTTGCGCGATTTGCCTCATTACGAGTATCGTAAATCCCGATTTCCTCACGGGATTCATCCAAAAACAACAGTCTGTATGGAGACGGTTACAATGAAAAAGCAACAGGGCTTTACTCTTATTGAATTGATGATCGTGGTTGCGATCATCGGTATTCTGGCGGCGGTTGCGCTGCCGGCGTATCAGGATTACACAATTCGCGCAAAAATGTCTGAGGTCGTACTGGCTGCGAGCCAGTGTCGCACCACTATTACTGAGGTATATCAGTCCGGTGATGCCAGCGCTGCGCCTGGGGCCGATAACTGGGGCTGTGAAGTGTCGGGCACTGCACCTACGAAGTATGTCGCAGCTGTTACAACCTCTGCAGATGGCAAGGTTACCGTTACTACACAGGGCTTCGGTGATACTGCGATCGACGGCAAGACCGTTGAGCTCACCCCTGTTAATAGCGCCGGTAACGCGATTACTGTTAGCATGATGCCTGAGCAGATTTTCAACTGGAAGTGTGGCCCGGGTGTAACTAACCCAGTTCCTTCGAAGTACCTGCCGGGATCTTGCCGCTCCTGATCAAGTAGCGAAGTAGTTTTAAGGGCGGCCCCTTTGGGCCGCCTTTTTTATTTATGGATTCGGGTATGGCTTTAGTAAGCAGATATTCCTTTGCTCTTTCTTTTCTGATTGCGCTGTGTGGCTGGCTGATTAGCGATCATTATTACCCATGGACTTCCTTCTACCATGATTATCTGATTGCTTGTGCCTTATTGGTTTTTTTCCTTGGGGTAGTGTTCTGGGAAAAGGGTAGCCTCGAGGCTCCGGCTCCAGTTGTGGTTATCCTGTTGCTGGCAATAGTGCCCTTGATGCAGGGGCTTTTCGGTCAAGTCTTTTTTCTGTCTGATGCTTGGTTGGCTTCATTATATTTAATTGGGGGGGCTGTCGCGCTAAGCATAGGGTTTTCCATCGCAAAAGTTCGTTTGCTCAATGTGGCGGTAGCTCTGTCCTGTTTATTTATCTTGGGTGGTATTCTCAGTGCGGGTATATCACTGCATCAGTGGTTGGGACTGGAAACACTTGGTATATGGGCTCTACCTGGAACGCAGGGGGGGCGAGTTGTTGCCAATCTGAGTCAGCCCAATAACTTGTCGACATTCCTTTCGCTTTCCTTTGTTTGCAGCTTCTATTTGTGGAACAGGAAGCTAATTTCTGTTGCTGGGTTTACTGGCGTTACCGTATTTCTTCTTATGGGCATTGTGTTGACACAGTCCAGAACCGCATGGGTCATTTATGGCCTCATCGCATTCTGGGTATTGGTTCGACCGATCTGCTTTACGTCCCGGTGGCGCGCCGTTGTATTTATTATTTTTATTCCTGTCTGCTACCTTTTACTGTTTGTCTTGCTTCGGGAAATTCTTGCTCTGTTGTTGATAGGTGGGGAGTTTAGGGTGATGTCCCTAGACTCTAACGCCCGACTGGATATCTGGCAGCAGCTGTTTTTGGCGCTGTTTGAAATGCCTTTGTGGGGGTATGGATGGGGGCAGGTAGGGGTCGCACAAACTGTTGTGGCTGGGGGGGAGACGCTTCATGCCCCCATGACTTTACATGCGCATAATTTGTTTCTAGACCTGCTGCTCTGGAATGGGTGGGTCATCGGTACAGCGACGATTGGCCTGGTGATTTATTGGGGGGCGAGTCGCGCCTATAAAGTTCAGGATGCGGAGAGTTTCCTGGGGATGGCTGCAGTGGGCTGTCTATTTGTGCATAGCATGTTAGAGTTTCCAGCAGAGTACGCTTATTTGCTGCTGCCGGTCTGTGTTTTTGCAGGACTTGTAGAGGCGCAGATGTCCGGTTGGTCAGTTCGCGTTTCCCGTATCCTGACGGTGCCTTTGATTGTAGTTATGGCTGTTTTCCTGGGCTGGATAGGGACGGAGTATCAGCGCGTTGAGATGGGTTACAGGCAAATTCGTTTCGAAGGAAAAAAAATCGCTTTGCCTGTCTCACAAGAGGTGGTTTCAGGCTCGGTACTGTTTGACCAGTTGGGCGCCTTTTTGTGGTTTTCGCGACAAAAAAATCCCAGTACTGTAAGTGATAGAACCGTTGAGAGAATGTCGGCCGTTGCGGCGCGTTATCCGTACCCCGGGGTAATCGTTAATTATGCCGAGGCTCTCGTCTATCAGGGGAATTACACTGAGGCAAATCGACAATTGCGTGTGCTCCAACGGACGCAGTCGTCCGATATATATTGCCAAGTGGTCGATTTTTTTGCCGGTAAGGCTGAAAATGAACCCGCATTTTCCGAGTTGGTGGTAGTAAAATTCGAGTCTGAAATATGTGATAAAAATATGGTTCGAGTTGAATCGGTTGGCGCATAAATTTTGAAATCATACATCCTTGATTTATATCGTAAAGACAGATCAGTGTGGTAGGGAAGCTCAGGGTCCGGTCGTAGCGTAAGGGGTAGTCCCATATCCCGGTGGGAAATTTTTTAGCGAAACATTTTTGCCATTTTTTCGATATTCTTCGACGTATTAACACGTCGACGCTTTTGGTGTGCGGATATGGAAGTGAGGGAAATCTGTTTCTATCTTTGGATGTGTACTTGTGATTGTTGGTTGCTTGGAGATTGCAGCGCATAGATGAAGTATCAATCACTAGGAGTTTCAGTCAATGGCTATTACCTCTCGGACCCTGGAGGCCGAATTTTTCGATCTCGCCGGCAGTGTTCGTCACCAGATTCAAGCTTTTATCCTGTTCAGGAATGACGACGACAATTACCACAAGCTGAAAAAGGCTTTCCGCGGTCTAAGGGGATAACTGGGTAGAACCCTTTCAAAGCATTGAAAATCCAGCGAATGTACTTGAAAAATCAGCTGTATCTTCTGGCCTAGTATCACCGGCATTAGGCAATGGTTAGAGTGCTTTCGTTGCGGCGTTTAAAGACACGCAAAATTCTTGGCTTTGGTGAATGTTTAAAAATATAAGCTACGCTTATGTGGCTTCTTCATGCCGTGATATTTGCTTTGCGACGTGATATTTATTTTTAGGCGTCTCTCGCCATGGAAACAGGGATGTGCTTATGAAGTCTAGGCAGGGGTTCACTCTTATCGAGCTGATGATCGTGGTTGCTATAATCGCCATATTGGCGGCCATCGCCATTCCCGCTTACGAGAACTACGCCAGGCGTGCGAAAATGTCTGAGGTTGTGTTGGCGGCCAGTGTCTGTCGAGATTCGATAACCGAAGCGGTGCAGTCTCCGGCGGGAATCAGTCTTCCGGCCGCGGGCAACTGGGGATGCGAGTCCTCAGTCGCTACGACGAAATACGTCGCTGCAATCGAAACCACTGCCGAGGGGACGGTCCTGGTCACTGTGCAAAATATTCCCGGGATTTCCGGCAGGTTGTCTATGGCGCCCGTGAAGTCCGATGGCCAGCCTCTTGCCAGTTCCGATGTTGGCGTTTCTATTCATAGCTGGCGCTGCGGTAGTGAGGGCGATGGCACCACTATAGCCCGCAATTTCCTGCCCAACTCTTGTCGTGGTTAATTATTTTCATGCGCCGATACTCATTGATATCTCGTTGCGGGTGGTTGGTTTCTGACAATTATTCTACTTGGTGCTGGTCGGTGGCTTTCAAGTGCGATTAGTTGGCTCGGAATTGAATTACACTGAGACTAATCTTGTCGAATGGAATACTAATCACGAGGAGTAGCAATTGATGGCCATTCCCTCCCGTACCCTGGAAACCGAGTTTCCCGATCTAGCCGACAGTATCCGCCACCTGATTCAGGACAGTATCCAGTTCAAGAATGACCGCGACAATTACCACAAGCTGGACAAGGTTATCCGTGGCCTTGAGGAGCGGGGTGTTGCCACCGATGATGATCATTTCAATGAACTGAAATTCCAGCGTGCGCGATTGAAAGATCAGTTGTATATGCAGGCCAAGCATCATAAGCACTGATTGGCATTAGTTGACGGAGTCTGGCGCGGCTTGCCGGGCGACTTGTCAGTCTATAACCTGCTAGGCCATTTTCTACCGCAACTGGCCAGCTGACTCTATGGAACACATTTTCTCGGACCCCATGGCACTGCTGGTGATGGTGGGTCTCGCTTCGATCGCCTGTCAGTACCTGGCGTATATGCTCAAGCTGCCGGCGATCCTTCCTCTATTGCTGACCGGTCTCGTACTTGGGCCGGTTGCCGGCGTGCTCGACCCGGATGTGTTGTTCGGGGATCTGCTTTTCCCGCTGGTGTCGCTGGCGGTGGCGATCATCCTTTTTGAAGGGGCGCTGACACTCAAGCTTTCCGATATCGCCGGGCATGGCACCATGGTGCGCAACTTGTGTTCCGTGGGTGTGTTGGTGACCTGGCTGATTGCCACGCCGGTGGCCCATTATGCGCTCGGTATGCCATTCTATTTGGCCGCGTTGTTCGGTGCCATTGTCACCGTTACCGGGCCTACGGTGATTGTGCCGATGCTGCGGTCGGTGCGCCCCAATGCGCGTATCTCCAATATCCTCCGCTGGGAGGGGATCGTTATCGACCCCGTCGGTGCGCTGTTGGCGGTGCTGGTGTACGAGTACATTGTTGCCTCCCACGGCGCGTTTGAGCATACGCTGGTCACCTTCCTGAAGGTGGTGGCGATCGGTTTTGGGGTTGGCTCGCTGATGGGGTATTTCCTGGGCTCGCTGCTCAGGAAGAACTGGGTACCTCACTACCTGCGCAATACGGCCGTGCTGACCCTGATGCTCGGCGCCTTCGCCGTTTCCAACCTGATGACACACGAATCGGGCCTCCTCACGGTAACCGTGATGGGGATCTGGATGGCCAACATGAAAAACCTGGATGTCGACGACATCCTGGAGTTCAAGGAAACCCTCAGTGTGCTGCTGATTTCAGCACTGTTTATCCTGCTGGCTGCACGGGTGGAGTTTTCCGCGCTTGCGCAATTGGGTTGGGGCGCGCTGTTGGTGCTGGCGGCGATCATGTTTGTTGCCCGGCCTGTGGGTGTTTTCCTGTCGTCGCCCGGTTCCGGTTTGAGCTGGCGCGAGCTGGGGATGCTCAGCTGGATTGCACCCCGGGGCATCGTGGCTGCGGCGGTATCAGCGCTGTTTGCGCTGAAGCTCGATGCGCTCGGTTTGGCTAAATCCGAACTGCTGGTGCCGATGGTGTTTCTGGTGATTATCGCCACAGTGGTCCTGCAAAGCCTGACTTCCAAAGGGGTCGCAAAGCTGCTGGGTGTTCGCGCTCCGTTTCCCAGTGGCTTCCTTATTTTTGGTGGTGGTGCGTTCGCGCGGATGCTGGCAAAAGACCTGCTGGATAAGGGCGTTTCGGTCAGGATCGCTGATACGAACTGGGACGCCATTCGCCAGGCGCGCATGGAAAATATCCCCACCTACTACGGTAACCCGATCTCCGAACACGCTAGCCTGACCATGGATCTCGCCACCGTGGGCAAGGTTCTGGTGCTGTCTCCCTACAAGCAGCTCAACCCACTGGTGACCTACCATTTTGAGCATGTACTGGGCAATGGCTCGGTACTGGGGCTCAGCCAGGGTGCACAGGAGGGGCGGGCCAGCCACCGGGTATCGGAGGAATACGCGAAAAAGCTCGAGCTTTTTTCGGAAAATGCGACCTACGGCCGCCTCGCCAGCCTGGTGGCGAAAGGGGCAGGTATCAGGACCACGGGCCTAACGGAATCCTTCACCATCGAGGACTACCGGCAAACCTATGGCAGCCGCGCCACGCGACTTTATGCGGTGGACCCACAGGGGAAGATCCATATCTGTACCACCTCACAGGAATTTGAACTCAAGGCGGACTGGCAGATTGTCAGCCTGATCGCGCCGGAGGAAGCGCCAGAGTCGGTGGAAGGCCGCGAGCCACAGGGGCTCGGTGAGGCTTCGGCGGGGTGACACTTGTTGCACTACGGTTGGGGAGTGTGGGGCGTGTTTGAGTGCGTTTAAGTTAATGAAAACTGCGGACACTCTGAATTTCTCCCCATTCCAGGCAGCGTAACCTCTGCCCCACAAGATGGATTACCGAATACTGTTGTTCCCCGGGGCTGGTGCTGATCTGCAGCAGCCCCTCGATCAGCAGGATATTTCCGCCCTTTATTTCCGCCCGGTAGCGTTTCTGCACCTGTTCCCACAGCACCACATTCACCACGCCGGTTTCATCCTCCAGGGTTAAAAACATCACGCCGGCGGCGCTGCCCGGCCGCTGCCGGCAGGTGGTGAGGCCGAGGATTTTTACCGGCTGGCCATCCCGGCAGTTGGCCAGGTCGCAGGCTCTCAACAGATTGCGGTACCGCTGCTGTTTGCGCAGCAGGGCGATGGGGTGTTCGTTGAGGGTCAGCCCGGTGCTCTGGTAGTCGTTGTAGGTGTTGTCCTCCAGGCTGCCTTCTGCGGGATGGCTGTGGCTTGCCAGCCGGTCCAGCTGTTGGCTGAGAGTGTCCCAAGTGGTGTGCTGGCGGCTTTGTGATAGGCCCTGAAAACTGTTGGCGCTGGCGAGGGCGCTGCGCTGTTCTGCGGAAATGGGCACGCGCTGGTGGAAGTCCGGCATGTGGATAAAAGGAGACTGCTGGCGGGCGCCGACGATGCTGTCTACGGTGGCTTCCTGTAGCGAGGGGATCAGGCGCATGCCGAGGCGCAGATTGGGTGTGCCTCTTTCGTCATACCGGCGCATGCCGGTATCCAGAGGGTGGTCTGGGGTTTGGAGACTGGATCCCGGCGTTCGCCGGGATGACGAGGACGAGAACTCCAGGTTGTGGTGCCAGTGGCTGTAGCGCACGTCGATGGGCAGCACTTTGACGTGATGGCGCTGGGCGTCGTACACCAGCTGCGCGGGCGCGTAGAAACCCATGGGCTGGCTGTTCAGCAGCCCGCAGTAGAAGGCGGCCGGGTGGTGCTGTTTGATCCACGCGGAGAAGTAGGCGAGCAGGGCGAAGCTGGCGGAGTGGGATTCCGGGAAGCCGTAGGCACCGAAGCCTTTCATCTGTTCGAACAGCTGTTCCGCCAGGCTGCGCTCGTAGCCGTTGGCGAGCATGCCGTTGACCAGCTTCTCGCGGAACACCAGCAGGTTGCCGTTCTTGCCCCAGCTGGCCATGGCGCGGCGCAGTTCATCCGCTTCGCCGCCACTGAAACCCGCGGCCACCATCGATAGCTTGATGACCTGCTCCTGGAAAATTGGCACCCCGAGGGTGCGCTCCAGCACCGGCTTCAGATTTTGGTGCGGGTAGCGCACCGGTTCCTGTTTCTGTTTGCGTCGCAGGTAGGGGTGCACCATGCCGCCCTGAATGGGGCCGGGGCGCACGATGGCGATTTCGATGGTGAGTTCGTAAAAGGTGCGCGGCTGCAGGCGCGGCAACATACTCATCTGCGCGCGGGACTCGATCTGGAATACGCCGACGGTGTCGGCGCGGCACATCATTTCGTAGGTGTCCTTGCAGTCCGGGGGTATGTCCTGCAGGCGCATTTTCCTGCCGTACAGGGCCATATAGGTGAGTGACTTGCGCAGGGCTGTGAGCATGCCCAGGGCGAGGATATCCACCTTCATCAATTTCAGGTCTTCGATATCTTCCTTGTCCCACTGGATGATGGTGCGGTCTTCCATGGCGGCATTTTCCAGCGGCACCAGTTCGCTGAGTGGCTGCTGGGTGATGACGAAGCCGCCCACGTGCTGGGACAGGTGCCGCGGAAATCCGTAAATCTGTTGCAGCAGGATCGGCAGCATCTTGCCCGCGGTGCCGCTGGGGTCGATGCCGGCTTTCTGTATCTGCGCGGGGAAGTCTTCCAGTGTGTCCCACCAGGTGCGCTCCGCCTGCAGCCGCTCGATGGTGGCAGCGTTCAGCCCCAGCGCTTTGCCGATATCCCGCAGCGCGCTTTTGAAGCGGTAGGTGATTTTGGTGGCGGCGAGGCCGGCGCGCTCGCGGCCGTATTTCCGGTAAATGTACTGGATGATTTCCTCGCGCCGCTCGTGTTCGAAATCCACGTCGATATCCGGCGGTTCGTTGCGCTCGCGGGAAATAAAGCGCTCGAACAGCAGGCCGATCTTGTGCGGGTCGATTTCGGTAATGAACAGGCAGTAGCACACCACTGAGTTGGCAGCGGAACCGCGCCCCTGGTAGAGAATGTGCTGGCTGCGGGCGTACAGGACGATGTCGTGAATGGTGAGGAAGTAGTGCTCGTATTCCAGCTCCGCAATCAGTGCCAGCTCGGTGACTATCTGCTCCTGGATATGTGGTGCGGGCCCGTTGGGCCAGCGAATCTGGATGCCTTGTTCCACCAGTTCTCGCAGGTATGCACTGGCATTTTTGCCGGCCGGCAGTACCTCCGCGGGGTATTGATAGCGCAGCTCGGAGAGGCAGAAACTGCAGCGCTCGGCAATGGCGAGGGTGTTTTCGATGGCATCCCGCGGGTACAGGCTGGCGATCTCACCGATTGAACGGAGATAGCGTTCGGCGTTCTGTTCCAGGCGATAACCCAGTTCTTCCAGCGTGCAGTTGTGGTAACTGGCATTGAGCACATCCTGCAGCGGCTTGCGACTGCGGCTGTGCATCAGCGCTGCATTGGTGGCGACCAGTGGCAGATTCTGGGCGCGGGCGAATTCGATCAGCTGCTGCTGCCGCAGGTTCTGTGCCGGTTGCAGACGGTTGTTGAGGGCGATGTAGAGCCGCTGGCGGAAATGCTCTTTTAGCGCCTGCGGAATTTCCAGGGGTGTGGCGGCAGGCAGCCACAGGCAGAACGTGTGCTGGCTGTGGTTGAGAATATCTTCGAGGCTTGCGTGATACAGGCCTTTCTCTGTGCGCAGGCGCGCGGTGGAAATCAAGCGGCAGATTTCACTGTAGGCCGCTTTGCTCGGGGCCAATAAGACCAGCTGTTGGGTGCTGTCCGCGAGACGGAAGAAGCTACCGCAGATGAGCTTGAGCTGGCTGCCTTCCGCCTTCAATTTTTCCAGCTCGGAGTAGGCGCGCACCACGCCGGCCATGGAGCACTCATCGGTAATGGCGAGCGCGCGGTAGCCGAGTCGGTGGGCGGTACTGATCAGCTCCTGCGGGTGGGAAGCGCCCTGGAGAAAGGAGAAATTACTTTGGCAAAAGAGTTCGGCGTACAGCATTACCGTTGAATATCTGAATCGTCATACCGGCGAATGCCGGTATCCAGTAAAGGGCACAGTGGTTACTTTGGGTTCCGTTGCTGGATCCCGGGTCGAGCCCGGGATGACGGAAATGAGAAATGTAATTAAATAAGGTCGTGGTAGAGGTCTTTCCAATCGGGGTTTTGATTCTCTATCAGGTTTAACTTCCAGCTTCGGCGCCAATTCTTAATGGCCTTCTCTCTCCGAATGGCGTGCTCCATAGAACTGTGCAGCTCAAACCAGACTAGAGTCTTGATCCCATATTTCAGGGTAAATCCCTCTACAAAGCCTTCTTTGTGTTGCCAGATACGCTGTATCAAATTCGATGTAACACCCGTATAGAGCGTGCCATTGCGCTGGCTAGCAAGGAGGTAGACACAGGGTTGCTTGGCTTGGTTATGAATAAACCCCATGCAGAAACCAGTCCTCCGACGTCAGATCCTGAAACACCCAGTAGAGGCTGCCCTGGGAGCCGCGGGCGATGTAGTAGTCGCGGGCGTGGCGGTGGTGTTGCCACCAGTAGCCGTCGACGCGCTCGGGGCCCTGCAGTAACTGCAGCTCGCCGTCGTAAAACAGCTTGTGCTCGCGCTGCTGGATTCTGTCCGGCCGCGGCAACAGCCAGCTGGGGCGGGGGGCGTTGATCGGGTGTAGCTGGTGCCCGCGTGGTTTGCTTTGCAGTGTGAGACTGTCGGCGCTGGACCAGGCCTGTTCCGGCAGGTAGCTCTCCTTGAGGGTGATTCCGGAGAGTGCCTGGTGGCCGAGTCGGGCCTTGAGCTTGTCGATCAGTTGATAACTCTCGTGCTGGCCGCTGCCCTCTTCGAAAAAATCTTCGCGCAGTGCTTTTGTTTCCAGCGGGCGCAGCTGTTTGCATTTGAGTGCCAGCGCCTGTACCGGCTCTTTCAGTTCCACCCGCTCCAGCTGCAATTTTGTCAGTGCAATCAGCCGCTGGGGATCAAACAGCGGGCGCGACAGCTCCACTTTGACTTCCTCGGTTCCGCGACTGCCGTAGTCCAGCACCCAGTACAGCGCCGGGCTGTACAGCTGGCGCCGCTGCAGCTGGCGGCACAGCTCCCGCACCAGGCGACCGGCGGGGAACAGCAGTTGTTCGCTGTTATCCAGTGGACTCGGGAAAAAAAGTTCGCTGTGAAATTCCGGTGGCGGCTGGTAGCTGGGTACCGGGTCCGGGCGCGAGCCGTTGAGGCGGGCGAGGTAGTCGATGAAGTCGCGCCCGAAGCGGCTGCCCACTTCCGACAGCGGAATGGCGAGCAGCTGGCTGACTCGTTTAATCCCGCAGGCATAGAGTTTGGCGATGGCCTTGTTGTTGCAGTCGAGCAGTTTGCTGGGGGCGAAACTGATCCACTGTTTCCACTGCTGGGGGCTGGGCGGGACTTTGGTCTGCTCCAGCCACTGGCGGTGCTCCGGTAGCTGGCAGAGCAGGTGCGCGGCGCTGGGGCTGTGGCCCAGGCCCATCTGGTGGCTGATACGCATCTTGTGCAGCTCCTTGCCGAGCTGTTGCAGCAAGGGGGCGAGACCGCCCTGGGCCTTGAGGCTGCCGCCGAGTTCGAGAAACAGGCAGGCGGGGCCCTCGCTCAGGGCCTTGTTCTCGGGGCTGCTGGCGCGGGGGGAGACCACCGGAGTAAAGCCGTAGGCCCAGTGGGCCAGCTGTTGCAGCAGCTGCGCTTCCCGCTCGCTATCGCGCTCCAGTAGCTGCAGGCCCGGGCAGTAAGCGCAGGCCGTGGCGATACTGATGCCGGGCTCGATGTTGTGACTATTGGCGGCGGAATTGGCTTCGATGATCAGGTTGCTCTGGGATACCGCCAGGGGCGCCGTATCACCGGCGCGGTGGGCGCGGGTGAGGGCTTCCAGTGAGAGCTTGGGCAGTTGGATACAGAGCCAGAGCATGGTGGATTCCTTCCTGATTCAGTGCAGTGGCTGATCCCGGCGGGTCAGATCCGGGTTGCGGGCCAGGTGCAGGCGCTGGCCAGACTTGCCGTTCAGTTGCTTCAGCAGCTGCAGAGCCAGTTGCTCGCCGTCACTGTGCAACTGCAGGCGCAGGGCAGCGGGGGAGGGGGTGTTGGCACTGGAACCCGGGCGGAAATGGAAGTGCAGGCAGTCGCCCTCGCGGGCGGCCAGTTGCAGGCGCCGCAAGTCCTTGTCTGCCAGCACGTCCTTGCCCTGCCAGCTGACCAGGGCGCCGCAGGCGCCGGACTGCAGGGCCTGCTCTGCTGCCCACAGCTGATCCCGCTGACCGCGGGGGTGGAGCAGCAGCAGTTTCTCCAGCTGTACCCCGGCCTGTGCCAGTGCCGGCGCGTAGGGAATATGCGGTGGGTTGATCAGGATCACCATGCGGTTCTGCCGGGTCATCTCCGCGAGGGCCGGGAGGATCAGGGTGATTTCGCCGATGCCGGCCTTGTCGACCAGCAGCTCGGTACTGGCGCCGCGGGGCCAGCCGTGGTTGGCGAGCAGCGCGTCGAGACCGCGATAGCCGGTACTGATACCGGTGCGAGGCTGTTGCTGGCGGCTGGCCAGTTGCCAGATATCCGGCCGGGTCAGCAGCTGTTGCAACGGCTGCACGGGTTGATTGGCGGCCTGTTCACTTAACTGCTTGTTTTGCATGAAGTTTTCGGCGTTGTTCACGATCTGCTCGCTCCGCATGGGCTGTTCAAACGGGTTTGACTGGTTACCTATACAGTATCTACTGGTAATTTATACAGTACTTATCCAGGGGCGGCAAGCGCGGGTCGGGTGATATGGGAAGGCAAGTGATAGGGGCGGTCGCAATGGCTGCCACTTTTTTGCACAGGGCAAAACGGCTATGATTCCGCCTCTTTTTTATGACCAGACTTTTGTGTAAACCGAGGGGGCAGGGGTGAGTATCAAATCCGACAAGTGGATTCGCCGCATGGCTGAAAATGAGGGCATGATCGAGCCCTTCGAGCCGGGTCAGGTACGCCACGGGGCGTCCGGTGACCGATTGATCTCCTACGGCACCTCCAGCTACGGCTACGATGTGCGCTGCGCCAACGAGTTCAAGATTTTCACCAACGTGCACTCCGCCACCGTTGACCCCAAGGCGTTCGACCAGGACAGCTTTGTGGATGTGGAAGGCGACTACTGCATTATTCCGCCGAACTCCTTCGCGCTCGCCCGCACCGTGGAGTACTTCCGTATCCCGCGTTCGGTGCTGACCATCTGCCTGGGCAAGTCCACCTACGCGCGCTGCGGCATCATCGTGAACGTGACCCCGCTGGAACCGGAGTGGGAAGGGCATGTGACCCTGGAATTTTCCAACACCACCAACCTGCCGGCGAAGATCTACGCCAATGAAGGTGTGGCTCAGATGCTGTTTTTCGAGTCCGATGAGATCTGTGAAGTGTCTTACAAGGATCGCGGCGGCAAGTACCAGGGCCAGCGCGGCGTGACCCTGCCGCGGACCTGATGCAAAAAAACCTATGACAGACTTCCCCTCCCAGGCCGATGTGCTCATCATCGGCGCCGGCGCCGCCGGCCTGATGTGTGCTTCGGTGGCGGGGAAGCGCGGCCGCAGTGTGCTGGTGCTGGACCACGCCAACAAGGTCGGCAAAAAAATCCTGATGTCCGGCGGCGGCCGCTGCAATTTCACCAATCTGTACACGGCGCCGGACAACTTCTACAGCGAAAATCCCCACTTCTGTAAATCCGCCCTGGCCCGCTATACCCAGTGGGACTTCATCGCCCTGGTGGAAAAGCACGGGATCCCCTACCACGAGAAGACCCTCGGCCAGCTGTTCTGCGACAACAAGTCCCGGGATATCGTCGATCTGCTGCTGGCGGAGTGCCGCGAGGCGAAAGCCCAGATCCGAACCCGCTGTGAGATCCAGCGTATCGAGCCTGTTGCTGATGAGAGTAAGGCGAAGGGATTTGAAGTGCACACGTCGTTGGGAAAGGTAGTGTGCGAATCCCTGGTGATCGCCACCGGCGGCTTGTCGATCCCCACCATGGGTGCGACCGGTTTTGGCTACGACGTTGCGCGACAGTTCGGCCACAGTATCGTGCCGACCCGCGCCGCGCTGGTGCCCTTTACCCTGAACCAGCGCGCGCTGGAGCGGCAGCAGGAATTGCCGGGAACCTCACTGGCGGTCACCGCCAGTTGCGGTGAAGGCAGTTTCCACGAGCAGATGCTGTTTACCCACAAGGGGCTCTCCGGCCCTTCGGTACTACAGATTTCCAGCCACTGGAAAAAGGGCATGCCGGTGGAGTTCGATCTGGTTCCTGGACTGGATTTGCCCGAGTGGCTTATGGAGCAGCGCGGTAAAAAGCAGGAGAGTTTCCTGCACACGCTGTTGACCGAGTTCTGGAGCAAAAAACTGGTGCAGTTTTTCCTGCACAGAAACGGCCTGCAGAGCAAACCGCTGAAGCAGTACGGTGACAGCGAACTGCGTGAAGTGGGCAAAAAACTGCAGACCTGGAGCCTGATTCCCGAGGGCACCGAAGGCTACCGCACCGCGGAAGTGACACTCGGCGGGGTGAATACCGATGAGGTTTCATCGCGCAGTATGGAAAGTATGAAGCAGCCGGGACTGTATTTTGTCGGCGAGGTGCTCGACGTGACCGGCTGGCTCGGCGGTTTCAATTTTCAGTGGGCCTGGGCTTCCGCCCATGCGGCCGGCGGCGAGGTGTGAGGAAAAAACATGGGTGACATACTGCCTTTCAAACGCAAGACGGCCTGGGAAAAACACAAGGGCAGCAGCCTTTGTCGCGACGGTTTCCATAAATGGAAAGTAGTGACCGAGCGCAAGTTTGATGTGAAGCAGGGAAGGCTGGTAACGGAGTATTGTTGTCAGCGGTGTGGAAAAACCAAGACAGAACTGTTGTAAAAAGCAGATGTAAAAAAGCCGGCAGAATTGCCGGCTTTTTTATTTCAGGATGTGATTTGAGCGGTGCGCTGAATTATTGCTTCGGCGCCGCAACTCCCATCTCTTCCAGCAGGTTATCCGCGTGGTCCACCTTCTCCATCACCCACAACATGTAGGCCACATCCACATGGATCGCGCGGGTGTTGTCGTTGAAGTCCCAGTCGGCATTGATGCTATCGTAGGTGCCATCGAACACCAGGCCGATCAGCTCACCCTTGCCGTTCATGGTGGCGGAGCCGGAGTTGCCGCCGGTGATGTCTACGGTACTCAGGAAGTTTACCGGCACCGAGCTCAGGCTCTCCTTGTAGAAACGGCCGTAGTCCTTGTTCTTGATGGCATCCAGCAGGGCCTGGGGTGCATCGAAGGGATCTTCACCTGTGTATTTGGCTTCAATACCGCGCAGCGTGGTGAAGGGCACAAAGCTGTCTTTACCATCGTTGCCATCGGCGGGGCCTTTGATGGTGCCGGCGGGTGGGGTGTAACCTTTCACCAGGCCGTAAGTGAGGCGCAGGGAGCTGTTGGCATCCGGGTAAACCGGTTTGCCCTGCTCGTTGTAGTACGCGATCAGCAGGTCCATGTATTTCGGCCGCACTTCCGCGAACTTGCCATCCATTGCCTTGTCTTTCTGCTCGATCGCAAAGCGGTCGTCATAGGTGGCTACCGCCAGTTTGATGAACGGATCGTCGCTCGCGCGGAATTCTTCCGGTGACTTTTCCATCCACGCCAGGCGGGTTTTGGTATCGGTGAGGCCGGTTTTTTCATACATGGCCGCGAGCTTCTGCTGTAGTGCATCACCGCTCAGGTCGCCAGCGAAATAACTGTCGAAACTCTCCAGGTGCTGATCCTGCGGCAGCGCGTTGTAGCGCTCGATAAAGTAGGTCCAGATGGACTGGTCCACCGTCGGCTCGAAGTTGCGCTCGATGCGCTGCAGGCTCTCGGTAAAGCGGGTCATGTCGCGCTCTTGATAGCCGGGCTCGCGCTCCATGTTCGGTTTCTGCTTTTCCAGGCTGAGGCGGTACAGGCGCTGTGCGGTGCTCAACATGGCAGAGCGGTTCATGTAGCCGAGCAGCAGGTCGCGTTCCTGGGTGGACTGTTGCTCACTGACCAGTTTCTGCAGATCACTGATCACGGAAGCGTATTTCTTGCTGGCTTCCGGATTGGCCTCAATCCACGCCTGCAGGTCCTTTTCCAGCTGCTGTTTGCGGGCGAGCAGATCGCTGCGGTTGTAGCCCTCCATCATGCCGGTAAAGTTTTTCGAGTAATTGTTGAGGCCTGCAACCAGGCTCGCGTATTTGAGCGCGGCGTCCTTGTTGTTTTCGGTGGCCTTGCCAATTACCTCGGACCATTCCGCCAGTACCTTCTGCATGGTGGGGTAGTACCAGCTGAAGTTGTTGCTGACTTCTTCCGCGGTGCGGTAGCGGTTGGTGCTGCCGGGGTAGCCGGCGACCATTACAAAATCACCTTCTTCCGGTCCCTTGGTGGCAACCTTCAGGAAGTGCTTGGGCTTGTAGGGCACGTTGTCTTTGGAAAAGTCGGCGGGCTTGCCTTCCGGGCTCACATAGGCGCGCAGGAAGGAGTAGTCGCCGGTGTGGCGGGGCCACATCCAGTTGTCGATGTCGCCACCGAATTTGCCGATGGAGGCGGCCGGTGCGTGCACCAGGCGCACGTCGCGGATTGCCAGCTGCTTGATCAGGTAATAGCTGGCGCCGCCGTAGTAGCTGTACACCTCACAGCGGTGGCCGGGATCGGATTCACAGTCTGCGACCAGTGCTTTCTCCGCATCTTCAATGGCCTTGAAGCGAGTGGCGCCGTCCATGTCGTCGCTGAGCTTGCTGTTGATCTTGTCGGTGACTTCGTTCATGCCCACGGTGACATAGATACGTGAGCCGGGGGCCGCAGGCAGTTCTTCGTCCAGGGTTTTGGCGAGGAAGCCGTTGGTCAGCAGGTCGTTGTCTTCGGTGGAGTTGTACGAGATAGAACCGTAGGCGCAGTGGTGGTTGGTGGCCACCAGACCCTGTGGTGACACGAAGGACGCAGAGCAGCCGCCGAGGCTTACCACCGCATTCATCGGGAACTGGGTGAGATCCGTCATGGTCTTCGGGTCCAGCTCCAGGCCCAGGCTTTTCAGTTTGTCGCCAAGCTCGGGCAACTGGCGCGGCATCCACATACCCTCGGTGGATACATTGTCCGACATGCTGACGGTGGTGCTTTCCGTCGCCGTGGCAGGTGCACTGCTGGTGGGCGTATTGCTGTTATCTGCGGGCTTGCCGCAGGCGGTCAGCAGGGCAATGGTGAGCGCCAGCCCCGCTTTATGTATGAACTTGTTGTCGATCACTGTGATTCCTTGACTGTACGCAGGATTTAAATGCAGAGTTTAAAAATCATACGGCCACTATCTGCGGCCACGTGGCCCAGATGCTGCCACAGAATCAGGGAAGTAAGAATCCTTGCTGAGATCGTTGGCGCATCCATCGGGATAAGTCAGCCCACAGTGTAGAATGTGTGGCGAACCAAGTAGTTGATGTTGTGATGAAAAGCGGGGAGACGGTGATGTTTGAAAAACAGGATTTACTGGATATCGCCCGCACGCCCATGCCATTCGGAAAATATGCTGGCAAGCCTCTGATTGACCTGCCGGAAGAATATCTGTTGTGGTTTGCCAAAAAGGGCTTTCCCAACGGCAGGCTGGGTCATCTGATGGCAATGACACTGGAAATAAAGATTGAGGGGCTGGACGGGTTGATCAAACCGCTTAAAGCACAGTGAGCCCGCGATAGCGGGCCCACTGCCGAATAAATTTCCTGACCGTTAGCGCTCGTAAACGCGGCGGCCGCGACTGTCGTAGTAGTAGCGTTTTTTCTTCTCGCGGTCGTAGATCCAACCGCCGACACCACCGAGAACGGCCCCCACGGCGGTACCGCCAGGCCTACCACCGGAGATCAGTGCTCCGGTTACCGCGCCGACACCGATGCCGGTACCCACACGGCGGTCGGTATCGCTCATGCTGGCGCAGCCGGCGCTCGCCAGGGTCAGAACCAGCATGGATGTCATGCCGGTACGTTTGAGAGTCTGAAACTGCATAAAAACTCCATCCCAATAGGTTTGCACTGACGTTGCCAGAGGAGTGTATGGTGGGCCTGGCTACATCCCAACGACGCTGTTTCCCATTCGCAATCCCCAAGCATCCCAAGCGTTCAGCGAGCACATTTTCTTTGTGGTAACTGTGCAAAATATTTGGAGTGGACCCTGTCGACCCTATACTCGTAGTGTCCCGGGAAGACTCCCCCATCGCAGGACGAGGTGGAGTGCCAAGAAGAAGCGGTCCGTAACGGAGGCTGGACATGCCCGTAAATAGGCCCACAGCGGGTGACCACTGGTCGGAGTGTTGACTTCAGCGAGTGAAAAAGCGGGAAGTTTCAGTCAGCTTGATTGGGTAAAAGGGGCGAGCGGTCGATATTTATCGGCCGCTTTTCTTTTGGGGCTGCGAAATTCATTCAGCGCTGGTGAAGCGCGTCAGCGCCGGGCCATACGCAAACTATTGCGCCAGAATCACATCATCCTGTGTGACTCACCTCTCAAGACTGCCTCAGGGGGCTGGTCAAGGCTATCGGAGGCAGAGTATCGTGAAAGCCTGATGACACCGCTGTCATATTTTTATTAAAAATGACAGCGGTGTCATTGGCCCGGGCCACAGACGGGCACCAGAGGTACCTGTTCGACGAAACAGACAAGAAGTACCGGCATGGAGATGTAGCTGAATGCCGTTCAATCGGGGGCAGCGAAGCCCGTTGAGGTAAGACGGAACACACACTCCGCTGCCCTCATTGATATCGATCCTGATTAATAAAAGATAACGACAAGGTGAAAATCAATGAAAGGGCTCACACCCAGCCACTGGCGCCGCGCACTGTTAGCACTCGGCCTTGCCAGTTCCTCCGCCATCGCCGCACCCGGCGCCCCCACCATCGACTGGATGGAAACCAGCTTCGCCGTCATCGAAGTGGACGATGCAGCCACTGCCTACGAGCAGCTGATCACCATCAACGACTATGCGGAAGTTCCGGTTGCCTGGTCCAAATGGTCCGGTGATGCCGCAACCTCTGCCCAGTACCTGCTGAATGGCCAGGTAGTGCTCGAGCAGAGCATCAGCGGCGGCGCCACCCAGACTGGCAGTGCCACTCTGCAAGTCGCCGATGGTGGCCAGTACCAGCTGCAGGTTGCCCTGTGCAATGACGACGGTTGCGCGACTTCCGCTGCAGTCGACATTGTGGTTGCCGATACCGACGGCAGTCACCTGGATCCGATCACCCTCACTGCGGGTGAAAACAATCAGCCGTACACCAACACCAGCGGTTCCGTGGTGGGTACCTACTTCGTGGAGTGGGGCGTTTACGGGCGCAAGTTCTCTGTGGACATGATCCCGGCCTACAACCTGACCCACATCATTTACGGCTTTGTGCCGATCTGTGGTGGCGACGGTATCAATGACAGCCTGAAAGAAATTGAAGGCAGCTTTGCCGCACTGCAGCGTTCCTGCTCCGGCCGTGAAGACTTCAAAGTATCGCTGCACGATCCATTTGCCGCAGTGCAGAAATCCCAGAACGGACAGACCTATTCCGATCCCTACAAGGGTAACTTCGGCCAGTTGATGGCACTGAAGCAGGCCTACCCGCACCTGAAAATCCTGCCGTCCATCGGCGGCTGGACCCTGTCCGATCCCTTCTACTTCTTCGGCGATGCGGCCAAGCGCAAAACCTTCGTGGACTCGGTGGAAGAATTTATCCGCACCTGGAAATTCTTCGACGGTGTGGATATCGACTGGGAATATCCGGGCGGCCAGGGCGCCAACCCGAGCCTGGGTGATGCTGCGACCGACGGTGAAACCTATCGCCTGTTGATGCGCGACCTGCGCGCGATGCTGGACAGGGTTGAGCAGGATACCGGTCGCGAGTACGAGCTGACCTCTGCCATCGGTGCCGGCTCTGACAAGATCGAAGATGTGGACTACCTCGCGGTTCAGCAGTACATGGACTACTTCTTCGTGATGACCTACGACTTCTACGGCGGTTGGAGCAATGATGTCCTTGGTCACCAGACCGCACTGTACGCGCCGGCATGGCGACCGGATACCGATTACACCACCGACAACGGCATCCAGAATTTGCTCGGCCTCGGGGTTGATCCGGGCAAACTCGTCGTTGGTGCCGCCATGTACGGCCGCGGCTGGACTGGTGTTTCCGGCTGGACCGGCAGTGACCATATGACCGGCACCGCTACCGGCAAGGTAGCCGGCACCTGGGAAGCGGGTGTGGTGGACTACCGCGACATCGTTGCGCGCCTTGCCACCGGACAGTGGCAGGAGTACTACGACGCGACTGCCGAAGCACCCTACATCTTCAAGCCGGATACCGGCGACCTGATCACCTATGACAACCACCGCTCGGTACTGGCCAAGGGCGCCTACGTGCAGTCCAAAGGCCTGGCCGGTCTGTTCTCCTGGGAGATCGACGCGGACAACGGTGACATCCTCAACGCCATGCACGAGAGCCTTGGCCATGGCGACGGCCCGGGCAATCGCTCCCCGATCGCGCGTGCCGGTGGCGACCAGAGCGTGGACAGCGATGCCGTGGTGACCCTGAATGGCAGTACCTCCAGTGACCCAGACGGCGACCCGCTGACCTACAGCTGGACCCAGGTATCCGGTCCCGCGGTTAGCCTGCAGAACGCCACCAGCGCGTCTGCCAGCTTCACCGCGCCGAGCGTTACTGCCGATGCGGAACTGGTGTTTGAGCTGACCGTCACCGATCCAAGTCTTGCCAGCGACACCGACCTGGTGACAGTGACCGTCGTGGCCCCCCAACAAAACCGTGCCCCCAGCGCCAATGCCGGTGCCGACCAGATGGTGGTAACTCCGTCTACCGTCACCCTGAACGGCAGTGGCTCCAGCGATCCCGATGGTGATTCGCTGAGCTACAGCTGGACCCAGCTCAGCGGTACCCCCGTTACCCTGAGCAGCGCGACGGCGGTTAACCCGAGCTTCTCCGCCGCGCAGGTGAGCGCCGAAGAAGAGCTGGTGTTCGAGCTGAGCGTAAGCGACGGCGCCCTGAGTGACGATACCCCGGATCAGGTCAGCATCTTCCTGTTGCCCGACAACACCGCGCCGGAAGTGACCCTGCCGGGTGCGATCACTGTCGTTGAAGGGGAAAGCTTCACCGTAGCCGCCACCGGTACCGATGCCGACGGCGATGTGCTGAGCTACACCTGGTCCGGCATGGCCACAGGCACCGGAGCCTCCATTGCCATCACCGCCCCCCAGGTGAGTGCGGACTCTGTGTTCGATCTGACCGTCACCGTCAGCGATGGCATCGACAGCGCGAGTGCGACTGTCCCGGTTACCGTGACCAACGTACCGGACGACAACGAGTGCAGCGCCACCGATCCGAACGCCGGCAGCTACCCCGCCTGGCAATCCGGCAGCACCTATCTCGGTGGCAACAAGGTGAGCCATCAGGATCTGGTGTGGGAAGCCAAGTACTGGACCCAGCAGGAGCCGGGATTCACTTCCGCCGACTGGAAACTGTTCAGCAGCGTGGAAACCCCGTGGAATACCAGCACTGCCTACAGCGGTGGTGCCGAAGTGAACCACGAAGGCACGCGTTACCGTGCCCAGTGGTGGACCCAGGGCGACGAGCCCGGCGTGAACAGCGTGTGGGTGGCAATCGGACCCGCAACCTGCAACTAAGCAGTAATGCAAACAACAGAGGGCGCAATCGCGCCCTCTGTCTTTTTCCTTTCTTTTTGTTCCGAACTAATAACGCGAATAAAGGAATTCAACATGAAAAAAAGTCTGTTGGGCATTGTCGCCCTGGGACTGCTTTCCATGGAGGCCGCTGCCGTAGATTGCAGTGCGCGCCCCAACTGGGAGAGCAGTGCGATCTATGTGGGCGGCAACGCCGTTCAGCATCTGGGTAACGGCTATACGGCCAACTACTGGACCCAGAACAACAATCCGGCCACCAACTCCGGCACCTGGGCTTACTGGAAATACGATGGCGCCTGTGACGGCAGTTCCTCCAGCTCCTCGTCCAGTTCTTCCAGTTCCTCCTCGAGCTCCTCCAGTTCATCCTCTTCGAGCTCCTCGTCCAGCTCGTCTTCCTCCTCCAGTTCAGGCGGTGGATCCGGCGGCGGTTCCTGCACTTCACTGCAGTATGTTGCCGGTACCAGCTATGCGGCCGGCCAGCAGGTGCAGAATGTGGGGCTGGAATTCCAGTGCAATATTGCCGGCTGGTGCTCTTCAAGTGCCGCCTGGGCCTATGAGCCCGGCGTCGGCGCCCACTGGCAGGATGCGTGGAGCCAGGTAGGTGACTGCGGCTCCTCCAGCTCCTCTTCCAGCAGCAGCGGTTCCAGCTCTTCTTCCGGCTCCTCTTCCGGCAGCGGTTCCTCCGGCAGTTCTTCTGGCGGCAGCTCTTCAGGAGGTAACAGCGGCCTGCTGCCAAAGCACGCACTGGTGGGTTACTGGCACAATTTCAACAACGGTTCCGGTCTGTACCGCATTGCTGAAGTGTCCGATGTGTGGGATGTGATTGTGGTGGCCTTCGCGGAGGATGCGGGCAACGGCAGCGTTGCGTTCACTCTCGATGCGGGTCTCGACAAGCAGCAGTTTATTGCCGACGTCGCCGCCAAACGCGCCGCCGGCAAGATTGTGATCCTGTCTTTCGGCGGTGAGAAAGGCACCGTTACCCTGAATACCGACAGCAACGTGGCCAACTTCGTCAACAGCACAGCGGCAATCATCGACGAGTACGGCTTTGACGGCATCGACATTGACCTGGAATCCGGCGCTGGCGTCATGCACGGTGCACCGGTGATCCAGAACATGGTGACGGCGGTCAAGCAGCTGAAGCAGAGCTATCCCAATATGTACCTGTCCATGGCACCGGAGCATCCCTATGTGCAGGGCGGCTATGTGTCCTACACCGGTATCTGGGGTGCCTACCTGCCGATGATCGACCAGCTGCGCAATGAGCTGGATCTGCTGCACGTGCAGCTGTACAACAACGGCGGTCTCTCCACACCCTACAATGGCTCGGCCTATGCGGCGGGCTCGGTGGACATGATGGTGTCGTCCGCGCTGATGCTGATCGAGGGCTTCCCGCTCGGTTACGGCAGCGCGGGCTTCTTTGAAGGGCTGCGTCCGGATCAGGTCGGCCTGGCACTGCCTTCCGGCCCGAAAGCCGCCGGCAGTGGCTTTGCCACCACTGCGGATATCAACCGTGCGCTGGACTGCCTGACCCAGCAGCTGAACTGCGCCACCCTGACCCCGAGCCAGGCTTACCCCACCTTCAACGGTGTGATGACCTGGTCCATCAACTGGGACATGAATGACGGCGGCATCTTCTCGGGCCCTGTCGGCAGTCACGTACACAACCTGCCTTAACATTTTCCGTTATCAAATAACGGCAATACAAAATGCCGGGCAGCGACTATTCGTTGCCCGGTATTTTTTTCTTAACCCCTCCAAATTTTTCCCCGTCAAATTTCGCTCGCCATACGGATTCACTGAAATGGTGCAGCCATTGTTCAGTTCGCACGCGGTTGCCCCATTTGCGTACGGCTACAAACCCGACTGTTACAGAGTGTTACAAAACGCCAGCTTCAGTGCGAATTGGCTCCAAGTTTTGGGCACTGCAAGTTTGTAACACTTGTGGAGTGTTGAACCGTATGGGGCCGCCATGACCTGGCTCCGGAAAAACCATAAATACACTTCACATCTTTAACCCGCGGACATCGCGGTTTTTTTCGGCTGTGATCAAAAAAATAATCCAATAAATTTGAGAAACCCTATGAAGAAAGTATTCGGAATGCGCCGCATCGCTGCGGCGGTTCTCGCTCTTTCCGGCGGTCTCGGGGCAGTGCCGGGTATCGCTCAGGAGCTGAGTGCAGAAACTTCGCCCGGAGAAGTGACCTTTACCCTGATTACCGGGGATAAAGTTTCCGCCGTGGTCAAAAATGACGGGGAGCTGGCGGGTATCCGGCTTCTCGGGGAAGACGGTACCGAAGCCATCACCAGCATTTACCAGTATGGAAGCGACGTCTATGTAGTACCGGCGAAGGCGCGGGCACTGGTAGACGCAAAAGCGGTGGATCTGGAGCTGTTCAATATCAACAAGCTGTTCCAGAGTGGCTATGACGACGGATCCACCAGCAAGCTGCCGGTCATCGTCGAATACACCGACGGAATTCTGGCCGGCGCGGCGACGCCGGAAGTGCTCGACGGTATGTCCCTGACCGGTGAAATCGAAATCATCGACAGCGCGAGCTTCGGTATTGAAAAGGACAAGGCTGCGGAACTCTGGTCGAAGTTGACCGCCGACAGCCGTGTTGAAGGCGTCTGGCTGGACGCCGTGCTGCACGCGCACAAGACTTCCGTATCCGCAGCCCTCATTCCAACCGTGCCGCTGACCGGCGCACGCGGTACTTACGCAGCCAACTTCAGCGGTGAAGGTGTCACGGTTGCGGTACTGGATACCGGTTACGACGTAGAGCATGCCGATCTCGCCGGCCAGGTAGTGGCCGCCAAGGATTTCACTTACGCGCGCAATGGCGTGGACGACCTGAATGGCCACGGCACCCACGTTGCCACCACCATTGCCGGCACCGGCCATGAGTCAAACGGGCTCTGGACCGGCATGGCGCCGGGCACCAAGTTGATTATCGGCAAGGTGCTGGGCAATACCGGCGGCGGTTCCACCACCGGCATCATGAACGGCATGCTGTGGGCGGTAAATCAGGGTGCCGATGTGGTGAGCATGTCTCTCGGCGGTAGTGCGACCACCTGCAGCGGTCCCATGGTGGAGCTGGTCGAGGCCCTGAGTGACAAGGCGCTGTTCGTAATTTCCGCGGGCAACAGTTTTACCCGCGAAACCGTCGGCTCTCCCGGATGTGCCCCCAGCGCGCTGACCGTTGCCGCCATTGACCGCGAAAACCAGACTGCGGTTTTCTCTTCCCGCGGTCCGTCTCCCGACGGTCACTCCGCCAAACCGGATATTGCCTCCCAGGGCGTCGAAGTGGTTGCCGCCGCAGCCGGTGGTTTTGGTGAGTCTGGCTACGTTGCGATGTCTGGCACCTCCATGGCCGCGCCGCACGTATCCGGTGGTGCGGCCATTCTCAAACAGGCGCGCCCTGAACTCTCTCCCCGCCAGCTGAAAAAAGTGCTCACCTCTTCCGTGGCTCTGAGCGATGCCCATGTGCTGGAGCAGGGCGCAGGTCCCATGGACGTCAATGAAGCCGTGGTACAGGCGGTGGTGGCAGAGCCCAATGCCGAACTCGGCTTTTTCAGCGGTGCGCCGAATTACAAATTCACCGAGACCTCGGTGACCCTGGAAAACCTCAGTGACAAGGCCCGCACCTACAAGCTGAAGCTGGACCTGATCGGTGAGGACGGTTCCACCGAACTGCCCGCAACCCTGGCGGGCCTGGGGGTGAAATCCATTACCGTGCCTGCCAACAGTTCTGTTCAGGTTCCGGTATGGGTAGATCCGGAGGTGGGGCTGCGCAGTGGCGCCTACGGTGCGATCACCGGTCGCATTGTTGGCACCGACACCGGTAACAGCGACGAACGTATTACCGTGCCGGTTTCGTTCTGGATTGACCAGCCCAAGGTCAAGCTGAGCTTTAGCGTTACCGATCACCGCGGTAAACCCGCAACCTCTCCGTCTAAAATCTATCTGATGAACGAGGAGGATGACTGGGGCCAGTACGTTGCGATTAACAACGGTATTGCGAGCGTTAATGTGCCGGAAGGCGATTACAGCATCGTTGCCAATATCATGACCTACGACACCGATAGCGCCTTCGGTGGCCTGGTGGAATCCGCCGCGCAGATGGCCGTGCTGCGCCGCAAGGTAGCGAGCGATTCCCATATCGACTTCGACGCTCGCACTGCGGAAAAAGTGGAATTCAAAGCCGACAAACCACTGGCACCACAGGGCTATTCCTTCGGTTTCACCTACGCACTGGACGATGCCAAGCAGGCCAAGCTGGCGGCGATCGAGCTGGCCCCGGATTACGTCAAGGACTTCTATTCCTGGTCCCAGGGTCACGACGACCGCTTCCGCTCCTTCGTTACCACCCGTGCCATCGCGCCGGAAACCGTAATGAAAATGCAAAACGGTGAAGTGCTGGATTATGTAAACCAGGGGCTGGCGCTCGGCTTCCACGGTGAAGGCAGTGCGGAACTCGTTCCGGTGGGTGACGCGGGTTACACCACCGATTGGACGCAGTTTGATCTGGACGGAAAAATCGCGTTGATTTCCAACCCCTATTACCTGACCTCGTACATGGTGGCAAACGCCATGAAATACGGCGCTATCGGTGTGATTGGCTATCGCCCGGGCACCAGTGGACGCTATAAAACCAGCATTTCCGGTACTCCGAAAATCCCGGTGGTGATGCTGAGCGCCGAGCAGGGCGCGCGTCTTCACGCGGAAGTGGAGGCTGGGAACAACCGTGTCAGCTGGTCCGGTATTGCGGCAGAGCGTACGCCCTACGCCTACTCCATCAATCACATCACCGATGGTCATATTGATGGCGGGCTGGTGCGTATCCACGAAGACCAGATGTACAAAATCACCGCCAGTTATCACGCGCAAGGCAGTGAAGCGCCGGTGTGGACCGACGTGATGGGCATGACCAACAGCACCGGTGAGTTTTACTCTACCGGCAGCCCGCAGATGATCATGGCTCCGGTGGAGCGTGAGGAGTTCTACACCGCGACCAGCAAAAATGCCTGGACAAATATTGTCATGCCGCATCAGCAACTCAGCACTAACGGTGGCTACTTCGATGGCCCGCGCCTGATGACCGCGGGTGGCGAGGAGCGCACCAGCTGGTTCAAGGGACCGCGTGGCGGTACCCTGCTGACCAGCGGCTCCCCGATTGCCTACCGCTCCACCAACACGCTGCAATTCAGCATCCCCGCATTCGGTGATGCGTCTGGCCACGATGCAACCGGTGGATATAACGGGATGGGTGCCTATGGTATTACCGTCAATGGGCAGTCCCAGTACCTCGATGGTGGCATCCTCACGGTTCCGGACGCTGCCACCGAAATCGGGCTGGAGATCCGTTACTACCCGCGCGGTGTCGGCGAGCGTTCCCCGGTCAAGGATAAGCTCGGCTCCTTCTATCAGGGCAAATACAGCTTCGCTACTGACAGCGCTAAGCAGGGGGCACAGCCAATCCTGGTGCCGGTAGTCGACCTTCCGGTGGACACCATGAACTCTGCGCCGGCCGGCGAGCCGATGGAGATCAAGCTGTCGGCGGTGATGGACAGACTCGGCGAAGTCGATCTGGCTTCCGTTTCCCTGCAGTACGGTTACGGGCAGGAATGTGTGCTGAGCGATGTTCCCGCCTATGTCTACTGCCCGGTTAGCGACAAGTTCTCATCCAGCAACTGGGTGGATGCGGAGATCAAGCAGGTGGGCGGCGAGTGGGTGGCAACTGTCCCCAATGACGCCGAAGCCGGCGAGTTTGTGCACCTGCGGGTCAGCATGACCGGCAGCGAGGGCAGTCACACCGAGCAGGTCACCATGCGTACCTACATGCTTCGGTAACGGGTAACCCGTAACGAGCACATGATTAAAAACCGCTAGCAGCCCGGCTGTTAGCGGTTTTTTTTACGCCGGCAGAAAATTGAGGCACAAAAAAACCCGGCGAGTGCCGGGTTTTTTTGTGCTCTGGCAGAGTCCGAATTAACGGTCTTGGGGAGCAACGTAGTCGCGCGAGGGGTAGCCGGTGTACAGCTGACGCGGACGGCCGATCTTGTACGGGTTGGAGATCATCTCGTTCCAGTGCGCGATCCAGCCCGCGGTGCGGCCGGTGGCGAAAATCACGGTGAACATGTCGGTGGGGATACCGATGGCCTTCATGATGATGCCGGAGTAGAAGTCCACGTTCGGGTAGAGTTTCTTCTCAACGAAGTACTCGTCTTCCAGAGCGATCTTCTCGAGCTTCTTGGCGATGCGCAGCAGCGGATCGTTCTCGGCACCCATGGCGCCCAGTACTTCGTCGCAGATGCCCTGCATGACGCGGGAGCGCGGGTCGAAGTTCTTGTATACGCGGTGGCCGAAGCCCATCAGGCGGAACGGATCGTTCTTGTCCTTGGCCTTGGCGACGTATTCGTCGATACGGCTCTCGTCACCGATCTCTTCCAGCATGTTCAGAACCGCTTCGTTGGCACCGCCGTGCGCCGGTCCCCACAGGGTAGCGATACCGGAGGAGATACAGGCGAAGGGGTTGGCGCCGGAGGAGCCGGCCAGACGCACGGTGGAGGTAGAAGCATTCTGCTCGTGGTCCGCGTGCAGCAGGAAGATCACGTCCATGGCCTTGGCCACAATCGGGTCGATCTTGCTAGGCTCACAAGGGGTGCCGAACATCATGTGCAGGAAGTTCTCGGAGTAGCTGAGGCTGTTGTCCGGATACATGAACGGCTGGCCCTTGCTGTGCTTGTAGCACATGGCGGCCAGGGTCGGCATCTTGGCGATCAGGCGGTCAGCGGAGATCTTGCGGTGTTCGGGGTCGGTGATGTCGAGGGAGTCGTGGTAGAAAGAGGCGAGGGCGCCGACAACGCCACACATCATGGCCATCGGGTGGGCGTCGTAACGGAAGCCCTTGAAGAAGTTGACCAGGGATTCATGGACCATGGTGTGGTTCATGATGCCGCTGACGTATTCCTTCTTCTGCTCGACGGTGGGCAGTTCACCGTTCATCAGCAGGTAGCAGGTTTCCAGGTAGTCGGATTTTTCCGCCAGCTGCTCGATGGGGTAGCCGCGGTGCAGCAGTACACCCTTGGCGCCGTCGATATAGGTGATCTTGGACTCGCAGGAGGCAGTGGACATAAAGCCCGGGTCGAACGTAAACAGACCTTTGCTTGCCAGGCTGCTGATATCGACAACGTCGGGACCGACGGTACCGGAATAGACCGGCAGGTCGAGAGAGGCGTCGATACCGTCGACCGTGAGTTGAGCTTTCTTGTCGGACATTGTGGACTCCTAAAAACTATTCTGTTGCCAGCTTTTTTATTTCCACACAAATCACTGAATTGCTTCAGGGATTTAACGGCCCGGGAGGGGCGCGCTCCGCGCTCATCTGTGATCACCTTTTTATGGCAAGGCGTATCACAGCGTTGTCTGTGCACAGGCAAAACCCGGAAAGTGCCGGATTCTGCGGGCTCGGAGGGCCTTCTTTGGCGGCATCCGGACGCGGATATGGGGCTAGCGGGCTTTTGAGCGCGGCCAAACTTAAGTGCCGCGCCTGAAATTGTCAAACCAAATCGGATGGACTGGTCGCATCGCACGCCGCAGGATCTGTTGTACTCTGCCCAGGTGGCAGGGAATTTGCCTGTAGGGGCTGGGGTTATGGCGTGTAAATTCGGCTCGGCCACCGGGAGGATGAAATAGGCGATTCATACCTTGGTCGGTGGTGTGGCGCGGATTGCTACTGTTATAAAGCCGTCCCCAAGGGGCCGTGGTTCGTTGTGTTTTGAATTTTGAATGCCTATAATCCGCGCGGCTTGCGCCGTGGTAAGGCCACTTTGTACAAGATCTCTACGGGTTGTGTAACGAGTGATCAGCAAGCTCGCCCGAGCCACACAAAATTAACGGGCGCCCCGTCTTTCAGGGCAACAAGGTGTTTTTCCTGTGAAAAAAAACAGACCTGTCAATTTAGACATTTCTACTATCAAGCTCCCTGCACCAGCGTTGGTTTCTATTCTGCACCGTGTTTCCGGTGTGGTGCTCTTCGCTGTGGTTGCACTTCTTCTGTGCATGCTGGACTCCAGTCTGGAATCTGAGCAGGGTTTCCACAAAGTAGCAGAGTTTTTTACCAGTGTTCCGGCAAAGCTCGTTCTGTGGGCTTCACTCGCTGCACTCATTTATCACCTGATCGCCGGTGTGCGTCACCTGATCATGGATATGGGCATTGGTGAGAGCCTGGAGGGTGGCCGCCGCGGTGCGATCATCGTGCTGGTACTTTCTGTTGTGCTCATTCTGCTGGCGGGGGTCCTGATATGGTAAAGGCAGTTACAGGTTTCGGTCGTAGCGGTCTGTACGACTGGTTCATTCAGCGCATCAGTGCCGTAGTGCTGGTGGCTTATACCCTCTTTATTGTTGGGTTCATTTTTCTCTCCAAAGATTTCGGCTACGCCAGCTGGTCTGCTCTGTTCGAGCAGCGCTGGGTCCGCGTTTTCAGCCTGGTCGCTCTGATCTCCACAATTGCTCACGCCTGGATCGGTCTCTGGTCCGTGGTAACCGACTACCTCACCAACCGCATGATGGGTGGCAAAGCTACCGTACTGCGCATTCTGGTAGAGGTGCTGTTGGGCGCTGTAGCCGTGTTCTACGCGGTGTGGGGCATTGAAATTCTGTGGGGTGTGTAAGACATGTCGAATATGCGAACAATTACCTTTGACGGTATCGTAGTTGGCGGCGGCGGCGCGGGTATGCGCGCTGCGCTGCAGATGGCCCAGTCCGGTTTCAAGACTGCGGTGATCACCAAAGTATTCCCGACCCGTTCGCACACGGTATCTGCCCAGGGCGGTATCACCTGTGCGATTGCCAGCGATGACCCCAACGACGATTGGCGCTGGCACATGTACGACACCGTCAAGGGCTCCGACTATATCGGTGACCAGGACGCGATCGAGTACATGTGTTCTGTAGGCCCGGAAGCCGTGTTCGAACTGGAGCACATGGGTCTGCCGTTCTCCCGTACCAAAGAAGGCCGCATCTACCAGCGTCCGTTCGGTGGCCAGTCCAAGGACTACGGCCGCGGCGGCCAGGCTGCGCGCACCTGCGCGGCAGCGGACCGTACCGGTCACGCCCTGCTGCACACCCTGTATCAGAACAACGTCAAGCACAATACCGTTTTCCTGAACGAGTGGTTCGCGGTAGACCTGGTGAAGAACCAGGACGGCGCGGTTGTGGGTGTTATCGCCATCTGTATTGAAGATGGCGAAGTGGTATTCATCAAATCCAAGGCGACCGTGCTCGCTACCGGTGGCGCCGGCCGTATTTTCGCGTCCACCACCAACGCGCACATCAACACCGGTGACGGCGTGGGCATGGCCCTGCGCGCGGGTGTGCCGGTGCAGGATATTGAAATGTGGCAGTTCCACCCCACCGGTATCGCCGGTGCCGGGGTACTGGTCACCGAAGGTTGTCGCGGTGAAGGCGGCTACCTGATCAACAAGGACGGCGAGCGTTTCATGGAGCGCTACGCGCCCAACGCCAAAGACCTGGCGTCCCGCGACGTGGTTGCCCGCTCCATGGTGCTGGAAATCCTCGACGGCCGCGGTGCCGGTCCGAATGCCGACCACGTGTTCCTGAAGCTGGATCACCTGGGAGAAGAACTGTTGCACAGCCGCCTGCCGGGCATCTGTGAACTGGCCAAGACCTTTGCCCACGTGGACCCGGTCAAGGCGCCGATCCCGGTTGTTCCGACCTGTCACTACATGATGGGCGGTATCCCGACCAACATTCACGGCCAGGCCCTGACCCAGGACGCCTCCGGTAACGACCAGGTCGTTGAAGGCCTCTTCGCCTGTGGTGAAGTTGCGTGTGTATCCGTACACGGCGCCAACCGCCTGGGCGGCAACTCCCTGCTGGACCTGGTGGTGTTCGGTCGCGCTTCCGGCCTGTTCATCGAGAAGGCCCTGCGCGAAGGTATCGAAGCCCGCGAAGCGAGCGATTCCGATATCGAAGCGGCGATGTCTCGCCTCAACCGTCTGGAAACCACCAACAACGGTGAGAAAGCGGCTGATCTGCGCACCGAGCTGCAGAACGTGATGCAGAACCACTTCGGTGTATTCCGTCGCGGCGATTACATGGCCGAGGGCGTGAAGAAACTGGAAAACCTGCGCGAGCGCATCGCCAACGTGCGCCTGGACGACAAGTCCCGCGCGTTCAACACCGCGCGTATCGAAGCGCTGGAGTTGCAAAACCTGCTGGAAGTGGCAGAAGCCACCGCGATCGCTGCGGAAGTCCGCACCGAGAGCCGCGGCGCCCACGCCCGCGAAGACTTCCAGGAGCGCGACGACGAAAACTGGCTGTGCCACTCCATGTTCTTCCCGGCGGAGAAGCGTGTGGGCAAGCGTGCGGTTAACTTTGCGCCCAACACCGTGCCAGCTTTCGAGCCGAAAGCGCGTACCTATTAATTCGGGAGCGGAAAGAAAATGTTGAAAGTAAGCATCTACCGTTACAACCCGGAAACCGATTCTGCACCCTACATGCAGGATTACGAACTGGACACTCAGGGCAAGGACCTGATGGTGCTGGACGTACTGGAGCTGTTGAAGGCCCAGGATCCGTCGCTGGCATTCCGTCGCTCCTGCCGTGAGGGTGTGTGTGGTTCCGACGGTATGAATATTTCCGGCAAGAATGGCCTTGCCTGTGTCATGCCGATCTCCCAGGCTGCCCCCAAGGGCAAGCTGGTACTGCGTCCGCTGCCCGGCCTGCCGGTGATCCGCGACCTGGTGGTGGATATGGAGCAGTTCTACACCCAGTACAAGAAGATCGAACCTTACCTGCAGAACAGCTCCCCGGCTCCGGCCATCGAGCGCCTGCAGACACCGGAAGAGCGTGAAAAGCTGGATGGCCTGTACGAGTGTATTCTCTGCGCCTGCTGTTCCACTGCGTGTCCGTCTTTCTGGTGGAATCCCGACAAGTTCATCGGCCCCGCGGGCCTGCTGCAGGCTTACCGCTTCCTGGCGGACAGCCGCGATACCGCGACCGACGAGCGCCTCGGCAAACTGGATGATCCCTTCAGCGTGTTCCGCTGCCACGGTATCCAGAACTGTGTGAACGTGTGTCCGAAGGGTCTGAACCCCACTCGGGCCATCGGCCACATCCGCAATATGCTGATAACCCGCGCCGTATAGCGAATGCCCCGTTTACGGGGGTGTGGGTTACCCACCAAAAATAATCACAATTAGGCCGACAGCAGCGCAGGTGTCAGGCCTATACGAAAAAGGGGAGGTGTCTTATCAGCGCCTCCCCTTTTGTGAGTGAAAAGACAGGAAAGAGCGGCGCGGAATTTCAAGGGTGCGCGTCGTCAATTGAGGTAGGCATTAATGCACGAAAGCACTATGGAGGAGCTCTGGCGGACTTCGCACATCTCCGGTGGTAACGCCGGATACGTGGAAGACCTGTACGAGACCTATCTGCACGACCCCAGTGGTGTACCGGAAGAATGGCGCAGTTACTTTGACAGCCTGCCGCGCGTAAATGGTGGCGATGTCTCGCATGCTGCCATTCGTCAGCATTTCGAGCTGTTGGCGAAACACCGTACCCGCCCGCTGTCCGCCCCCGGCGCCGGCTCAGTGAATATTGAGCACGAGCGCAAGCAGATCAAAGTTCTGCAGCTGATCAACTCCTACCGCCACCGCGGCCACAAGAAGGCCACCCTCGACCCGCTGGGCTTGATGGCGCGCGAGCAGGTGCCGGATCTGCAACTGAATTACCACGGCCTCACCGAGGGCGATTTCGATACCACCTTCCAGACCGGCGACCTGTTCTTCGGCAAGGAAGAAGCCACCCTGCGCGAAATCGTTCAAGGCCTGGAGAAAACCTACTGCGGCACCCTAGGTGCGGAGATCATGCACCTGTCCAACCTGGACGAGCAGCAGTGGTTCCAGCAGCGCCTCGAGCGCAGCCAGTCCAAACCCAGCTTCGGCAACGACATCCGCGTCGAGATTCTGCAGCGCCTGTCTGCCGCGGAAGGTCTCGAGCGTCACCTGGACTCCAAATATCCGGGTACCAAGCGCTTCGGTGTGGAAGGTGGTGAGAGCCTGATTCCGCTGATGGACGCGCTGATCCGTCGCTCCGGTACCTACGGTGTGAAGGAAGTGGTGATCGGTATGGCCCACCGCGGCCGTCTGAACACCCTGGTCAACATCCTGGGTAAAAACCCGGCGGACCTGTTCGAAGAGTTCGAAGGCAAGAGAACCCTCGACACCTCCGGTGACGTTAAGTACCACCAGGGCTTCTCTTCCAACGTGATGACCCCCGGTGGCGAAGTGCACCTGGCGCTGGCCTTCAACCCCTCGCACCTGGAAATCTGTGCGCCGGTAGTGGTGGGCTCCGTGCGCGCTCGTCAGGACCGCCGCGGCGATGCCACCGGCGAGAAGGTGATGCCGATCAACATCCACGGTGATGCGGCGTTCGCTGGTCAGGGCGTAGTGCAGGAAACCCTGCAGATGTCCCAGACCCGCGGTTACTACACCGGCGGTTCCATTCACCTGGTGCTCAACAACCAGGTGGGCTTCACCACCAGCAAGCGCGAAGACGCCCGCTCCACCGAGTACTGTACCGATGTGGCGAAGATGATCGACGCCCCGGTACTGCACGTGAACGGCGACGATCCGGAAGCGGTGGTGCTGGCCGGTCTGCTGGCGGTCGATTACCGCTACGAATTCAAGAAAGACATCGTCATCGACCTCGTGTGCTACCGCCGTCGCGGCCACAACGAGACCGACGACCCCTCCGGCACCCAGCCGCTGATGTACCAGGCGATCCGCAAGCAGAAGTCCACCCGTACCCTGTACGCGGAAAAGCTGGTGGCGGAAGCAATCCTGGACAAGGACGCGGCGGACGCGCTGGCAAATGAATACCGCGATAAGCTGGACCGCGGCGAAGACGTGGCCACCGGCCTCGTGAAAGAACCGGATTCCTCCATGTTCGTGGACTGGTCTCCGTACCTGAACCACGAGTGGACCGTGGAAGGCGACACCAGCTTCCCGCTGACCAAGCTGAAAGATGTGGCCAGCCGTATGACCACGGTGCCGGACGGCATCGTGATGCAGCGCCAGGTGGCCAAGATCTACGAAGACCGTCGCAAGATGGCCGGTGGTGGTCTGGAACTCAACTGGGGCATGGCAGAGACCCTGGCGTACGGCACGCTGCTGGAGCAGGGCTACATGATCCGCTTCACCGGTGAAGACGTTGGTCGCGGTACCTTCTCCCACCGCCACGCAGTGCTGCACAGCCAGAAAGACGGCCAGAGCTACACCCCGCTGAAGCACATGTTCGAGGGCCAGCCGCGTTTCGATATGTACGACTCGCTGCTGTCCGAGGAAGCGGTTCTGGCGTTCGAATACGGCTACGCCACCACCACCCCGAAATCCCTGGTGGTGTGGGAAGCCCAGTTCGGCGACTTCGCCAACGGTGCCCAGGTGGTGATCGACCAGTTCATCACTTCCGGTGAGCACAAGTGGGGCCGTATGTGCGGCCTGGTGATGCTGCTGCCGCACGGCTATGAAGGCCAGGGCCCGGAGCACTCCTCCGCGCGTCTCGAGCGCTTCATGCAGCTGTGTGCCGAGCACAATATCCAGGTGTGTAACGCCACCACTCCGGCGCAGATTTTCCACCTGCTGCGTCGTCAGGCAATCCGCCCGATGCGCCGCCCGCTGGTGATCATGAGCCCGAAGTGGATTCTGCGTCACAAGCTGGCTACCTCCACCCTGGACGAGCTGGCCAACGGCAAGTTCCACAATGTGATCCAGGATCAGGGTGTCGATCCCGCCAAGGTGAAACGACTGATCCTTTGTTCCGGCAAGGTTTACTACCATCTGCTGGAAGCGCGCATGGAGCGCGAGCAGGAGGACGTGGCATTCGTTCGTATCGAACAGCTGTACCCGTTCCCGGACGACGAATTCCTGGCCGCTGTGTCCGCATTCAAGAACATCGAGAGTGTGGCCTGGTGTCAGGAAGAACCGATGAACCAGGGCGCCTGGTACTCCAGCCAGCATCACCTGCGTCGCCTGTTGAAAGAGGCGCATCCGAAGCTGGAACTGGAATACGTCGGTCGCGCGGCATCTGCCGCACCGGCGGCGGGCTACATGTCCACGCACCTGGAAGAACAGAACAAGTTCATCAACGAGGCGCTGACTGTCATCTAAGGCAGCAGTACAACGAAGAGCAGGGTGTCGATGAGAATCTGGTTTCTCCGGCACCCCAGAGCAATCTCAGGAAACAGGAACAATGACCATCGAGATTAAAGCGCCAACTTTCCCGGAATCCGTTCAGGACGGCACTGTTGCCACCTGGCACAAACAACCGGGTGAAGCCGTGTCCCGCGATGAACTGATCGTGGATATTGAAACCGACAAAGTGGTGCTGGAAGTTGTTGCGCCGGCAGACGGCGTCCTCAGTGAAATCATCAAGGGCGAGGGTGAGACCATCCTGTCCAACGAAGTGATTGCCATTCTGACCGAAGGCGCCGCTGGCAGCACTGCTGCAGCAGCACCCGCCGCGGAAGCACCAGCGGCAGCGCCGGCTGCCGCCAGTGCTGAAAAAATTGCCATGCCGTCTGCCAAGAAAATGGCCGCCGAGAAAGGCGTTGACCTGGCCGGCGTTGAAGGCAGCGGTAAAGGCGGTCGCGTGCTGAAAGAAGACGTGATGAAAGCGGGCTCCGCACCGGCAGCTGCTGCTGCTCCGGCTGCGGCTGCGCAGGTTGTGGTTGCACCGGGCGAGCGCGTCGAGAAGCGCGTACCGATGACCCGTATGCGCAAGCGCATCGCCGAGCGTCTGCTGGATGCGTCCCAGTCCACCGCCATGCTCACTACCTTCAACGAAGTGAACATGAAGCCGATCATGGATCTGCGTGCGAACTACAAGGACCTGTTCGAGAAGACCCACAACGGCACCCGCCTGGGTTTCATGGGCTTCTTCGTAAAAGCCGCTGTGGAAGCGCTGAAGCGTTACTCCGCGGTGAACGCGTCCATCGACGGTGACGATATCGTTTACCACGGCTACCAGGACATCGGTGTAGCGGTTTCCTCGCCGAAAGGCCTGGTAGTACCGATCCTGCGCGGCGCCGAGAACATGGGTATCGCGGATATCGAAAACAACATCCGTGACATGGGCCTGCGTGCGCGCGACGGCAAGCTGTCCATCGAAGAGATGACCGGCGGTACCTTCACCATCACCAACGGTGGTGTGTTCGGTTCCCTGCTGTCCACCCCGATCCTGAACCCGCCGCAAACCGCCATCCTCGGTATGCACAAGATCCAGGATCGCCCGATGGCGGTAAACGGCAAGGTAGAAATCCTGCCGATGATGTACCTGGCTCTGTCTTACGACCACCGCCTGATCGACGGCAAGGAAGCGGTTGGCTTCCTGGTAGCGATCAAGGAAATGATCGAAGACCCGGCGCGCATCCTGCTGGAAGTGTAAGCGGTTCGAATATTGGAGATGGGGCGACTGCACTGGCGGTCGCCCTAATGAATGAGCCAGCCCGTCTGGCATCAGCGGCAACAAGACCGCCTCAGGGAATACCGGGCAGATCCCCGGTTTTGCGGTAAAAATCCGCATCCGTTGAATCCACTCAAATTTGGAACAGACCATGTCAGAAAAATTTGACGTAATCGTAATCGGCTCTGGCCCCGGCGGTTATGTGGCCGCAATCCGCGCAGCGCAGCTGGGTCTGAAAACTGCCTGTGTTGAAAAATGGGTCAACAAAGAAGGCAAGACCATCAACGGTGGTACTTGTCTGAACGTGGGCTGTATCCCCTCCAAGGCGCTGCTGGACAGCTCCTGGAAATACCACGAAGCGAAAGACGCTCTCGACGTGCACGGTATTGAAACCGGCAAGGTCAAGATCGACGTCAAGAAAATGATCGAGCGCAAAGACGGCGTGGTGAAGCAGATGTCTGGCGGTATCGCCGGTCTGTTCATGGCCAACAAAGTGACCTCCATCCAGGGTACCGGCAAGCTGCTGGCTGGCAAGAAAGTGGAAGTTACCGATAAAGACGGCAACGTCACCGTCTACGAAGCCGAGAACGTGATCCTGGCTTCCGGCTCTGTTCCGGTGAACATTCCGCCGGCGCCGGTAGACAACAAAATCATCGTCGACTCCACCGGTGCACTGGAATTCACCGACGTACCGAAGCGCCTGGGCGTAATCGGCGCGGGTGTAATCGGCCTGGAACTGGGCTCCGTATGGAACCGTCTGGGTGCCGACGTGGTTGTGCTGGAAGCCCTCGACAGCTTCCTGGCCATCATGGACCAGCAGATCGCCAAGGAATCCCAGAAGATCCTGAAAAAACAGGGTCTGGATATTCGCCTGTCCTGTCGCGTAACCGGCAGTGAAGTAAAGGGCAAGGAAGTTGTCGTTACCTACCAGGACAAGGAAGGTAACGAGCATCAGGAAACTTTCGACAAGCTGATCGTGTGCGTGGGCCGTCGCCCGTTCACCGAAGGCCTGTTGTCTGAAGACGCCGGTGTAAAACTGGACGAGCGCGGCTTCATCTACGTTAACGACCTGTGCATGACTTCTGCACCGGGCGTATGGGCGGTAGGTGACGTGGTGCGCGGCCCGATGCTGGCGCACAAGGCCTCAGAAGAAGGCGTTGTGGTTGCCGAGCGCATCGCTGGCCAGAAGCCGATGATGAACTACGACGTGATCCCGAACGTGATCTACACCCACCCGGAAATTGCCGCGGTAGGTCGTACCGAAGAGCAGGTTAAAGCGGACGGCGAACCCTACAATATCGGTGTTTTCCCGTTTGTTGCTTCCGGTCGTGCAGTCGCCGCGAACGAAACTGCGGGTATGGTAAAAATTATCGCGCATGCAGAAACCGATCGCGTACTGGGCGCCCACATTGTTGGCCCGTCTGCTGCCGATCTGGTGCAGCAGGTGGCGATTGCGATGGAATTCGGTTCCAGTGCGGAAGACATCGGCATGACCGTATTCGGTCACCCGACCCTGTCTGAAACCGTGAAGGAAGCGGCACTTGCGGTGAACGGCCACGCGATTCATATCGCCAACCGTAAAAAGCGCAAGTAAGCGATTCGCGATGTCGGGGCGGAAACTGAAACTTCCGCCCCGGTTTCATTTCAGAACCCTGAATTTGTAACGTTTTTTTGAAAACATCGGCAGCTTCAGGATTCTGTCTAAAGGTGCAGAGCAATCTGCAATTGGTAAACACATTTCAAATGTGAATTGGTATTGACTATGAACTTGCATGAGTATCAGGGCAAACAACTGTTTGCAGCATACGGATTGCCGGTTTCCAAAGGCATTGCAGCGGAAACCCCGGCAGCAGCAGCAGCGGCAGCAGACGTAATCGGCGGAAACAAGTGGGTTGTTAAGGCCCAGGTACACGCCGGTGGCCGCGGTAAAGCGGGCGGCGTTAAGCTGGTGGACTCCAAGGCAGAAATCGAAGAATTCGCCAAGAAGTGGCTGGGCAACAACCTGGTAACTTATCAGACAGACGAAAAAGGTCAGCCGGTTTCCCGTATTCTGGTAGAAAGCTGCACCGACATCGACCAGGAACTGTACCTGGGTGCGGTCCTTGACCGTGCTACCCGTCGCATCGTTTTCATGGCCTCCACCGAAGGCGGCGTTGAGATCGAGAAAGTAGCGGAAGAGACTCCGGAAAAAATCCTGAAAGCCATCATCGACCCACTGGTAGGCGCTCAGCCTTACCAGGCGCGTGAGCTGGCATTCAAACTGGGCCTCGAAGGCGACCAGATCAAGCAGTTCACCAAGATCTTCCTGGGCCTCGCCAAGATGTTCAAAGAAAAAGATCTGGCCCTGCTGGAAATCAACCCGCTGGTAATCACCCCAGAGAAGAACCTGCACTGTCTGGATGCCAAGATCGTGATCGACAGCAACGCGCTGTACCGTCACCCGGACCTGCGTGAAATGCACGACCCGTCTCAGGACGACGCTCGTGAAGCACACGCTGCCAAGTGGGACCTGAACTACGTAGCGCTCGATGGCAACATCGGCTGCATGGTGAACGGTGCCGGTCTGGCCATGGGCACCATGGACATCGTTAACCTGCACGGCGGCAAGCCGGCCAACTTCCTGGACGTTGGCGGCGGCGCAACCAAAGAGCGCGTTATCGAAGCGTTCAAGATCATCCTGTCTGACGAGAACGTGAAGGCAGTTCTGATCAACATCTTCGGCGGCATCGTGCGCTGCGACATGATCGCAGAAGGCGTGATCGGCGCAGTGAAAGAAGTCGGCGTAAAAGTGCCGGTTGTTGTGCGCCTTGAAGGTAACAACGCCGACCTGGGTGCCAAGGTACTGAGCGAAAGCGGCCTGAACATCATCGCAGCTACCAGCCTGACCGATGCTGCTCAGCAGGTAGTAAAAGCCGCGGAGGGTAAATAATCATGTCCGTATTGATTAACAAAGACACCAAAGTAATCTGCCAGGGCTTCACCGGCTCCCAGGGTACTTTCCACTCCGAGCAAGCGATTGCTTACGGCACCAAAATGGTTGGTGGTGTAACTCCGGGTAAAGGCGGCCAGACTCACCTGGGCCTGCCGGTATTCGACACCGTGAAAGAAGCGGTTGAAGCTACCGGTGCAGAAGCGTCCGTAATCTACGTTCCGGCGCCTTTCTGTAAAGATTCCATCCTGGAAGCTGCCAACGGCGGCATCAAGCTGATCGTGTGCATCACCGAAGGCATTCCTACCATGGACATGCTGGATGCCAAGGTTAAATGTGACGAGCTGGGCGTACGCCTGATCGGCCCGAACTGCCCGGGCGTGATCACTCCCGGTGAGTGCAAAATCGGCATCATGCCGGGTCACATCCACCTGCCGGGCAAAGTGGGCATCGTTTCCCGCTCTGGCACCCTGACCTATGAAGCTGTTAAGCAGACTACCGACTACGGCTTCGGCCAGTCCACCTGCGTGGGCATCGGTGGCGACCCCATCCCGGGCTCCAACTTCATCGACATTCTGGAAATGTTCCAGAACGACCCGCAGACCGAAGCGATCGTAATGATCGGTGAGATCGGCGGCTCCGCTGAAGAAGAAGCGGCTGCTTACATCAAAGCAAACGTCACCAAGCCGGTTGTTTCCTACATCGCTGGTGTAACTGCTCCTCCCGGTAAGCGCATGGGCCACGCTGGTGCGATCATCTCCGGTGGTAAAGGCACTGCCGACGAGAAATTTGCTGCTCTGGAAGACGCCGGTGTGAAAACCGTTCGCTCCCTGGCGCAGATTGGCGACGCACTGAAGGAAATTACTGGCTGGTAAGCCGATAGTTTCTAGTTGCTGAAAAAGGCGGCCCCGTGAGGGGCCGCTTTTTTTTTGCCCGCAGGCGTGTAAAGTAACTTACCGCTTCGGCAAGTGACCTCCTCGGTGAATTCCATGATAAGAAAAATTACTTTGCTGTCCTGTTTGGCTGTTTTTTCATCCCTCACGGGATGTGCCTTCAGCGCCGGTGGCGACGTTACCGCGGCGCCCTTCGACGGACAGCTTCCCACGGCGTATGACTACCAGTTACTGAATCACCGCGGTCGAGCGCAAACACTTCTGCAGATGGTTTCCGAACTGCAAAAAGAAGATGTGGTGTTTATCGGTGAATACCACGGCAATCAGGCATCTCACCTGCTTGAAATGCAGGTTTTGGCTGCGCTGCATCGGCGCAACCTGGCCGCTAACCGTCAAACCGTCCTCAGCTTGGAAATGTTCAACCGCGATCAGCAGGCCATCCTGAATGACTATATTGCGGGCACCATTGGCGAGAAATATCTGGTTGATGAAGCACCGGCCTGGAAGAACTACCTGGGCAGTTATCGGCCGCTGGTTGAATATGCCAAGCAAAATGCCATCCCGGTCATTGCCGCGAATGCCTCAGGGGATATTGTGCGCTGTATAGGACGGCAGGCCGAAGGCTATATCGAGAAACTCGATCAGACGGAAAAAGCGTATATCGCCAAACAGCCGTTTGCGGAAATTCCGGGCTATAGCGAAAAATTTTATGGCCTGATGGGCGGTTCCCCGGATAGCCCCAGCCAGCACCAGCGTCAGGCGTACCTGGGGCAAATCACCAGGGACAACACCATGGCTGAGTCCATTGCTGGCGCCTTGGAGCAATCGCCGGGCACACAGGTTGTGCATATTAACGGTAGTTTCCACAGCGAGGACCACCTGGGAACGGTGGCTGCCCTCAAGCGACTGCTGCCGGCGTTGAACATGAGCGTGATCACGCCGATCCACCTGGATGAGTTCGTTGCGTCGCAAAGCGAGAAGCCGATCAACGAGCGAGATGATGATTTTTATTACCTGCTCAATCCACAGCCGAAAGAGTTTGTGAATAGCGATTACATGAAGAAAGTGCGCAAGGAGATGTTCGAAAAGGCGAGAGAGAAGGGCGAGAGCTGTAAATAATCCGTATCGCGGATAGCCCCCATTGTTCTAGCGCAGAGCATCCAAACAGTAAATTTTTATACATCAAAAGCGGAGATTTCCAATGGCCGACCATGGAACTCAATTCGAATATTCCTGTTTCAACGTGTCGATCGCCGACCATATTGCCCATGTGCAGCTGTCGCGTCCCGATCAGATGAACACCATGAACAAGGCATTCTGGAAAGAGTTGCCGGAGCTGATTGGAAAAATCGACGGGGAATCGCTCGCGCGGGTGATCGTTATTTCATCCACCGGCAAGCACTTTTCTGCCGGGATGGATCTCTCGGTATTTTCCGACCCGAATGCGGTACCCATGACCGGGGATCCCGGGCGCATGGGCGAGAACCTGCGGCGCGTGGTGATGCAGCTGCAGGACAGCCTTAGCTCGTTGGAGAAATCCAGGATCCCGGTACTGGTTGCCATTCATGGCGGCTGCATCGGTGGCGCGCTGGACATGGTGTGCGCGGCAGATTGCCGTTACGCATCAGAGGATGCGTTTTTCACCATCAAGGAAACCGAGCTGGGCATGACCGCGGATGTGGGTACCTTGCAGCGTTTCCCCAAACTGGTTTCACAGGGAATGGTGCGCGAGCTGGCGTACACCGGGCGTAAATTCAGTGCCAGTGAAGCGCATGCTATGGGGCTGGTGAACAAGGTATTTGCGAATCAAGAAGCGCTGATCGCGGCTGTGATGGAAATTGCCGCACAGATTGCGGCGAACTCCCCGCTGGCGGTCGTGGGCTGCAAGGAGATGCTGAACTACAGCCGGGATCACTCGGTGGAAGACAGCCTGCGCTATATGGCCACATGGCAGTCGGGCATGTTTCGCCAGGACGATATGATGAAATCCTTCATCGCAAAGTCACAGAAGACCCAGCCCGCGTTTGATGAGGTATGGCCGATAGCCCCGCTGTTTGATCAATAAGGAAAAAGAACGGCTGCTGCGGATGACCTGTGGGCCGGCGCCTGAGATCACAGTATTTTACTGGATGGACCAAGCCGCTAACGCTGGTTGCATTCATACAACGAAAAAGGAAACACGATGACGGGTTTTTACGTGGGCGCCTATGCGACGGCCCCGGTGACACAATCCTGGGACCCGGAGGTCCAGACGGCCTACTTCAACGGCCTGAAGGCGCTCCTAGGGGTTCGCGGGCTGGAGCATCCGTTTACCGGTACGCTGCACGGGCAGGACGACACGTGGTTTCTGGCAAACGTAGATCCGGGTTGGGATTTCGTGTTTACCGGTATCCCGGGGGTGATGGGGTGCCTGGGAGAGGATGCGAGCTTCGGCATCGCCTCCAGCGCGGAAGCGGGCCGGCAGGCGGCGCTGGCGTTTTACCAACAGGCGCGGCAGGCCATCCTCAAGCTCAACCGCCACCTGGGGCGGCAGGCGGTGCAGGTGATGATGCTCCACACCGCTCCGCGCCCGGCAGAGGGTGTGCGCCCGGATGTGGCGGCACTGGTCGCGTCGCTGGAAGAGATGGTGTCCTGGGACTGGGATGGCGCCGCCCTGGTGATCGAACACTGCGATACCAAGGTTGAAGGCAAGGTGCCGTCCAAGGGCTTCCTGACGATCGAATCCGAGATTGAAGCCATCACCGCAGTAAACCGTAAAACCGGTAGCCAAATTGGCCTGTGCATCAACTGGGGCCGCTCGGCGCTGGAGGCGCGCAGCGTGGATGGACCGGTGCGGCACATTGAGGCCGCGCGCGCGGCCGGGCTGTTGAAAGGGCTGATGTTCTCCGGTGTCTCCGGCGCAGAAGGGCCCTACGGCAGCTGGCAGGACACCCATATGCCGCCCGCGGGGGAGGCCAGTTCCGGTGCGTTTGAACCGTGCTCCATGCTCAACGAGGTGGAGTTCCGCCGCTGCTTGGAAGCCGCGGACCCGCAGGCGCTCGACTATATGGGCATCAAGATCGGGGTGCGCCCGGAATCCCTGGATACCGCTGGGCGACTCGCCTATATCGAAAGCGCGCTGAACATGCTGCAGCGCGCGGCCGGCTAATCGATTACTTCTGATTTATTGCGCACAAAAAAGCGGGCATTGCGCCCGCTTGTTCAGAATTGCGCGAGTTCGTCCCGCAGGTCTTGCTCCAGTTCCCCGGCCTCGATGATCCACACACTGTCATCGGCGCCGGGGAATACCCCTACGGAAATCCCGTCCTTGCCCAATCCCGGCAGCCAGCGGTTGAGGAACTGGGGCAGGGGGATACCGCGGGGCTTAAGGCCGGTCTCGCCCTTGGCGTACTCTTCTGCGAACGCCTCCAGCGGCCACAGTGGCAGATACTCCACCGCGTCCTGGTCGTCGCTGTGCAGCTTCAGGAACTGCTCGTCATCGTTCACCAGAATCCACACCTCCCGCTCTTCGCCAACCATTCCAATGAAATAGTCATAGCGGGATTCATCGTCCATTTCGAGGATGGCTTTCAGGTCGTCATTGCTCATCGCTTGGGTAACTCTCAGTAGCGGGTCTCATTCCCGCTAAGGTTACGCTACTCCGGCGTCGTGTCCCAATGCTTTCTCTGTATGGGATGGTCAAGATGAAATGTGCACACTCCGGCCTCTGCTAGTCTGCGAAGATCGACTCAGTGATTTCCGTAAACCCCGTAACGACCGCTCAGGAGCAGGCAATGCCGACAATCACCACCAAGGATGGCGCAAAGATTTACTACAAGGATTGGGGCTCCGGGCAACCCATTGTGTTCCACCACGGCTGGCCGTTATGTGCAGACGACTGGGATGCGCAGATGCTGTTTTTCGTGCACCAGGGGTTCCGCGTGGTCGCCCACGATCGACGGGGGCACGGGCGCTCCAGCCAGATCGACAGCGGGCATGACATGAACCACTACGCATTGGATGTCGCTGCGGTCACCGAGCACCTGGGGTTGAGTGATGCGGTGCATATCGGGCACTCCACCGGCGGTGGCGAGGCGGCGGCCTACGTGGCGCGCTATGGCAAGGGCAGGGTGGACAAGCTGGTGATGATCGGCGCGGTGCCGCCGGTTATGGTGAAAAGTGCCTCCAATCCGGAAGGTACACCAATCGAGGTATTTGATGACTTCCGCGCGCACCTTGCGGCCAATCGCGCGCAGTTCTACCTGGATGTGGCCAGTGGCCCGTTCTATGGTTTCAATCGCGACGGCGCCAAGGTTTCACAGGGCATGATCGAGAACTGGTGGCGGCAGGGAATGATGGGCAGTGCGCTGGCGCACTACCACGGCATCAAGGCGTTTTCAGAAACCGATTTCACCGAGGACCTGAAAAAGATCGAGGTTCCCACACTGGTGATGCACGGTGACGACGACCAGGTGGTGCCAATCAACGCCTCCGCGATCAAGTCCGCTGAGATCATCAAGAACGCCACCCTGAAAGTGTACAAGGGGTATTCCCACGGGATGGCAACGACGCATGCGGATGAAATCAATAACGACATATTGGAATTCATCCAGAGCTGATTTTTGGGTTTGCGCTGACATAAACCTGAAGCGGATTATGCCAGCGCTACTAATTAAAATTTTTCGGCGGTATCTGCTGTCAGCACCTCCGTCTTGAAGAGCTCTCGCAGGTAGTCTTCGTTCAGGGTCTCGTGCCAGAGACCAGATTTCTGCCCCTTGTCATAGGCGATCTCGCCGATTCTGCCCGCGTTGTATTTCATCACCGAAGGCGTGCGGTAGCTGGCGAGATCGTCGGTATAGGCCTCCACCGGGGAAATAATGTCCCAGCCCCTTTGTCGCAATGCATCGGCCAGGTCGCCGACAAACAGCGCAGTGATATCCATTTCGTGCAGCAGGAGCACATGCTTGGGCGAGCGGCCCATATGTTGGACCGCCATCTGATCGTAATACTCGATTCCGGCGATCAGGGTATCCACATAGAAACGGCGCAACTTTTCCAGATCAACGGCGATGCCCTTGGTCACTGCTTCCTGGAACAGGACCTCGATATGCCAGTCGTAGTTGTTCAGCGTGATGTAGGCATTGGTATAGCCATTCTGCTGCAGGTATTGGCGCATACCATCGCGCTTGGCTGGGGTATCTCCTTCGCGCAGGTAGGGAAAACGAAACCACTTCCTGAAGGTGGGAAAAGTACCGAGGATTTTATCGGCCTCAGCCACATCGTCGATGTAGTCCTGCAGGCTGGTCTGGTTGAAGTTCGGATGGGTATGGCTGTGGTTGGCAATGATATGACCGGCATTGCCATAGGTATGCAGTCGCTGCAGTTTCTCTCCCGAGAGATCACTGGTATTCGCGAAGAAGGCCACCGTGCCGACCTTGTGTTCTTCCAGTTCCTGCAGAAGTGTTTTCGCGCGCGTGGGGCCGTCAAAATATCCAGTGGCTTTTCTCGGGGCATCGTCGAAGGTAAATGCCACTTCTTTGGCTTGGGTGGAAACCGTGGTGACTAGAAGTAGAGCGGTTAAAAGGTAGCGCATGGCTTTCGAGTTATTCCTGGATTTTTATGTTGCGATGCATGGAAACGGATTTTGGCGGGGTAAGCATCCGTTAACCCTGTCACCTTATTTTTGATAACTGGTTCACATTTATTTGCTGTGCCGGCAGTCCTGTTTTGGATAAGCTCTGCGAACGAAGATTTACGCGCCAACAGGAACTGTATCAATGGATTTTACCGGCTACCTTCGCGTACTTGCCAAAAATGATGGCTCAGACCTTTATCTCAGCACCGGTGCGCCGCCATGCGCGAAATTCCAGGGCGTACTGAAGCCCCTGGGTAAAGAGCCGCTGGCTCCCGGGGAGATCGAGAAGATCGCCATGGAAATCATGGATGAGGCCCAGCAGGAGGAGTTCCGGCGCGATCTGGAAATGAACCTGGCCATGACCATCCCCAATGTGGGGCGTTTCCGGATCAACATCTTCTGGCAGCGCAACCAGGTCTCGATTGTTGCGCGCAACATTGTCACCGAGATCCCGAAATTTGACGATCTGAAGTTGCCGCCGATTCTCAAAGACGTGGTGATGGCGAAGCGCGGACTGGTGCTGTTTGTCGGCGGTACCGGCTCTGGTAAATCCACCTCGCTGGCGGCACTGATCGACCACCGCAATACCAACAGCGGTGGTCACATCATTACCATCGAAGACCCGGTCGAATATGTGCACCGGCACAAGAAGAGTGTGATCAACCAGCGTGAGGTAGGAGTCGATACCCGCAGCTTCCACGCCGCACTGAAGAACACCCTGCGTCAGGCACCGGATGTCATTCTGATCGGCGAAATTCGCGACCGCGAAACCATGGAGCACGCGATCGCGTTTGCGGAAACCGGCCATCTGGCGATTTCCACCCTGCATGCCAACAACGCCAACCAGGCATTGGACCGGATTGTGAACTTCTTTCCGGAAGAGCGCCGCCCGCAGCTGCTGATGTCGCTGTCGCAGAATATCCGTGCGTTTGTTTCCCAGCGTCTGGTCCCCACGGTCGAAGGCAAGCGCTGCGCGGCAGTGGAAATTCTGCTGGGTACCCAGACCATCAACGAGCTGATTCTCAAGGGCGAGTTTCACTCCATCAAGGAGATCATGGAGCGCTCGGAAAACCTCGGCATGCAGACGTTTGACGGGGCGCTGTTCAAACTCTATGTGGAAGGCCGTATCAGCCTCGATGACGCGATCCGCAATGCGGACTCCGCCAACAACCTGCGTCTGCGTATCAAACTCTATGAGGAGGGCAAGAAGCCGAAGGCGCCGGCCTCGGAAGCCGAGGGCGAACGCAGTGGTGTGCTGAAAACCGCAACCGGTTTTGAGTTGTCCCTGGAGTCGCTGGATGCGGAAGAAGAGGAAGCCTTCCAGTACTGATCCACTTGCACTGGTGTGAAGACGGGCGGCGGTTACTTGCCGTCTGTCAGATCCAGCCTGCGCGCCCGCCAGTAGCGGTTTTTCCAGTAGTAATCGGCCATATGAGAAATGGTGACGCCTTTCGATGCGGAGGCGTGGAAGAACTTGCCGTCCTCGATATAAATCCCCACATGCCGCCCGCGGCGGCCGGTCCTGAAAAATACCAGGTCTCCCGCGCGCAGGTCGTCGCGCTTGATTTCCCTGCCTTCCAGCGCCTGTAGCTCCGTGGTGCGCGGCAGCTGGATACCCATATGGTCGCGATAGGTCAGGTACACCAGTGCCGAGCAGTCGATACCGCGCTTGCTCATGCCGCCGAGCTGATAGCGGGTACCTTTCCATTCGCGGTGCTGTCGGTACAGGCTGGCCTTGACCAAATCCGAATACGGTACCTGAGTGGCTTGTTTTGATTGCGCTTGTATGGGTTGCTGATTGGGCTGCTGCGAGGAGTGTGCCGACGACGATGCGCCATCGTCCGACGAATGCTGATAGGGCGCCATGCTGCACCCGGCGGTTGTGGCGATCGCGAACAGAATGGGCAACAGCAGTCTTTTATTCATTTGGGCACGGCAATGCAATCACAGCAAATGCCGTCGGAGACTGGACGGCCGATTTTGATTTTTGGCTATCGCGCTATCGTACGGCTTTTAACTGAATGACCGCTGAACTGTGTTCTGGCTAAAAAATGATCGGTACGGGATGAAAATAGCGTCTATTCTTGTGGTGAATCACAGGTTAATGGGGTGCCCTTATGGCGTCGATGGAACAGATCGAGATGGAGAAGCACCGCAAGGCGCTGGACAAAGACGTGGTGCACCTGGTGGATAAATATCTCAGGGCAATGGAGTGGGATATCCCCGATGTAGATGAACCCACCGCGCGGCAGATGATTCTCGATGAAATCAAGCGGGAAGTCGGGCGTATCGAATCGCACTCTTGAAATGTCATCGATACTTTCGGGTCACCTAAAATTCATCCGATCTGTATTCCCGAACTAATCTGAAAGGCAGAAATGCATTTTTCTTAATCCCCGAACTGCTGAGGTAAGCAAAGCATGTGCAAACGGGATCAGGATTATTCACGACGCAAGTTTCTCAAGCTGGCGACCTGCGCCACGCTGCTGCTACCCGTAACGCTGATCGCCACCGACCGCGCGCTCGCCCAGAGCAAGGCCCCGAAATCGTCGGTGCAATATCAGGATTCACCCAAGGACGGCCAGAAGTGCGGAGACTGCCAGTTCTTCACCGCACCCGACGGCTGCCAGGTGGTGGAAGGTCCCATCAGCCCCGACGGCTGGTGCAGCCTGTTCAGCGGCAAGAAATAGGTTGCCGGCTTATTCGGTCTGTTTACTGATACTCCACCATAATCTCGTTCCTACGCAGGAATGGCAGTGTCCACGGTGGGTTGTAGCGCGCAAGTTCTCGATTGCCGGTGGGCGATAAACCTTTTTCACTGAGCCAGGTCAGCAGCTCCGAAGTTTTCTCGGCGACCTTCTGCTCACTGGCAACTCCGGAGAAGCGGATGACCGCAACGCGTGTTTCCGGAATTTCCCGCAGCGTCACCGCGGCATTGTTGGGGCGCGGCAGGGTTTCCATGGTGTAACTGGCGGGCATGGCAAAGGTGACGCGCCAGCGCCCGTCACTTTCCTGCATACTCACCGGCGCCGTCATGTTGATCTTCTCCGAGCGCGGCTCGATACCCACCGGCGCGGTCATCTGGATTTTCGCATTGCCACCGCCACTCGCGCTGTTGTTGCCAAATATGTAGTTGGCCAGCAGGCGAAACCCCGCACTCGACGCCTGGTCCATGGAACCCGACACCACCACTTCTGCCACAATCCTGGGCGCATAAGTGCGCAGCTCGAAGGGAGCCGCTTGCTCGGTGACGGTATACGCCGGTTCTTCAATTGCCATCGCAAATCCCGCCAGCATTGCCAGCAAAAGACCCAGGAAACATCTCGCCATTTTTCGGTCAGCCATTTGCCGTGTTAAAGACTACCCGGCCCCTCCGGAACAATACCCGTGGGGTTGAGTGCCTTAATCGAATAGTAGCCCGCTTTGATGTGCTCCAACCTGACCGTATCGCTTATCCCTTCAAGGGACAGAATCCGGTGCATATAGCGGTGCAGATTCGGCATCTCTCTGATCGAATTGCGGTTGCACTTGAACAGGCTGTAGTAGGCGGCATCAAAGCGCACCAGGGTCACAAACAGGCGAATGTCAGACTCGGTAAACGCATCCCCGAATAGATACTGGCGGCCATCGGCAAGCCGGGATTCCATTGCATCCAGCGCCGCGAATACGCGGGTATAGGCCTCTCTGTAGGCAAATTGGGTAGTGGCAAAACCGGCCTGGTACACGCCGTTGTTCAGTTCGCTGTACAGGTAACTGTTCAACACGTTGATTTCCGCTTCCAGTGCGGCTGGATACAGGTCGGGCCCGGAATCGTGAATTTGGCTGAACGCACTGTTGAGCATGCGCACAATATCCGCGGACTCGTTGTTGACGATAGTTCCGGTGTGCTTATCCCACAGCACCGGCACCGTGGCGCGCCCGGTGAAAGTCGGGTCGGCGTGGGTGTAGAGTTCGTGCATATAGCGCGCGCCGTTCAGCTCATCGGCGTCGCTGCCGACAAAGCCGCCGAAGGCCCAGCCCTGATCGGTCAGCACCGGGTTGACCACGGAAACACTGACTACATCCGCCAGGCCCTTCAACTCTCTCGCCATCAGCGCGCGGCTCGCCCAGGGGCAGATATACGCCACATACAAATGGTAGCGACCGGCTTCCGCCTTGAATCCGGCGCTACCGGTCACACCCGCCGACCCTTCGACGGTCACCCAGTTGCGGAAGGAGGAGGTTTGCCGAATAAAGCGGCCGTCATCGTCCGCCTGCTGCACCGGCTGCCAGTTTTCCTTCCAGGCTCCGCTCACTAACATCTTGTCACCTCGTCTGAAAAAGAATTTCGCCCCCGGCTGGGGGCGAAAGACGACTTGTGCCGGTTAGGCTGCACGACCCGCGGGTAACACGGCATCCCGGTTGCTACCGTCAGCCAGAATGGTGCTGAGGCCGTTATCCACGGCGTAGGCACCACCACCCTGGATGGCCAGGGCCAGAGTCGCGCCGAACAGCGCCAGTGCGTATTCGTAACCGTTGTTGCTCAGGAAGAAACCGTTGCTGATATGGGCGCTGAAGATCGCCACCAGCATGGTGACCGCACTCACGGCGGCAGCAGGGCGGGTCAACAGGCCGAGCACCAGCGCCAGTCCGCCAAAGAATTCCGCGCTGCCCGCCAGCAGGGCCATCAGGTAGCCGGGCTCCAGGCCGATGCTAGCCATCCACTGGCCGGTACCCTCAAGGCCGTAGCCGCCAAACCAGCCAAACAGCTTCTGTGCACCGTGGGCTGCCAGGATGGCGCCGACCGGCACACGCAATACCAGCGCGCCCAGTCCAGCGTTTGAGTTCAAAACCTTGTTGATCAATTGAGTGTTCATAACCGTTCTCCACATTGTTGGGTTTGGGCCTGGTGTACAAACCTCACCAGCTTGGAAATCAGTCTAATCACAACGTTGTGACCTATAAACGCGTGCTTTGTTGGTCTACTATCAACGCAATGTTGGTAATCGAGCTGGGCATAACCCATGGACCGGATTAGCGCATTAACCGCCTTTGTAGCGGTCGCCGACGAAGGCGGCTTTAAAAACGCCGCGGACAAACTGAACCTGTCGAACCAGCTGGTCAGTAAGTACGTGTCGCAGCTGGAGGAGCACCTGAAGGTGCGCCTGTTCAACCGCACCACGCGGCGCGTGCGCCTGACGGAGGAGGGGCAGCAGTGCTACCAGTTCGCCCAGCAGATACTGGAAAGCCTGACGGACATGGAGAGCCAGCTGGGCGAGATGCAGAGCGAGGCCCAGGGGCAGCTGCGTATCAGCGCCCCGGTTACCTTTGCCACCCGCCACCTGGCGCCGTTGATCGGCGACTTTAAGAAGGCGCACCCGGCGGTCGGTATGGAACTACAGCTCAACGATCGCAAGGTGGACGTAGTGGAAGAGGGTTTTGATGTAGCGCTGCGTATCGGCAAGCTGAAGAGCTCTTCGCTCATTGCCCGGCGCCTGGCACCGATACGACTGGTGGTATGCGCATCGCCGGACTACCTACAGCGGGAAGGCGTACCTGAAACCCCGGAGGATTTACGCCTGGAGCACTACCTGCGCTATAGCTATCTGGAACCCAGCCCCGCCGAGTCGCGACTGATGCTCGCGCTGAAAAGAAGTAGTGCAATCGCCGCTGCAAGCCTCGCGAGCAACAATGGCGAGATCCTGATGCAGGCCGCGATTGCCGGACAGGGCTATGTGTTGCAGCCGACGTTCATCGTCGGCGACGCGATCAAAGCGGGCAAGCTCACTGCGATTCTGCGGGAATTTGAGCCGGAGCCACTCGGACTTTACGCCGTCTACCCGCACAGGAAACTGCTGGCTACAAAACTCAAAGTATTCATCGAATTCATCAGCAGTTATTTTGGTGATCCGCCCTACTGGGATGACTTTGACGAATGAGCGCTGCTGCCCGCGGCAACAAATGATCCGGATGCGGCATCACTGCGTATGAAGGCGACTACATCCGCAACCCAGTGGGCAGCTGTTATGAGTGAATTAATCCGGTTGGTGTACGCCAGCCAGGCGGCGTTTAAGCCCGCACCGGTCAAGCAGGGGGTTGAACCGTCGGTAGCCCGAATCCTGATGCAGAGCCGCCGCAATAACAGTCATGAAAATATTGGTGGCGTGCTGTATTTCGGTGATGGTTATTTTTTCCAAGCACTGGAAGGCGACCGCAAGGCGGTCAACCAGACCTACCAGCGCATCGCCGCCGATCCGCGCCACCGCGACGTGACCATCCTGTCCCTGAAGACCATACCCCATCGCCTGTTTGCCGACTGGTCCATGAAGTACGTTCCCGTGGAGCAAGCCGTGCGAGAGTTTGTGAGGAGCCGCGGCTATCCGCACTTTGCGCCGCTGCAGTTTCAGGAAGAAGAAGCCGAGGCACTGATCAAATTGTTTCACCAGCAGCGCAGTGGCGATGCCGCGGATGGCGGGAAGAAGCGCGGCTGGTTCCGACCAGGGGGGCTGCTTTCGTTTTGGGGTAGAAGATCTGTAGCAAAGTAGCAGGCGGTATGTCTTTGCGTCACCCGACTCCATCCGATTTCCCTGCGTCAGCGCGTGACATCCAAGTACTTGGCGGACGATTCTGAACGAGTAAGGACTGCACCGTGCCATACTGAATTCATCTCTCACCCAACACCAGCACTCACTGTTGCCGCTGACGCCATGCGCTCAGTGCATGTGCAAGCTATAGGGCAGTTGCTATGAAAATCCAGGTCAATACCGACAGGACGATTGAAGGTAATGAGTCGCTTGAAGAACACACCCGCGAGATCCTCGAACGCATATTGAAACATTTCACGGAAAAGATCACACGCATGGAAGTGCACTTGGGTGAAAAACGCAGTGCGGACCATGGGGATATCATGGAGACACACTGTATGCTGGAAGTCCGGGTTGCTGGTATGCAGCCTGTTGCGGTCAACGACAGTGCGACAACACTTGACCAGGCGGTTACGGGAGCCGCTAGAAAAATGGAAAGCATGTTAGAGAGCGAGTTTGGTCGGCTGGGAAGGTAATTACGCGAACCTGGGAGCAGTGGACATGTCGGTGGCGGGTTTTCTTACCGCGATCTCCTCTCGGGTTCGTTCAAATGCAAAAACCGTGTAAAAGTATCGCCTGGCCGGTTTATGCCGCAGGCGGTCAGTAACATGCCGACATTGCCCCGGTGGTAGACCCCATGAATAATCAGATGATCCAGGATCTCTCGGACTGACATACTCCCGCGGTCGCTGTCAGTAAACATAAAGTTGATGATCCTGTTGTCTTGGGACCGGTCAAACTCACTGGCAAAGTTGATCAGCCAATGGTCGGTACCCCGGATACTGGCATTGAGCTCCGCGATGGTCGGGGTTTCCTGCGTGTTGGTCGCGGTATAGCTGTGGCTTTCCCGTTGCAGATGGGCAATAAAAATCCTGTCCACCACATGGGTGTGGTTGAGAAGGCGCACAGCCATTGTCCACTGTTCCGGATGTTCTTCCTTGTTGATCTGGCTGATGAGCTCCAGTAGCTCCTCATTCGCCCAGGCCTTGTAGCGAAATTTATTCTGCATCATTCTTTCCTTGATCGTCAGCAGCGGTCACTACCGGTAACTCAAATGCCTTTTCGGAGGCTAATTAGTCGGTGCCGAGAAAATGTAGAATTGTGGCTTTGTTTTTATTACTTTTAAGCCAGGTTTTTATTTCAACTGCTCTTTCAGTGTCAGATTCGCCAACCACTTTCTTCAAGCGATTGACTCGGTCTATTTCTGTTTTTTCCGATCGTACCTTTCTCTGCCACTGCTCGGTGAACACACTTGGCAACTTGTTTCCCAGTTCCATCGACTTGAGCAGTTGCCATTCGCCGCCATCCAGCCAGGCCTCGTCACAATTGCCGCACAGATCCAGTCGAGTATCCAACGATCCCGCCACCGAGTACTTGGTCATCAATCTGCTGCATTTCGGGCAGTTGATGGCGGTTTTGGTATCGGAATCCGTGGAGAGTTCGTTTTGTTGCGTAGGTTCCTCGGGATCGGCGCTTACCCTTTCTGACCAGTCCCGATAGTAAAGTAGTGGCAGAAGTGCGCCTTCGCACTTGGGACAGCCCATTACAGGCAGTCCTTCCTCAATCTTGGTGGGTTTCAGAAACTGATGTTTACATTTGGGACAGTGCATTGGCACTCCTGATAGTTATGTAGCTGAATTCAGTGAGGGTAATTGGGGTAATTGCCGTGTGCGAGCTGGCATCTGTATGGATGCATGTTTACTTCATGCTTGCCTGAATAATCAGCAGTTCTATTTCTTCGGCTCCGTCATTGAGCAGGCCGTGCCTGCCTCCCGGGCGATTCAGGATCATATCGCCGGTGGATACCCGGTGCTCCTGATCTTCGATGGCCATTAAACCACTGCCCTTCAGGATGATATACATTTCTTCATCCTCGCCGTGCTCGTGTAATCCCATCGATGAGTTGGGTGGCATGATCACGCGCAGGGCAAAGTCCCAGGCACCGGAAAAGTCCTTACGCCGGAACACCTTTTGTATTTCGATCTGGCCGATACCATCGTGGCTATTTTCGGCAATCTCTTTTTCACAGGTGAGAAAATTTCGAATCATTGTTTTACTTGCTCGTCCCCATCTTTGCACTCCTGGGGCTATCCATTATGTTCATGGCCGCTCGTTCTTATCGGATAAACCTGATCCAGCGCCATAACCTGAGGACGTCCAGCAAGGCGGCTGCCACATAGGTCAGGGCGGCGGCCTTGAGTACACTTCTGGCGGAACCTATCAGGTGCTCTGGAAGGTAGCCTTCTTTGAGTATCGGTAGGGCTTTGTTAAAGCTGGCATCGTACTCTTCCGGCAATATGGCCACATACATGAGTGCGGAGGAGAGCATGGTGATCACCGCGATTGCGCCCATCCACAGCGCAATGGCTGGTGTCTTTACCGCGAATGTAAGAATTGGTGCAAAAACCAGAATCGAGGCACCAACGCGTTTGATCTGAAGGGCCCGGCGCAGGTAGCGGTCCCGCAGCTTGGAAACGGGTTCCTCTTTGCAGAACTGAATGGCATGGCCGATTTCATGTGCGGCCACGGCCACGGCGGTAACGGATTTTCCGTGGTAGATCTCGGGGCTGAGCGCGACGATTTTCTCGGCAGGGGAGTAATAGTTTTGGTCCGGCTCGGCCTTGATGACCTTCACCCCCTCCAGCTTGAACCGCTCGATCAAGTGTTGCGCCAGTTCGGACCCGGATCCCGGCATATCGCCAATTTCAGTGGAATGCCGCCACAGCACATAACGTACCCACAACTGCGGTCCGGCGATCAGTGCGGCGATGGCTAGGGTGATTATTAGATAGATCATTTTTAACGGTACGGTAGTGTCGGTCAAAACCTGCAAGGCAGTCGCTTACAAAGCTGGGGCTTATCCTTTTGGAATAGATTCAGCTTCCCCATTGGCTTTAGCAATAATCTCGGCCACCAAATCCGCAGTAAACAGCGATTTGGATAAGTACTGCCGGCTGCCGGATTTGGCCACCAGAATCAGTCCCAAATCGGTTTCAGTAACGCGCTCGATATCAGACCACAACAGTGCTGTTTGCGCATAGGCGTTCTGTGTCTGGATACCATCTTCATCTATGGTTAAATTCACTTCGGCACCGGCACCTTTTCCCCACATCTGCCGTGTTAACCACCAGGCTCGCCGGAAGCGAATATGCAGCAGCTCCAGAATCGCTAACGCGATCAGCATGTAACTGACGACTTTAGGTTGTTCGGTGAACAACAGTAACCCTGCACCAGCCGCAAAAAGTATTACCGGGAACAGATAGTTGGGCTTGGCACTTTTTCCGTAGGGTAAAGACTGGTCGAAACACTCGGCAAGGTATTCTCGGGATAACGTAAATTGGGTATTAAATGGTTGCACGTGAGCCACTTGTTGCTTTTGGTGGGTTGTCAGGTCTGAGGTTATACCTTCCGCCAATGATTGTAGATTGGTCATTTGCGGGCCTCCCCAATCCTGACGGACTGCTCAATCGGCGTCGGCAGTTTATATACCGAACGGCCAGGTCTCGGGCGGCTCCTGCTCGTCCCAGCCCTCAGTGAGATCCAGGGGTTCGAGGGCGGTGGTCTCATCCAGGTGAAACACTACATCGAACTGATCTCGGATATCCACATGGAAATAGTGGCTTACGCGCTCCGTCTCCGGCCGATAAATCACACCGATGGCTCGTTCCAGCAGCGGCTCGCGCAGGGCATCGCCCTGCAACTGGCTCATGTCGAGATAAAAACGGCCAAGCCCGCTCTCATGAAACAGTGCCTCGACACTGTTTTCCAGTGCCGGTCGTACCCAGCGGTGGTCGGCAGGGTCGCCCCACTGTTGCGCTGCAGTCACATGTCCGGTGTAAGTGGTGAATCCTACCAGTAAAGCCTCGCCATCGGTTTTCTCGCGCACCAGCTGGCCGACATTCAGTTCCCCGCGCCGCACTGCTTCCGTGGCCCGCGCATCGCCGAGGTGCGAGTTGTGTGCCCACACCGCGATGCGCGCCGGTCGACCCCGCTGCCGCTCGATATGCCGTCGCAGTGCCAGCAGGGTGTCCACCATGTGTTCGTCGCGCAGGTTCCAGGTGTTCACGCGGGTGGAAAACATGCCGCGGTAATAGGCTTCCGCATGCTGCACCACATGCGCATTGCGCTCCGCATAAAACTGCTCGTCTTCGGCGAGGATACCACCCTGTTGCAGCCACTGGTTGCGGGCCTGCATCATTTCCAGCACCTGCTCCACCGCCTTGTGCTGGCAGGATTCACTGATGCCCATAGCGGCGGTATAGCCGTAGCGTTGCGGGTCGCCGTGGTGGTTCATGCAGGCATAGCGGTCGCGCGCGCGCTCCGCAGCTTCCGGGTCGACCTTGTCGAGGTAGGACACCACGGCATCGGCGGAGCGGTACATGCTGTACAGATCCATGCCGTAAACGCCGGTCTGCTGCTCTCTGGGTCTTTGGGCATTCCAGTCATGCAGCCACTGGATAAACGACTCTATCACCGTATTGCGCCACATCCACAGCGGAAAGCGCTCGAAATCCCCCAGCGCCTGGCGCGCGCTGGCGTCGCCATCCAGCCCGCGCACAAAGCGGTTGATGCGATAGACATCGGGCCAGTCCCCCTCGACGATCACCGCATCGAGACCCTGCTCCTGAATCATGCGCCGGGTAATCTCGGCCCGCGCCGCATAAAAGTCATGGGTACCGTGACTCGCCTCACCCAGCAGTATGAACTGGCGACTGGCGGCTTTTTCCAGCAGAGCATCGTAGTCGCCGAAGTTGCCGTTCAGCGGCAGGGCGTGGTGGTGAATCGATGCCAGTGACGAGCGGGAATCGGCCATAGATGTACCCCTTTCCTAATCGCGTAAAAAAAGCTGTGGCTGCAGACGATACGGAGCCCGCTAAACGAAAGTGTAGGGTGACCACCGCGCGGTGGCGGCGATCGCGGGAATGTCGATTATATTTCTGATATCCGGCGCGTGGTCGCAACGGAGGACCGGAGCGGAAATAGGGGAGATATTGTGAGCTCGATGAAGGTGATTCAGGCGGCGGTCACACTGCTGTCCCTGATCAACCCGGTGGTGTGCGCACTGATGTTGTCGCAAATCGGCGCCGGGCAGTCGTCCGCCGCGCGGGCGGCCAGTGCCACCAAGGCAAGCATTGCCGTACTGGTCATCCTGATCACGTTTGCGCTGATCGGCGCCAGGTTGCTGAAGGTGTTCGGGATATCCCTGGATGTATTCCAGGTGGCCGGCGGTTTGGTGTTGGCGTGGATGGGTTTTTCGATGGTGCGCGCCAGCACCGGGCAGGCGCCACAGGCTGCGCCGGTTGCGGGCACCCAGTCGCAGTCGCTGACGCCACTGATCCTGTTTGCGGCAAGCCCGGGTACCATCACCGGCATCATCACGCTTTCCGTCAATCACTCCGGCACCGCGCTGCCGGTTACCGCCATCGCCGGGGCGGCAATTGCGGTGTTGGCGCTGTGGCTGGTTCTCCTGCTGACAAGCAGGTTGAGTGGCCAGGGAACTGGCAACAGCTTCCTGCATAACCTGATGGCCGGCATGATGGGGCTTATCGTGATTGCCATGGGGTTTCAGTTCGGCCTCACCGGAATCAAGGCATTTTTTGCGGGCGGATAATTTATAGGTGAGATGACCACCGCCCTTGTTTTTGTGTGTCCCGCCAGGAGAGGTGGCGTGCCATCACCCCGCGACAGGAAAATCCATATATTTATTTTTTGTGCCGATGTTTCACGGCGCTCAGGCCCTGCCAATCTTCCAGCTCCTGGTCAGGCTTTTCAGACCGGAAGCGATCGTAAAGCTCTATACCGTCCCGGTCCTCCAGGATATCCACGTGAATACCCTGTTTCTGCAAAAACTTTGCGTTGCCCGCGGCATTGGTGACATCGCCTACCACCACGCGACGGAACCCCCTCATATAAATTAACGTCGCGCAGACATCGCAGGGGCTCAGGCTGGTAAGAAGGGTTGTCCTGCTAAAGTCGGTTCGACCGGCATCCCGGATAGCGCTAGTTTCACCGTGGTTGTAGGGGTGGTTCTCCTGGACAAGCGTGTTATGCCCTTTCCCCAGGATTTTCCTTGTAGAGTTATCAATGATGACCGCACCAATCGGGCAGCCGCCCTCGGCATAGCTCTTTTCTGCAAGAAACACCGCAATGCGCATTAAGTCGGCATCTGACAGCCCAAGTGCAAACTCTGCGTCCATCAAAACATCCAGGCTCCCGGTCGGCATATGGGCGATCGCTCGTAAAACTTCATCACTCTTCGCTGTCTGCTTGTCGAAAAGGGCCTTCATATTTCACTCTCGGGAAGTCGACCTGTAGCGGGGCTGTAAACCGGGTAGATGTATTAGGCTAGACGCCCGCTGAAGGGACAGCCAGAGTAGGGAAGTGATCGGAACATGCGCCCAGAAGGGCGGGAAGAAGGGCGCAATGATCGGATCCCGGCCGCCGCCCATCGGGATGGCCGGCATGCCGCGGGTATTTCGACCATGATTCTTTCAGTAACCCGGAGTTCAACGATCAACCCCGTGGTTCATGATCCCGAACAATACGGGACTCGTGGGCGACTAGCTAAGTGACCACTCGCTGCCATCTACCGCGATTGTTTGCCCACTCGCACTGCTCTGCAGGGCCAGTTGGATCAGGCGGATATTGTCGAGGGCGTGTTCGGCACGCACCGGGACTTCGCCGCCCTCGAGAATGGCTTGTGCCAGCTGCTGGAAATAGTGCTGGTAGCCGCCGGTCTCGGTGGTGACCAAGGTATGGCCGTCGGCGGCGTACAGCTGGCCGTATTGCTCGGAGGCTTCGTGGCCCCAGTTTGCGGTTACTGGTAGCAGGCCGGCCTTGAGACGATCCTCCTGCGGGTCGAGGCCGTGCTTTACATAGCTACCGGCCGTGCCCTGCACCTCAAAGCGCAGGTTCGGTGACGCACAGAACGGGCTACTGCGCAGCACCGCGAGCCGGTCGGGGTAGTGCAGGGTGAGGTGGAAAAAGTCATCGACCTCCGCCTGTGGGCGCAGTGTGCGTACCTGCGCGGTGATGGCCGTGGGCAGCCCAAACAGCTGCAGTGCCTGGTCGATCAGGTGCGGCCCGAGGTCGAACAGAATACCGCCACCTTCCACCGCAGACTCGCGCCAGCGCTTGCGCACCTCGGGGCGAAAGCGGTCGAAATGGCTTTCAAAATAGCGCACCGTGCCCAGGCGGCCCTCGGCGATCAACTTCTGCACCGTGAGGAAGTCACCGTCCCAGCGGCGGTTGTGGTACACACTCAGCACCCGCTGCTGTTGCCGCGCCAGCACGATCAGTTCCTCGCCCTGTTCGACGCGGGTCACGAACGGCTTTTCCATCACCACGTGTTTACCCTGCTGCAGGACGCGCTTGGCCAGCGCAAAGTGAACGTCGTTGGGGGCGGTGATGATCACCAGGTCGGCATCGCTTTTCGTCAGCAGAGTTTCTGCATCGGAATAAACGGCCACGTCGGGATGCTGCTGCCGCACCTGTTCGCCCTTCGAGGTGCTGACCGCCGTGAAGCGAAATGGCGGCAGATTCAGGATAAACGGCAGGTGGAAGGTGGTGGCGGAAAAGCCGTAGCCGATGATGGCGGTTTTGATTTCGGTGGTGGTGGGCATGGTAATAGCGGCTCACTCCTTATTCCCCGGGGGGCAGTTCCTTAGTGTCGAGAGGTGCCCATAGATTTTAGTTTGGAAATTCGCGAAGTTAACGCACCCGGCGAGCAATGGCTCTTATTTTGTCCAGCTGCTTTTCTTTGCTGAGTGTTAGGACTTCTGGGGAACCATCATCGAACGTGGATTTGATTGTATAATCAGCCGCATCACCAATGCTCTGTAATGTTTCATACTCAGCCTTGTCGCCCGGCCTACTCAAATCCAGTGTTTTTTCATCCAAGATATATGTGCCTGCGTTTCCCAGGCGATAATATCCGTCCTCTCCGATTTCCAAATAAACTAGGTACTCCCGATCGAACTGGAGGGGGAAACTACAGTAGCCTCGTGATTGGACGACCTCGATGCGTTGCTGAGCGCTGATATTGCCTTTGAACCGTTCGATAACGTGAAAAATATAATGCCTTTCGCCCTCGAAATCTGAATCAGAGAGTGCTGTTGTTCTGGCTTCTTTCAGGAACCCATGAAAAACAGCGTCAGACCCGGCAACCTCCGCCTCTTCGAGTGTCATTCCTTCATTTTCGACCAGCGCCCACGGGAAAGCGGGGCTACATGCATAAGTGTCTGCAGCGAACAAAAGCATAACGGTGACTGATAAATAACGAATCATGACTTTCCCGTTACTTGTTTTTCTTTTTGAATCGATTCCTTTCGTGTTTCGCTAAGAGCTTTTTAAATGCGTGTAGTAAAAGGCAGTGATGCTGCCAATGAGAGTACCTGAAAACGCCAAAAATTCGGGGAAGTGAGGGTTCTTGAAGAGTGCGAGAGTGAAAATGAAGACTAACAGAAGAAAAACCGTGCCAAGCGCTAGTACGGGCTTAATTCTTTTGTTGATGCGTTCGGTTTTTGGTTCGGCTTGACCTATACCGTTACAGCTTGCGCAAGATAGGCCGAAGTAACTTTGATTCTTACTTAACTCATGTACTTTGGCACAGGCGTGGCAGCTTGAGCCATCCTTGCCGGTGGTGCAGGTCCCGGATTCACTGCAGTGCTTGCAGGGGTATAGGTTAGCCTTTATCTCATGCATGTTCTTCTTCTCTCGGAGCGACGGTTTGGCCTTGGGGTTTACTCTTTGCTTTGGCCTTCGGGAGGCTCACACGATACGAAATCTGGTTGCCTTCTTTCTTGGCAATATCCAACTTTCCTTTCAGGCTATCTAGCAACTGCCAGAATTTGGAGGCCCCATAAGATCTCGGGTCGAAGTCAGGCATGGACCGCTTTAGGAAGCTGCCTGCGGCGGACGCATTGGCCCAGCCGCTGTCGTCCTGAAACTGCTCCCAGGCTCTGGTGAGTAATGGAATCAGTTCGGCAGGATCATTGAGAGTCTTCTTCGACTCCAGTTCTTTAGGCTTGCCCGCAGTCTTTTCCTGCGTGGACTCGTCGCCACCCAGGTTCTCGGTGAAGATAAAGTCATCACATGAGTTGCGGAAAGATATAGGGGTCTTGCGCTCGCCGACGCCAAACACAAACAGCTCGTCTTCCCGCAGGCGCGAAGCCAGCTTGGTGAAATCACTGTCGCTGGAGACCAGCGCGAAGGCATCGAAGCGCTTAGAGTAGAGCAGGTCCATGGCATCGATGATCATCGACGCATCGGTGGAGTTCTTGCCGGTGGTGTAGGCAAATTGCTGGACCGGCTGGATTGCCAGTTCGTTCAGGGATTTCTTCCAGTTTTTCAGGTTGTCGCTCGACCAGTCGCCGTAGGCACGCTTGATCACAATATGTCCGTGCGCAGAGATTTCATCCAAGATGGCCTTAACCTTGGAGTATTGGGCATTGTCCGCGTCGATCAGGACGGCGATTTTTTTGTGGTCATCAAGGTCTTTCATTCCGTGAATGATCCTGCAATGTGAAGAATGTCTTAATTTTGAGCCTGTCAGTGGGCAATTTATCAATATTCTTTTGATAGTTCTGGGAGTTCAAACGGCGGCGCGTTAACTGAATCGTTTATTTTGTATGATGGTACACCTTTGATGTCAATATTTAGAATATTTCGTAGGCCTATTGGAGATTCGAATTCTGTGTCAAATGTGAGCAGAGTTTCAATTAGTTGAGCAACTCTTTGGGCCCTTATAAATAGATATCTCAAATCCAGCTCCGGTAATGATATTGTCATTCCTTCGTGGCTGAATATCTTTCCGTTTTTGAAATTAAAGGTGATATGGAAATCGTTGGCAAATTCGTCAATTTTTGCGTTCAGATCGAAGATTGAGTCGTTCTGTGTACCTCTGTGGCCAGTGGAGAACTGGAGCATTGTATCAATGATGGCTGCTGATTTTTTTTCTATTTCGTTTGTTACTTCATTGGAGATGTGTGTTTCCCCAAAGCGAGCATTGGGATATATTTTTTTATGAAGTTTTCGAGGGTTTTGGATACTTTCTTTTAAGTTTTCGTGTTTTGAGATGTATTTTTCAAACTCTTCTATATGTTTGTAGTAGTTTGTGAATAAATTTTGTGAGTTCGTGGCATAAATCTGAGCCTTCGTTTGCTCTGACCTATGGTTTGCAGAAAGTAGGGCTACTATTGGTATTATTAATGCCAGTGTGCCGAGAGGGAATTTGAATTCAGACAGGAAAAAGTTGAATCCACGGGCGTTTAAGTTTGGTTCGTAGTGCCCATTTTTGGCAATCAAAAACACAAATATTGCAGATGTCAATGATATGAAACCTACGGTGATCCATACAATAGGTAGCTCAATGAAGCTCTTGTTCGGATCAAATCTCAGAAGTTTTTTCATGTTTCAAATTAGCGTAATGCTGTACAGTTTTTTGGGCGAAAAAAAAGCGGGCTTTCGCCCGCTTCAATACCTCTCTTCCTGTGAGCGACTCTTTGTTGTAGTAAATCCTTTTCTACAGTCGATGCCTATTTAGTGGTTTACCACTGCAGTGCACCGCCGGTCTGGTATTCGATAACCCGTGTTTCGAAGAAGTTCTTCTCCTTGCGCAGGTCCATGATCTCGGACATCCAGGGGAAGGGGTTCTGGGCGCCGGGGAACTGTTCTTTCAGGCCCAGCTGGCTCAGGCGACGGTTGGCGATGAAGTGGAGGTATTCCTCCATCATGGCCGCGTTCATGCCGAGTACGCCGCGGGGCATGGTGTCGCGGGCGTAGGCCACTTCCAGTTCCATACCTTCCAGGATCATCTGGGTCACTTCCTGCTTGAACTCTTCGGTCCACAGGTGCGGGTTTTCCAGTTTGATCTGGTTGATTACGTCGATGCCGAAGTTCAGGTGCATGGACTCGTCGCGCAGGATGTACTGGAACTGCTCGGCAACGCCGGTCATCTTGTTGCGGCGACCCATGGACAGGATCTGGGTGAAACCACAGTAGAAGAAGATGCCTTCGGTGACCGCGTAAAACGCGATCAGGTTGCGCAGCAGCTCCTGGTCTTTCTCGACGGTGCCGGTCTTGAAGTTCGGGTCGCTGATGGAGCCGGTGTGCGCGAGGCTCCAGGCGGCTTTCTTGGCGACGCTCGGCACTTCGCGGTACATGTTGAAGACTTCGCCTTCGTCCATGCCCAGGGACTCTACACAGTACTGGTAGGCGTGGGTGTGGATGGCTTCTTCAAAGGACTGGCGCAGGATGTACTGGCGGCACTCCGGGTTGGTGATGTGGCGGTAGATGGCCAGCACCAGGTTGTTGGCTACCAGGGAGTCGGCGGTGGAGAAGTAACCCAGGGAGTATTCCACGATGCGACGCTCGTCGGCGGTCAGACCGTTGGGGTCTTTCCACATGGAGACGTCTTTGTTCATGTTTACTTCTTGCGGCATCCAGTGGTTGGCGCAGCCGTCGAGGTATTTCTGCCAGGCCCAGTCGTACTTGAACGGTACCAGCTGGTTGAGGTCGGCGCGGCAGTTGATGATGCGCTTCTCGTCTACCTGGATACGGGCTGCGCCCATTTCCAGTTCTTCCAGGCCGGGTGCCGGGTCGAGATCGGCTACGGCGGCGCGGGCGGCTTCCACAGCGGACGTGGCGCTGGAAGAACTGGTCTGGGCCGCGGTCGGTGCCGGGGCACTGCTGGCGCTGTCTGTATGGAAGGCAGCGCCGTGTTCGGTGACTGCCTGCTGCTCGGATTGCAGTGCACCCGGCACCGGTTGCGGTTCGGGCTTTTTGGATTCTTTTTTGCCTTGTGAGTCGAAATCGTCCCAGCTGAGCATGATTCCCCCTATCTTTCCTGAGCAATTGCCGTGCCGACTTTGCCGGCAGGGCCTATTCATTCGGTGTGTTTTGCGCCTTGCACCCGGACCGGGCTATTACTCTTTGGTTGAGTAATGAACCCGGTGCCGGGGCGGCGCTTATGGTCTTGGTTGCGCGGCTTTTCCACTTTATGGATCGGCCTACGCGGTGCTCTCCCCCGAGAGTCTTTGCAAACAATCAACCAGCGCTTACTGGCAGGCTTCGCAATCCGGATCGTCCAGAGAGCAGGCCTTGGGCACGGCGGCCGGTGCGACCATTTCCTCAGCTTTCGCTTTCGGAGCTGGTGCGGCGTTGGCGGCCGGTGCGCCACCGGCACTCACGGCGTTCAGGGTGCCGGTGGTCACGGTGGATTTCTCCGTGGAGGTGGCAGCCAGTGCGCGCAAGTAGTAGGTGGTTTTCAGGCCGCGGTACCACGCCATGCGGTAGGTCAGGTCCAGTTTCTTGCCGTTGGCGCCGGCGATGTAGAGGTTCAGGGACTGGGCCTGATCGATCCACTTCTGGCGGCGGCTGGCGGCGTCCACGATCCAGCGCGGCTCCACTTCAAACGCGGTGGCGTACTTGGCTTTCAGGTCGGCCGGGATACGGTCGATCTTCTGCACGGAGCCCTCGTAGTACTTCAGGTCGTTGACCATCACCTTGTCCCACAGGCCGCGGGCTTTCAGGTCGTGTACCAGGTACGGGTTCACCACGGTGAATTCGCCGGACAGGTTCGATTTCACGTACAGGTTCTGGTACGTGGGCTCGATGGACTGGGATACGCCGGTAATGTTGGCGATGGTCGCGGTCGGGGCGATGGCCATCACGTTGGAGTTGCGCATGCCCTGGCTCGCGACTTTCTCGCGCACCACGTTCCAGTCCATGGTGGAGCTGGTGTCCTGGTCGATGAACTGCTCGCCGCGGTTCTTGGCCAGGATTTCGATGGAGTCGATCGGCAGGATGCCCTGGCTCCACAGAGAACCTTCGTAGCTGGAGTAGCTGCCGCGCTCGGCCGCCAGGTCGCTGGAGGCTCCGATCGCGTAGTAGCTGATCGCTTCCATGGTGGTGTCGGCGAAGGCTACGGCTTCATCGCTGGAGTAGGAGATGCCGGCTTTGTACAGCGCGTCCTGGAAGCCCATCAGACCCAGGCCCACCGGACGGTGGCGCATGTTGGACTGACGCGCGGTTTCCACGGCGTAGTAGTTAATGTCGATCACGTTGTCGAGCATGCGCACGGCGGTCTTCACGGTGCTGGCCAGTTTTGCCTGGTCGAGCTTGCCGTCTTCGCCGATGTGCTGGGACAGGTTTACGGAGCCCAGGTTACATACTGCGATTTCGTCGTTCGCCTTGGTGTTCAGGGTGATCTCGGTGCACAGGTTGGAGCTGTGTACCACACCGGCGTGCTGCTGCGGGCTGCGCAGGTTACAGGCGTCCTTGAAGGTGATCCAGGGGTGGCCGGTTTCAAACAGCATGCCCAGCATCTTGCGCCACAGGTCGAGCGCGCGCACTTTTTTGTGCAGCTTCAGTTTGCCTTCTGCAACCATCTGCTCGTAGTGGTTGTAGCGCGCTTCGAACTTGTCGCCGAACAGGTCGTGCAGGTCGGGGCAGTCCGCCGGAGAGAAAAGGGTCCACTCCTTGTCTTCGAACACACGCTTCATGAACAGGTCCGGCACCCAGTTGGCGGTGTTCATGTCGTGGGTACGGCGACGGTCGTCACCGGTGTTCTTGCGCAGCTCGAGGAATTCCTCGATGTCCAGGTGCCAGGTTTCCAAGTACGCACACACGGCTCCCTTGCGCTTGCCACCCTGGTTTACGGCGACCGCAGTGTCGTTGGCCACTTTCAGGAAGGGCACAACACCCTGGGACTTGCCGTTGGTGCCTTTGATGTAAGAACCCAGTGAGCGCACCGGCGTCCAGTCGTTGCCCAGGCCGCCTGCCCACTTGGACAGCATGGCGTTGTCCTGGATGGCACCGTAGATACCGTGCAGGTCGTCCGGCACGGTGGTCAGGTAGCATGAGGACAGCTGCGGGCGCAGGGTACCGGCGTTGAACAGGGTCGGGGTGGAGCTCATGTAGTCGAAAGAGCTCAGCAGGTTGTAGAACTCAACCGCGCGTTCGTTCGGGTTTTCCTCATTGATGGCGAGGCCCATGGCGACGCGCATGAAGAAAATCTGCGGCAGTTCGAAACGGATTTCGTCGGAGTGCAGGAAGTAGCGGTCGTACAGGGTCTGCAGGCCGAGGTAGCTGAACTGGTGATCGCACTCGGGCTTGATGGCGTCGCCCAGCATGTCCAGGTCGAAGCTGGCCAGTGCCGGATCCAGCAGTTCCAGCTCGATACCTTTGGCCACGTACGCGGACAGCGCCGGCTTGTACAGGCTCTTCATTTCCTGCTGGGTGGCGGACTCGGCCACGCCGAGGAAGCGCAGGGCTTCGGCGCGCAGTTTGTCCAGCAGCAGGAACGCGGTGGCGTAGGTGTAGTTCGGCTCTTGCTCAACCAGGGTACGCGCGGTGATCACCAGCGCGGTGTTGATGTCGGTTTCGGAAACGCCGTCGTACAGGTTTTTCAGTGCTTCGCGCAGGATCAGCTCGCCGTCGACGTCGGTCAGGCCTTCACAGGCTTCGCTGACGATGGTGCGCAGGCGCTCCATGTCCAGGGCAACCAGGGAACCGTCTTCCATTTTTACGCGGATGCTCGGGTGAGTATCGGCGGACTGGGCGCTGGCGGCTTTCTGCTGTTCTTTTTCTTTGCGCAGGCGCGCGTGCTCTTCGCGGTAGAGCACGTAGTCGCGGGCGATCTTGTGCTCACCGGCGCGCATCAGTTCCAGTTCTACCTGGTCCTGGATTTCCTCGATATGAATGGTGCCACCAGACGGCATGCGGCGCTTGAAGGTGGCGCTGATGTGGGAAACCAGATCGGCGACGCGCTCGTGGATGCGGCTGGAGGCGGCAGCGGTGCCACCTTCGACGGCGAGGAATGCCTTGGTTACAGCTACGGAGATTTTGCTGTCGGCGTAGGGCACAACGGTGCCGTTACGCTTGATGACGCGGATCTGACCGGGGGCAGTGGCAGCCAGTGTGGTGTTGCTGCTGGCCTGATCTGATACCGAATCCTTGGTAGTGCCGTTAGGCGCAGACTGAGAGCGCCCTGTCTCTGTGTGCATGAAATTCTCCATAGTTTTGTGTGCGCGTCGAGTGTGACTTGCCCGGTGTTGCTTTTGGTTTTTTTAGCCGGCTTGTGGCCGAAAATTCTTTCTAATTTTTTGCGCGCGTATCGCGCTTTTCTGTGCTGGCTGTGCGCGTTAACGCGATGCCGCTCGCACACCCTTCAATTTACACAGGCACAAGCAGTGACGACGATGCCTCGGCACCGCGCGGGTAACTCTTGTGGGGTACAGCTTGATTCTGTGTCTGAAACTCAGGGGCACCCTGTGCCGGATTGCCCGGTAGAGGTTTGCGGCTGTGCTGCCGGCAAACACTTATCCACCGCTCCGGAGCCCTGTGCGGCCTGTATCAGGCCTGGCCTAGTTGGTGCGATAGAGGTCGAACACAATATGTTGTGGTGGGGTTCGGGCATCCTGCGCCGCATTCCCTGGGGTTTCTTGTGGGTGATTCCACCGTGAAACCCAATATATTGGGGTTCGATCTCGAATGACCAACAAGATAATGCGATTGGGTGCCCAATTCAAGGCGGATAACTTTGGGGTTACTTGTGGATAATTTGTGGGTAGGCGGTGCGGCGGTATTTATCCCCAGCCTGCAACGCCCGCCGTTATTGGGCGGGTATAAAAAGTGATCAGTTCGGGCGACTGCGCGGTTTTTCTAAGAATATTTTTTAATAGTAACGGGGTCCCAAATTAAGCGTGGCAATAATAATTTGGGCCTGATTAATCCCTGAGCAAAGTGGCGCAAAAAGATCAAAATTTGATCTGGACAATCCTGACAAATGTGCTCTGTCGCGAGACAGTAGGGTAAACGAAAAAAGGGGCGCCAGTCACACACGGCGCCCCTTTATTTTGTCGAAGGTTGGTGGATATCAGTTGCTGTGCTCCAGCAGGAATTCCATCAGCGCCTTCTGGGCGTGCAGGCGGTTTTCCGCCTCGTCCCACACCACGGAGATCTTCTCGTCTTCCAGCAGCTCGCCGCTCACTTCCTCGCCACGGTGTGCGGGCAGGCAGTGCATGAACACGGCGTCGCGGTTGGCGTGGCTCATCAGCTCGTGGTCCACCAGGAAGCCCTCGAACGCCTTCATGCGAATGCGCTGCTCGTCTTCCTGGCCCATGGAGGCCCACACATCGGTGGCAACCCAGTCGGCACCGCGCACTGCATCCTGCGGCTTGCGCACGATAGTGACGCGGTCGCTGGCGGCGGCGACGACGGCCGGGTCCGGGTCGTAACCCTCGGGGCAGGCAATACGCAGTTCGAAATCGAACTGGCGCGCAGCGCTGATATAGGAGCTGCACATGTTGTTGCCATCTCCCACCCAGGCCACCACCTTGCCCTCCGGGCTACCGCGGTGCTCGACATAGGTCTGCAGGTCCGCCAGCAGCTGGCAGGGGTGGTAGCTGTCGGACAGGGCGTTGATCACCGGCACCTTACTGAACTCAGCGAAGCGCTCGAGGATGTCGTGGCCGAAGGTGCGGATCATCACCATGTCCACCATGCGCGAGATGACGCGCGCGCTGTCTTCGATCGGCTCGCCGCGGCCCAGCTGGGTGTCGCGCGGGGACAGGAACAGGGCGTGGCCGCCCATCTGCGCCATGCCGGCCTCGAACGAGACCCGGGTGCGGGTGGAGGCCTTTTCAAAAATCATCCCCAGCACCTTGTTGCGGAAGGGCTCGATGGTTATGCCCTGGTTGCGCAGGGCCTTGAGCTCGATGGCGCGGTGGATGACCGCGCGCAATTCTTCCTTACTCAGGTCGAGGAGGGTGAGAAAGTGTCTGACTGCCATGTTTTATTTCTCCAAATTCAGTCGGCCTTGGCGGCGAAGTCGCGCACCAGTGCGGCGACGGTAGTGGCGATCTGGCTGCACTCGGCATCGCTCAGGGTCAGCGGCGGCAGCAGGCGCACCACATTGCCTGAAGTGACATTGATCAGCAGGTCCTTGGCGCGGGCCATATCCACCAGCTCTGCGCAGGGGCGATCCAGCTCGATACCCACCAGCAGGCCGAGGCCGCGCACTTCCTTAACCTGAGCGCAGCCCGCCAGTTCGGTCTTGAGTTGTTCCACCAGGTCGCTGCCCAGCTTGGCGGCGCGCTCGATCAACCACTCGTTTTCCAGGGTCTCCAGCACCGCGATACCGGCGCGGCAGGCCAGCGGGTTGCCGCCGAAGGTGGAACCGTGGCTGCCGGCGGTGAACAGTTCCGCCGCCTTGCCGCGGGCCAGGCACGCGCCGATGGGCACGCCGTTGCCGAGGCCCTTGGCGGTGGTGACCACATCCGGCAGCAGGTCGGCGTAGTGCTGGTAGGCGAACAGCTTGCCGCTGCGACCGTTGGCGGTCTGGATCTCGTCCAGCATCAGCAGCCAGTCGTGCTGGTCGCACAGGGCGCGCAGGCGCGGCAGGTAGTCGGCATCGGGGATGCGGATACCGCCTTCGCCCTGCACCGGCTCCACCAGGATGGCGACGATGTCGCTGTGCTCGGCGGCGAGCTTCTCGATGGCGGCGGCGTCGTTATAAGGAACCCGCAGGAAACCCTCGGGCAGCGGGGCAAAACCCTGCTGTACCTTGGGGTTGCCGGTGGCGGTGAGGGTGGCGAGGGTGCGGCCGTGGAATGCCCCCTCGGTCACCACAATTTTCGGGATGGCGAGACCGCGCTCGTTGCCGAGCTTGCGCGCCAGCTTGATGGCCGCCTCATTGGCCTCCGCGCCGGAGTTGGAGAAAAACACATTGTCCATACCGGACAGGGTGACCAGCTTGTCCGCCAGTTTCTCCTGGGGCGGGAGGTTGTACAGATTGGACGCGTGCAACAGCGTTGCCGCCTGGTCCTGAATTGCTTCGGTGACCGCGGGGTGGCAGTGGCCGAGGCCACACACGGCAATGCCGGAGAGTGCGTCGAGATAACGTCGGCCTGCATCGTCCCACACGTAATTGCCTTCACCTCTGACCAGGGTCAGGGTTCTATTACCGTAGTTCTGCATAAGTGCGGGAGTGGCCACTGAGATATCTCCTCTGTCGGTGGGCCAAAGAAAGGGAAACCGCAGAAAATGCGTCGAAGGCATGCTCTGGCAGCAATTTCCCCGGAAAGCCGGCAATACTAGCACAGCCGCGCTGCGGAACCAGCAGTGCGTGCGCGCAAAAAGGAATCAGGTACAATGCGCGCTTTCACGACGGATTGACGCCGGGTGCGGCCCGCGTCGGACATTTCCCAACCCGAGGTTAGCTTCCATTATGGATACTCTGGAAAACATCAAGCAGCAGATCGCCGACAACGACATTCTGCTTTATATGAAAGGCAGCCCCAACGCGCCCCAGTGCGGATTCTCCATGCGCGCATCCCAGGCGATCATGGCCTGCGGTCAGCGTTTTGCCTATGTGGATATCCTGGCTAACCCGGACATCCGTCAGGAGCTGCCCAAGTACGCCAACTGGCCGACCTTCCCGCAGCTGTGGGTGAAGGGCGAGCTGATCGGCGGCTGCGACATCATCATGGAAATGTATGAGAACGGCGAGCTGAAGACCCTGATCGAAGAAGCGGCCAAGGGCGCAGAACAGGGCGAGTAATCGTTACTGTTACCCGGGACTCGTTTCCGGGGGCACAAAAAAACCGCGAAAGTTCGCGGTTTTTTTGTGCCCGGATTTTTTATCCAGCCTGTTTGCAGTGGAATCAGTCCTCGGAGGCTTTTTCCATCTGCGACTGCAGGTAATTCTGAATGCCCACTTTTTCGATCAGGCCCAGCTGGGTTTCCAGCCAGTCGACGTGTTCTTCCTCGGAGTCGAGGATACGCTGCAGCAATTCGCGGCTGCCGTAGTCGCGCACGGACTCACAGTAGGCGATGCCATCGCGCAGTTCCGGAATGGCCTTTTGCTCCAGCTTCAGGTCGCACTTGAGCATTTCCTGGGTGTTTTCACCGATCAGCAGTTTGCCCAGGTGTTGCAGGTTGGGAATGCCTTCAAGGAACAGAATCCGCTCAACCAGCCAGTCGGCGTGTTTCATCTCGTCGATGGATTCGTGGTATTCCTTGTCCGCCAGTTCCTTCAGGCCCCAGTCTTTGAACATGCGCGAGTGCAGGAAGTACTGGTTAATGGCAATCAGCTCATTGCCCAGTGCCTTGTTCAAATGTTCGATGACTTTGGGATCGCCTTTCATTGCTATCTCCTTTTGCCCTGAAGGGACATTTTATTAATCACTGTGATCCGGATTACGCGCCGGGTGTCTCGGATAAATCCTGTCGAATTTAAGACGTCCCTTTGTTCTCCCTAATTGTAGGGCCGCTACGGGTTTGCGAAGTGAGTTTGCGTCGCGCAAAAACGCAAGTCAAGCGCGGATGTTCGGGAATCTCGCCGGTAAAAAGCACGAAAATTAACGGGAAAACGGCATAAAAATGCAATGAGAATAATTGCCGTTAAGAATGCATGTGGTGTGTGCATAAAACCGGGGCTGCCAGTCTCAGCTGAGCCGGTTGCGCACTTCGGCAATTTTGCGCGTTATGGCGGCGATATCGAATTTGTCGTCAATCTGATTTTCGCAGTCTTCTGCGAGGCGCTCGAGGCAGTGTTTGAATGCGCGTTTATCCGCCTCGCGGTTGCATATTTCCGCGAGTTCGTAGAGCGCATCCAGCAGGTGGTGCATCACCACCGCACTCTGGCGGCCATATTCGCGAATTTCATCCAGTGCGGCTGCGAGTACATCGGCAAAATCGAGTTCTGTGGTCACCAGCCGCAGCCGCTGGTTGTCGTCGTGAAAACAGTTGGGCAACGGCGGCCGCTGCAGTACCACGCCGATACCGTCGATCAAACGGTCGATGCAGGAGTAGGCGGTAAACGGATCGTTGACGCCGGGAGAGAGCGCGCGCACCGCAATCTGTGCCAGCTGGCGGATGGAAAAAATAATGTCCTGCTCCGCGGTGGGCTGCGAGCCGATGGTAATGGCGCCGCGAATCGCTGCCGCGATCTCTTCGGTGTCCTTTTCCCGCGGCGGTTCGAAAATTCGCGCCATACAGCTCCAGTGATTGAGGTAAGTCCCGGGGTGGCACTCGAGCTTGACGCAGCAATTATTGCGCTCTGCCCAGCGCAGCAGTTTTTCCCGGTCAATCAATTGCACATAGCCACCCTGCTGAGTCGGCACATGCAGGCAGTTGTCACCCAGGTTGAGGTCGCGCGGATCGGAGCGGGTATTGCGCGGATCGCGACTTTCTTCGGTTGGGTAGATCTGTGCCAGCGCCTGGCGGAATTCCCTGTTGATATTGAAGGTGATGTTGTCGACCTGAATCGACTGCGCCACGTTGTGAATGAAATAGATCAGGTAGGCGATCGCAATAAGTGCCAGCAGGATCGCCATGCTCACCGCCAGACTCTGGTTCTCGCCACTGCCTTTGCCGGCCTGGATACCGCGCATCACCATCAGCGCATACACAAAGGTGGAGAGGAAAATACCGAGGGAAATCTGGGTGCCGCGATCGCGGATGAAGTTGCGCACCAGGTGCGGCCCAAACTGGTTGGCGGCCAGGGTCAGGGCGACGGTGGTAATGGAGAACACGGTGCCGGCAACGGTAATGGTGCTGCCGGCAATGGTCGAGAGCAGGGCGCGGGCGCTTTCGCGGTCGCGAAGCTCCAGCCAGCGGAAGCCGGGCAGGTGTTTGATGTCCAGCATCTGGTCCAGGGACAGCAAGCCGTGGGCGAGCAGGATAGCGGACGCCATCATCACGGCCGGAACCAGCCAGAAACTGGCGCGCAGGCGTTCCGACAGGTGCAGCAGCTGCTGTTTCATGGCTCTCCGCAGTCAGGCATTCAAGCAAAGACGAATCAGGGCCCATAAAAGCCTAGTAGCTGACACTGGGGGCGGTCTGCAGAGGTGGGGATAAAATGCGACAGCGGGTGGCTGTCAGACGGGGCGGCAATGAAAAACGATATATAAAGAGTGCGAAGGGAAGGGCTGGTATTGAGGGGCTGGTAGTGGCGGGCGCCGGAAGTGGCCCGCCTCGGGCGTTGCCGAGGAAATTAGCTCGCGGAATAGAAGAGGGCGCTGTTGGCGGAAGCCATTACGCCACCGGCCATGGTCTCGTCGATGATCTCCTGGGTCAGCTCGGCACAGCGGCCACACTGAGAGGACACGCCCAGATGACGGCGCAGGGCTTTGACCGAAGTGGAGCCATCGTACACGGCTTCTTTGATCTGGCTGTCGGTGATGCCTTTACAGATACATACGTACATTGCGGTAAACCCTGGCGCAAAAACGATCGTTTATCGAACGGAGCAGGGATCTTATTGGTAATGAGAATAAGTGTCAATCAGATTGTTCGGTTGTTCAGAAAGTATTCTAGTTGGTGGATGTCTGTTCGGTAGGACGGTGTGGCCATTCGTGTTGACCGGAAAGTCGACGGGAATTTGACCGGGTGCGGAGGAAAATTTGCCAAAATTGCGAGGGGCGCCAGCTATCGCATTTATATAAAAATTTAATGGGACTGGCATAAAGCCCTGTGTAAGATAGCGGCCCACTATCAATCTTTTATCAATTTATAGCTCCCGGTTATAAATTGAGCACTCCCACAACTTTAATCACTCATCTCACTGAGGAGGTTCTCATGGCTGTATTAGTAGGCAAGCCCGCTCCGGATTTCACTGCGGCTGCGGTACTGGGCAACGGCGAGATCGTTGACACTTTCACTCTGTCTGACGCCATCAAAGGCAAAAAAGCGGTTATCTTCTTCTATCCGCTGGACTTCACCTTTGTATGTCCGTCCGAGCTGATCGCTTTCGATCACCGCTATGCGGAGTTCCAGAAGCGTGGTGTTGAGGTGATCGGTGTTTCCATCGACTCCCAGTTCTCCCACAACGCCTGGCGTAACACCCCAGTAAACGACGGCGGCATCGGCGCGGTTAAATACGCCCTGGTTGCCGACGTGAAGCACGAAATCTGCCAGGCCTACGACGTTGAGTCCGAAGGCGGTGTAGCTTTCCGTGGTTCCTTCCTGATCGACGAGGAAGGCGTTGTTCGTCACCAGGTAGTTAACGATCTGCCGCTGGGCCGTAACGTTGACGAGATGCTGCGCATGGTTGACGCGCTGGCGTTCCACCAGGAGCACGGCGAAGTTTGCCCGGCTGGCTGGCAGGAAGGCGACAAAGGCATGAACGCCTCTCCGGCGGGCGTTGCTGCTTACCTGAGCGAGAACGCTGACAAGCTGTAAGGCTGTCTGCGAGCTGCGAAGCTCTGACTGAGGGAGGCAATATTGTTCTCCCTTATAAAAAAACCGCCGCGAGGCGGTTTTTTTATGCCTGCCATTTTGGCGCTCTGATTTGGGCCCCTGAAAATCTGACGCGCAGACAGGATGAAGCCGTGGGAAAAATCGGCTAATGTGCGCGCTTGTTCCAGTTTTATTACAATGCCCGCACTGAGCGACACAGGTTAGCGGGACGGCTGCGCGAGTGGCCGATTGAGGCAAGATAGCGGGAAGGTCCGAGAATTATTGCGCGGGCTGCTAGTCTTAATACAGGTTTTCCCACAACACCCGGCAGAGCTGTTATCCGCCAACCCTCGGGGTGAACCCGGAATACAGGGTCTGGCGCTGTCGCGGCGGTCTGCAGTAGACACATGGTGTATTCAAGGTGATTCAGGGCATTTCCAACCGTATCCGAGGCGCATTTCAGGCAGCTGTGGGCAAACGGCTGTCGTCGCTGGCGTTCCTGTCCATGCTGTTGGTGGCGCATTCCGCGACCGCAGCGGATGCTGCGCGCGGGGACAAGTCCGCGCGCGAAAGTAGCAAATCGGTCAGCAAGAGCGTTGAGGCCAGTGCCGAGGAGTTCGACCGCTACTTCCGCGAGATGCTGCAGCAGCACGGTATTCCTGGCGCCGCCTATGTGATCGTCGATCACGATCAGGTGGTGGCCATGGACACCTACGGTGTCCGGGTCAAGGGCAAGCAGGAAACGGTGACCAGGCACACGGTGTTTCGCCTGGCGTCAGTCTCCAAAACCTTTGCCGCCAGCATGGCCGCGGTGCTCGAGCACGAGCACAAGTTCAACTGGGGCGACAAGGTGGTGCGCTACGTACCGGAGCTCAGCTTCAAGACCCCGGCGCTGTCCATGAAACTGCAGGTTCAGCACCTGCTGAGCCACTCCTCGGGGCTGACTCCCAACGCCTACGACAACTATCTGGAGGACAATCGGCCGCTGTCCAAGATCCTGCCGATGTTCGCCACCATCGACCCCAACTGTGAGCCGGGCAAATGCTACGGCTACCAGAATGTGCTGTTCAGTCTGATTGAGGACGTGATCCAGAAAGCCACCGGCGTTCCCTATAGCCGCCAGCTCAAGGACCGGTTCTTTGTTCCCCTGCAGATGGAAGATGCGTCCCTTGGTTGGGAGGCCTTTATGGCGACGGGCAACCGTGCCGCGCCCCATGTGCAGACCGGCAGCGGCTGGCGCCCCGTAAAGGTAGAAAAGGAGTACTACCTGGCGGCGCCGGCGGCGGGTGTCAACGCCAGTATCAGCGATATGGCCCAGTGGCTTAAGGCGCAGATGGGCTACTACCCGGAGGTGCTGTCGAAGGATGTGATCGCCGATCTCACCACCGAGCGGGTAGAAACCCGGCGCCATATGCAGCACCGGGTCTGGCGTGACTATATCGACCACGCTGGTTACGGTCTCGGCTGGCGCCTGTATACCGTGGGCGACGATCGCATCGTGTTTCACGGCGGTTGGGTGGCGGGCTTCCGCGCGGCGGTGGCCTATTCGGAAAAACGCAAGGTGGGCATCGCGATTCTGATGAACGCAGAATCCCGCGTGATCGCCGACCTTACCGGCCAATTCATCGGTGATATCACCGGCCGCAGCAAGCTGGTGCAGGCTTCTGCGACCGCGAAAAAGTAACCGGATTTCCGCTCCCGTCCCGATTTTCCCCCTCTCTCCCTCCGGCCGGCGCTTGAAAAGGTGCCGGTCGGCCCAATATCCCCTGTCTTGTGATTGATCTGATTTAGGGGAGAACTGACTCATGACTGTAGAGGCGCATAAAGAACGCCACGGTTTCCAGACCGAAGCCAAGCAGCTGCTGCACCTGATGATCCACTCGCTCTACTCCAACAAGGAGATTTTCCTGCGCGAGCTGGTTTCCAACGCATCCGACGCCGCCGACAAGCTGCGCTTTGAAGCGCTCTCCAAGCCCGAGTTGCTGGAAGAAGACCCGGATTTGCGCATCCGCATCGAGTTCGACAAGGATGCCCGCACCCTCAGTATTACCGACAACGGTATCGGTATGAGCCGCGATGAGGTGATCGAGAACCTCGGCACCATCGCCCGTTCCGGCACTGCAAATTTCATGCAGAACCTCTCCGGCGACCAGAAGAAGGACGCGCACCTGATCGGCCAGTTCGGGGTGGGCTTCTACTCCGCATTTATCGTCGCCGACAAGGTGGACGTGTTCACCCGTCGCGCCGGTGTCGACGCCAGCCAGGGCGTACACTGGGAGTGCAGCGGCGAGGCCGAGTACGCGGTGGAAAATGTGGAGTGGCCGAACCGCGGTACCCGCGTGGTGCTGCACCTGAAGGATGAAGCCCAGGAGTACGCCGACGGCTGGCGCCTGCGCACCATCATCAAGAAGTATTCCGACCATATCGCCATCCCGGTGGAGATGCTGAAAGAAGAGCACAACTTCGGGGATGATGCGGACAAGAAAGACGACAAGGCGCCGGAATTTGAAGCGGTCAACGCCGCCCAGGCGCTGTGGACCCGTCCGCGCTCCGAACTGAAGTCCGAGGAGTACAAGGAATTCTACAAGCACATCTCCCACGATTTTGACGATCCGCTCACCTGGAGTCACAACCGTGTGGAAGGCAAACTGGATTACACCAGCCTGCTGTACATTCCCGCCCGTGCGCCGTTCGACCTGTATCAGCGCGATGCCGCCCGCGGCCTGAAGCTGTATGTGCAGCGCACCTTCATCATGGACGACGCGGAGCAGTTCCTGCCGCTGTACCTGCGCTTCGTCAAAGGGGTACTGGACTCCAACGATCTGCCGCTGAACGTGTCCCGCGAAATCCTGCAGAAAGACCAGAACACCGACGCCATCAAGAGTGCGCTCACCAAGCGTGTGCTGGACATGTTGGACAAGCTGGCGAGCAAGGACGGCGACGAGTACCAGAAGTTCTGGGAGCTGTTCGGTTCCGTGATGAAAGAGGGGCCGGCGGAAGATTTTGCCAACAAGGACAAGATCGCCAAGCTGCTGCGCTTCTCCACCACCCACACCGACAGCGCCAAGCAGGACCAGTCGCTGGAAGACTATGTGGGCCGCATGAAGGACGGCCAGAAGCACATCTACTATGTGTGTGCAGATAACTTCGCCACCGCCAAGTCTTCGCCCTATCTGGAAGTATTCCGCAAGAAAGGCATTGAGGTGCTGCTACTCACCGACCAGGTGGACGAGTGGTTCGTTGGCCACATGCGCGAGTTTGACGGCAAGCAGTTCCAGGATGTGGCCAAGGGTGCACTGGATCTGGGCGACGCGGAAAACGCCGACGACAAGGCCGAGCGCGAGAAGGTCGAGAAAGAGGCCGGCGCGCTGGTGGAGCGGGTCAAGGAAGTACTGGAGAGCCGCGTGGAAGACGTGCGCGCTACCACCCGCCTGGTGGATTCCCCCGCGTGTCTGGTGGCCAGCGACAACGATATGGGAATGCAGATGCGCCGTATCCTGGAGCAGGCCGGACAGGCGCTGCCGGATGCCAAGCCGATTTTCGAGCTGAACCCCAGTCACCCGCTGGTACAGCGCCTTGACCAGGAGCAGGATGAGGATCGCTTTGCGGATCTCACCAATATCCTGATGGATCAGGCCAACCTGGCCGCTGGCAACCAGCTGGAAGACCCGGCGGACTACGTGCGCCGCCTGAACACGCTGCTGCTGGAGCTCAACCGCTGAGTTCCTGACGTTGCGAACCGGCCGGGTACTCTGCCCGGCCGGTATATCCCCCGCCTTTCATTTCCCGATGTCCATCGCGCACTCGCCACTGCGCTACAGTCGTTGGCGCTGCGCTATAGTTGCTATCTGATTTGCTATTCAATGGTCCTCTCGCCGGTTTTTTGCACGAATTGGTGTTAAAACAGCGGTAACTTCGGGTGAACTTGGCAAAAGCGACCAATTTTTTAACCGGTCGTTGGGTGCCGGCACCAGGCTCCGTATAATCCCCCGCTGCACAGCAAAAGCCACAGAGCGTTATGACTCAGAAAGACGTATCCTCAAACGCCCCTGAATCCCGTTACTCCATTGCCATTCTCGGCGGTGGCAGCTTCGGCACCGCCATTGCCAATATTGTCGCCGGCAACGGCCACGATACCCGGCAGTGGATGCGCGACCCGGAGCGCGCCGAGGCCTGCATGGCCAACCGGGAAAACCAGTACTACCTGCCGGGCGTTGCCCTGCACCCGGACCTGAAGGTCACCAGTGACCTGGAGGCCGCGGTGTGCGGCTGCCAGATCGTGTTTGTCGCCATTCCCAGTAGCTCTTTCCGCGAGGTGATTCACCGCGCCGCGCCAATACTGGCACCCGCTACCATGCTGATCTCCCTTACCAAGGGCGTCGAGCGCGACAGCTTTGACCTGATGAGCGATATCCTGCTGGAGGAAACCGAGGGGATGCGCGTGGGAGTGCTGAGCGGCCCCAATTTCGCCAAGGAAATTGTCGCCGGCCACTACACCGCCACGGTGATTGCCAGTGAGGACGAAACCCTCTGCACCACCATCCAGAAGGTACTGCACTCCCAGACCTTCCGGGTCTATTCCAGCAATGACGTATTCGGGGTGGAACTCGCCGGCGCGCTGAAAAACATCTATGCCATTGTCACCGGAATGGCCGTAGCCCTGGGCCGCGGGCAGAACACCACCAGCCTGTTGATTACCCGGGCGCTGGCGGAAATGATGCGCTTTGCCGAGGCGGTGGGTGCGGACCCGATGACCTTTATCGGCCTCGCCGGTGTCGGCGACCTGATCCTCACCTGCTCGTCCGACCTGAGTCGCAACTACCGGGTGGGTTACCTGGTGGGCAAGGGCAGGACGCTAGACGAAGCGCTCACCGAGATCGGCCAGGTGGCGGAGGGTGTCAACACGGTGCGCCTGATCAAGGCCAAGGCGGATGAACTGGGTGTCTACATGCCCTTGGTTTCCGCCATTCACGCCATATTATTTGAAGGTACCCCCATCCCCACGGTGATCCGCGAGCTGATGTCCGGGGAGCAGACCTTTGATGTGGCCTATTCGGCCAAACCCTGAAGATGGAAAAATAGATGAATAACGAACAGATCAAGCACAACCTGACCTCTTCCGAGCACTGGCTACGGCTGGTGTTTATGGTGCTGTTTGCGATCCTGCTGGAAGTGGCCGGTGTGGTGATGCTGGCTACCATCGTGCTGCAGTTTTTTTTCGCCATTATTACTGGCGGCCCGAACGACAATCTGCGCCAGCTCGGCAATCAGATTGCATCTTATATTTACCAGACCCTGCAGTTCCTGATTTACAACACCGAAGAAAAGCCCTTTCCCTTCTCGGAGTGGCCGCAGTCCTGAAGCGATTCCGGACTATAGTTTTTTCCTGACAGCGTTTTCCCCGACGCCGGCCCTGGCGGCCGGTCAATAATGATAGTGGTGCCCAACAACGGAATGGTGATCGCCCAATGAGCAACGAAGAACTGAAAAAAAACCTGACCTCGACCAACCAGTGGCTGCGCTTGATTTACATGGTGCTGTTTGCGGTGCTGCTGGAAGTGGCCGGCTTTGTGATGCTGGCCGTGGTTATTGCGCAATTCCTGTTCGCTATTTTTACCGGTGGTGCCAATGACAATCTGCGCCGCCTCGGCGACCAGATTTCAACCTACATCTACCAGAGCCTGCAGTTCCTGATCTACAACACGGAAGAGAAACCCTTTCCGTTTTCCGAGTGGCCGGAGTCCGAGGAAGAGGACCTCTCCACCTATGAAAGCGCCGAGGAATTCGACGGCGAGATTATTGGCAGTGAAGACGATGTAGACGTCATCGCCGAGTTTGAGGAAGTGGACGAGGCGGACAGCAAAACGGCAACCGCCAAAACCGCAGAAAAACCAGAAACCAAGGCTGCGAATGCCGGGCAAGACCAGGCGGACGATGAAACCGTCATCGAGCTCGGCAGCGACACCCCCTCGGATGCCGAAAAGTCCCCCGGTGACAAGTAAACCCGGGTGTGTGTTCACCAGATTGGCTGCAAGGATTTGACGGGAGAACGTAGTGCTGTTGCTTGTCATGCGTCACGGCCGCGCCGAGCCGTACAGTAAGAGCGATGAAACCCGCGCACTCACCGATGAAGGGCGCGATGATGTGGCTGCGGTGTGCAAGGAGCGCGCCTCGGAGCTGGCCCAGGTGAAAACCATTTGGTCGAGCCCCTTTGTGCGCACCCGTCAGACTGCCAAGATCGTGGCGGAAACCTTCGAGCGCGAGGTGGAAATCCAGGAGTTGCTCACCGGGGATACCCCTGTGGATGATCTGCTGAATGCGTTGGCCGAGGCGGATGAAGATATTTTTCCACTGCTGTTGGTCAGCCATCAGCCACTGGTGGGCAGCCTGGTCAACGGCCTTTGTGGCACCGGTGATGAACACCCGATGGGTACGTCGAGCCTTGCCTGCCTGAGTGCCGAAGTGTGGGCCCGCGACTGCGCGGACCTCGAGTGGCTGCAGCACAAGCCGTAGTGCATAAGCACGGCCAGACGATTTGCTTCTCAAGTGCTGGTTCCGTGGCAAAAAGTGGCCATGGAGTCTGACCTTTGTGGCCATTGAGTCGCTGCCGGCGCGCTGTCAGCATGATGTGCTCATTCACCGGAAGTTGCTGTCATGAGCCCGTCCCCCCGAGAAATTACCCTGGATCTCCAGGGCAACACCATCGCCGCGCGCCAGTGGGGTAATCCGGATGGCGTGCCGGTATTGGCGCTGCACGGCTGGCTGGACAACTGCGCCAGTTTCGACGCCATGGCGCCCCATCTGCAGAGTCTCAACCTGGTAGCGGTGGATATGGCCGGACACGGGCAAAGTTATCACCGTCACCGCGATGCCAATTACACCGTGTGGACGGAAATCGAGGACGTGCTGGGGATGGCGGATGTCCTCGGCTGGCAGCACTTCTCCGTACTGGCGCACTCCCGCGGCGCGGTTATCGGCACCATCGCCGCGGCCACCTTTCCCGAGCGCATTGACCGCCTCGCTCTGATCGACGGTCTGGTGCCGCCGCCTACTAGTGATGAAGAAGCTCCGGATACCCTGCGCAAGGGTATCGAGCAGCGCGCGCGTTACCGCAACCGCTCCAGCAAGGTATTCGATTCGCTGGATGTGGCCACCGCGGCGCGCAAGAACGGGTTGTTCAAGCTGAGCGACGGTGCCGCGCGCGCTTTGGTGGAGCGCGGCGTGCGTGCCTGTGAAGGCGGCTATACCTGGAGCAATGATCCGCAGTTGCTGGCGAGCTCGCTGGCAAAGCTGAACGAGGCGCAGGTGATGGCGTTTCTGTCCCGTGCCACCATGCCGATTCTCCTGGCACTGGGCAAAGACGGTATTCAGGGCATGATCGAGCGTATCCGCCCCATTGCCGAACTGGTACCCAATATGGAAATTCGGGAATTTCCCGGCGGGCACCATCTGCACATGGAGGAAAGTGCCGAGGCGATTGCCCGCTGGTTTCTGCCGTTTCTAGAAGCGAAAGACTAGGAGAGAGGTGGTTAGAAGGGGACCCGCTTGGAGTAGCTGGCCTTCTGCATATCCCGCACTTCCACGGAAATTTCCGGTACTTCCGGCGCGGATTCGCACAGGCTGTTGAAGATGGCCGCGCTCAGGGCTTCTTTCTGTTCGGTGGTGCGGCCTTCGAGAATCCGCACTTCCGCGTGGATAAACGTCTTGTTGCCAGCTTCGTCATTGCCCAGCACGAAATCCCGATAGGGTACCGCGCGGGTCTTGATGGCGCTGGCATTGAAGAGCCCGGTGCCGTTCATGGCCTGCTGACCATTTTTCACCAGAGTTGCAATGGAAATGGTGTCTTCCAGTTGTTGGGAATATTCGATCACCAGATGAGGCATTGCCGGACTCTCCTCGTTAACGGATCAGGGACAGGAACTCGTTGCGGGTGGCCTGCTGACTGCGGAAGGAACCGAGCATGGCGGAGGTTTTCATCACCGAGTTCTGCTTTTCCACTCCGCGCATCATCATGCACATGTGCTTCGCTTCAATGATCACGCCCACGCCCGCAGCACCGGTCACGCGCTGGATGGTCTCGGCGATTTCCACCGTAAGCTGTTCCTGAATCTGCAAACGACGGGCAAACATGTCTACAATGCGCGCCACTTTCGACAGCCCCAGCACCTTGCCGTCGGGAATGTAGGCCACGTGGGCCTTGCCGATAAACGGCAGCAGGTGGTGCTCGCACAGTGAGTAGAGCTCGATATCTTTGACCAGTACCATCTCGCTGCAGTCGGACGGGAAGAGCGCCTCGTTCACGACTTCTTCCACCGTCTGCTGATAGCCGCGGGTAAGGTATTGCATGGCCTTGGCCGCGCGCAGCGGGGTGTCTTTCAGGCCCGGGCGTTCCAGGTCTTCGCCAATGGCTTCAAGGATGTGTGCGTAGTGTTCTTTCATCAGTATGCTTCCAGCGTCTCGCCCGCAGCGACATCGGTGCGCGCTTGGCACCGCTTGTGGCCAGGCTGTTGTGACAAGAGTGGCCGTATTCTGGGGGCTCCAGAGGGTGCGCTACCCTAAGCCTTTGTGCAACGGTAGTAAAGCAGCAAAAACCAATGCGCAGGGAATTGAGGAATTTCGCCAATGATAGAGAAACGTGAGTCCAATTTGCAGGAATTGCAGTCGATTCTGGATTACATCCGCTGGGGTGCCAGCCGCTTCACGGAATCCGAGCTCTGGTTCGGTCACGGCACCGACAACGCCTGGGATGAGGCTGTCCTGCTGGTCACCCACGCCCTGCATTTACCGATGGACAGCAAGCCGGAGATTCTCGCTGCGCGCCTGACCATGGACGAGCGTAACCAGGTGATGGATGTGCTGGAGAAGCGCATCAACCAGCGCCTGCCTGCGCCCTATATCACCCATGAGGCGTGGTTCTGCGATATGCCGTTTTATGTGGACGAGCGGGTGTTGATACCGCGCTCGCCCATCGGCGAGCTGATCCGCCAGCGTTTCGAGCCCTGGCTAATCGAGGAGCCGCTGGCGATTCTGGATCTCTGCTGCGGCAGCGGTTGTATCGGCATTGCCTGTGCAGAGACCTTTATGGATGCGCGGGTGGATGTCAGCGATATCTCCGCGGATGCGATTGAAGTGGCGCAGATCAATATCAATCGCCACGACCTGAATGAGCAGGTGCGCGCGGTGCAGTCGGATCTGTTTGCTGGGCTGGCAGGCTGTAGCTACGACTTGATCGTGAGTAACCCTCCCTATGTGGATGCGCGGGATCTGGCGGAAATGCCGGCGGAATATCACGCGGAGCCGGGGTTGGCACTCGGTTCCGGAGACGACGGCCTCGACTTCACCCGCCGCCTGCTGCTGGAAGCTCCCGACTATCTGCAACCGGAGGGGATTCTGGTTTGCGAAGTGGGTAATAGCTGGGAAGCCCTGGAGGCCGCGTTTCCGAATGTGCCATTTTTGTGGCCCGAGCTCGAAGACGGCGGACACGGGATTTTCATATTGAGCCGAGAAGACCTGCTGGCCTATCGCCCGATGTTTGAGGTGGGCACCAACGGCTAGTTTGTCTCTCCGCGGTGGTTACGTGTGTGACTAATTGAGCGTCCCGCCGAAGTGGGAATCCTTTATAATGCGCGGCTTTCGTTGACTAATTATCGTCGAGAGAAATCGAATAATTCACTGGGGTAGGGAATACCGGGTATGTCGGGCAACACTTTTGGCAAGCTGTTCTGTGTCACCACTTTTGGCGAGAGCCACGGCCCGGCGCTGGGCTGTATCGTCGATGGTTGCCCTCCCGGGCTGGAAATTTCCGCCGAGGAAATCCAGCTGGAGCTGGATCGTCGCAAGCCCGGTACCTCCCGCTACACCACCCAGCGCCGCGAGGCGGATGAAGTCAAAATCCTGTCCGGTGTGTTTGAAGGCAAAACCACCGGTACACCTATCGGTCTGCTGATCGAGAACACCGACCAGCGCTCCAAAGACTACGCCAATATTTCCGAGCAGATTCGCCCGGCCCACGCGGATTACACCTACTGGGCCAAATATGGCCTGCGCGATTATCGCGGTGGTGGCCGCTCTTCCGCGCGCGAGACCGCGATGCGCGTCGCTGCCGGTGCTATTGCCAAGAAGTGGCTGAAACAGCAGTTCGGTATTGAAGTGCGCGGCTACCTTTCGCAGCTGGGGCCCATCAAGGTGGAAACACTGGACTGGTCCCAGGTCGGTGAAAACCCCTTCTTCTGCCCGGACGCCAGCAAGGTGCCGGAGATGGAGGCGTACATGCAGGCGCTGATCAAGGAGGGCAACTCCATCGGTGCGCGCATCTCCGTGCATGCGAGTGGCGTTCCCGCCGGCCTCGGTGAGCCGATTTTCGACCGCCTGGATGCGGATCTCGCCCATGCGCTGATGAGTATCAACGCGGTGAAAGGTGTGGAGATCGGCGCGGGTTTCGATTCTGTAGCGCAAAAGGGCACCGAGCACCGCGACGAAATTACCCAGGACGGTTTCCTGTCTAATAATGCCGGCGGCATTCTGGGGGGCATTTCCAGCGGCCAGGAAATCATCGCGCATATCGCGCTGAAGCCCACCTCCAGCCTGCGAATTCCCGGCAAGAGCCTGGATATCAATGGCAACCCCATCGAGGTGGTCACCACCGGCCGTCACGATCCCTGTGTGGGCATCCGCGCAACCCCCATCGCGGAGGCGATGATGGCGATCGTGCTGATGGATCATGTACTGCGCCAGCGCGGGCAGAATGGGGATGTGGAATTTGGCCTCAAGATTCCCGCGGGCGAGCCCAACTAACACGAGCGGAATCACCGGCATAAAAAAAGGCGGAGCGCCAACAGCGCCCCGCCTTTTTTGTTGGCCCGCCTGAAATTACAGGTGCAGGCTCAGACCCAGGTAGGGGCCTTTGATTTCCAGGTTCGGTTCCAGGTCGTCCAGTTCCGGGGCGTCGATGGACATGGCGCGGTAACCGGCTTCCACGGCGAAATCCAGCGCGGGCACGAAGTCCCAGCGGATTTTTGCGGTCAGGTCGGTGATCTTGTCACCGTCATATTCAATGCCATTGCCCTGGGCAATGATGGACCAGCCGGTAAACGGCAGGTCAAAGCGGGCCATGCCGTAAACCATCGGCAGGGTGCCGGCAAAGTCGAGAGTGATGGTTTCGCCGCTGAAGCCCATCACGTCCAGAGCGCCGTCGAAGTTGCGCGCGGTCAGGCCCAGGTCCAGGTTCACCCAGTTGTCCAAAATTTCGTAGTACAGGGTGGCGTCGGTGTGGCTCAGGTCCAGATTGCTGTTGATGCCGTCAAACTCGGATTCAATCTGGGTGTGTGATACCAGGATGTTCGGTACCAGTGGGATCGGGTGTTCCAGTGCAACCTGCAGGAAGGTGTTGTTATCTTCCTTCAGGTTGTCGCCGTTCAGCACGTTGTTCAGGTCGCCGCTGTATGCAGGCATCCACACGCCGGCAGTGGCATCAAAACCGAGAATGGTGTCGGCGCTGGCACCGGCGGAAGCCAGGGCGGCGCAGATAGCCAGAGTTATTTTTTTCATTGGAGTCTCTCCCGTTAGATTCTGCCGCGCATTCTAACGGGTTTACGTGAAGTTTCCCTGACCAGTTGTCGATTTTGAGATTTCTTTACGTTTACGGGAGATTTAAAGCCCCCGGGCCTCCTTGAACAGCAGCTGCTGTAGCGCATTGGCGGCGTTGCTGAGGGTGCGGTTGCGGTGATAGATGATACCCAGATTGCGCACGATGCTCAGTTGCGGCATGGGCAGTTCCGCGAGGGTTTCATCCACCAGGGTTTTTGGCAGCACGCTCCAGCCGAGGCCGACGCCCGCCATCATCTTGATGGTTTCCAGGAAATTAGTGGCGAGCTTGGCGGTGAGTTTGAGGCCGTGGGCATCGAACTCGCGCTTGATCAGGCGCCCGGTGTAGGTGTTCATGTCCGGCAGAATTGCCGGGTACTGGGCGAGCGCCACCAGGTCCAGCTCCGGCATCTGCGCCAGCGGGTGGTCCGGCGCCGCGACCACCACGCAGGGGTCCGGCCAGATGATCTGGGCATTGAGGCTGGGGTAGTCCTTCAGTGCAAGGGTGACCACAGCGAGTTCGTATTCGCCGGCCATCAGCGCCTCGTACGCCTGTTCCGAATCGACGAAGTCGATATCCAGGGCGACGTCCGGATAACGGGTACTGAAGTCTTTCAATACCGGCGGCAGGTGGTGCAGCCCGACGTGGTGGCTGGTGGCGATGCGCAGGCTGCCGCCGATGGTTTCGCCGAGGCTCCTGAGCTCCCGTTCTGCATCGCTCACTTCGTTCAGGATATGGCGGGCGCGGGGCAGCAGGGCGCGGCCGGCGTTAGTGAGCTGCAGGCGGCGGCCGATGCGGTCGAACAGCGGGGCGCCCAGTTGCTGTTCCAGGGAAGCGAGGCGTTTGCTCACCGCCGGCTGGGTCAGGTGCATATGTTCCGCCGCTTCGGACACGGAGCCCTGTTCGGCGATAGCCAGGAAAGCCCTAAGCCACTGAATTTCCATAGATGTCCGCCTGCCTGGTGGTGTATTCCAAAAACGAATGCGCCATATAATAAATATAAATTGATGTTATTCAATGCCCCCCCTAGACTCCGGCATGTTATCCATAGAGGAGATGGGGCTATGGGCCACCCTGAGAATAAAAAACAGACTCTCTACGACAAGCTGTGGGAAGACCACCTTGTCAAAAGCCGCGATGACGGCACCGCGCTGATTTACATCGATCGCCACCTGATTCACGAGGTGACCTCGCCGCAGGCGTTTGAAGGCCTGCGTCTGGCGGGTCGCAAGCCGTGGCGTACCGATTCCGTGGTGGCCACACCCGACCACAACGTGCCTTCCGACGCCGCAGAGCGCGCCGGTGGTATCGAAGGAATCCAGGACGAAGTGTCCCGGATTCAGGTCAAGACCCTGGATGAGAACTGCAAGGACTTCGGCATCGTCGAGTTCGGTATCAATGATCCCGGCCAGGGCATCGTGCATGTGATTGGTCCGGAGACCGGCGCGACCCTGCCGGGCATGACCGTGGTGTGTGGCGATTCCCACACCTCTACCCACGGCGCACTGGGTGCACTGGCCCACGGTATCGGCACTTCCGAGGTGGAGCACGTGATGGCCACCCAGTGTCTGATCCAGAAAAAGATGAAGAACATGCTGGTGCGCGTGGACGGCGAGCTCGGCCCGGGCGTGACCGCGAAAGATGTGGTACTGGCGATCATCGGCAAGATCGGCACCGCCGGCGGTACCGGCTATGCCATCGAGTTCGGTGGTTCGGCGATCCGCTCCCTGTCCATGGAAGGCCGCATGACCGTATGCAACATGGCCATCGAAGCGGGTGCACGCGCCGGCATGGTGGCGGTCGACCAGACCACGCTGGACTATGTGAAAGGCAAACCCTACGCCCCCAAGGGCGAGCAGTGGGACATGGCAGTGGCAAACTGGAGCCGTCTGCACTCCGATGACGGCGCGCACTTTGACGCCGTCGTCGAGCTGAAAGCGGAAGAGATCGAGCCGCAGGTGAGCTGGGGCACTTCCCCGGAAATGGTGTCATCGGTCAATGCGCTGGTACCGAATCCGGCAGATGAAAGCGATGCGACCAAAAAAGCCGGTATCGAGCGCGCGCTGGAATATATGGGCCTGACCGCCGGCCAGAAAATTACCGATATCAACCTGGACCGCGTATTTATCGGTTCCTGCACCAACTCCCGTATCGAGGATTTGCGCGCGGCAGCGGAAGTGGCCAAGGGCCACAAGAAAGCCGACAGCGTGAAACAGGTTTTGGTAGTGCCGGGTTCCCAGTCTGTGAAGGCACAGGCCGAAAAAGAGGGGCTCGACAAGGTATTTATCGAAGCGGGCTTCGAGTGGCGCGAGCCCTCCTGCTCCATGTGCCTGGCGATGAATGCTGACAAGCTGGGTGCCGGCGAGCACTGCGCTTCAACCTCCAACCGCAACTTTGAAGGCCGTCAGGGCTACGGTGGTCGTACCCACCTGGTAAGCCCTAGCATGGCGGCGGCTGCGGCAATTGCCGGGCATTTTGTTGATGTGCGCGAATTTCAGAAGGAGGCCGTGTGATGAAGGCTTTTACCAAGCACGTGGGCACCGTTGCGCCGATGGATCGCGCCAATGTGGACACGGATCTGATTATTCCGAAGCAGTTCCTGAAGTCGATCAAGCGCACCGGCTTTGGACCGAACCTGTTCGATGAGCTGCGTTACCTGGATGAAGGACAGCCGGGGCAAGATTGCAGCAACCGCCCGATCAACCCGGATTTTCCATTGAATCATCCGCGTTACCAGGGTGCCTCTATTCTGCTCGCGCGCAAGAATTTTGGCTGTGGATCCAGCCGTGAACACGCGCCGTGGGCGCTGGATGACTACGGCTTCCGCGCGGTGATTGCACCGAGTTTTGCGGATATTTTCTTTAACAACTGCTTTAAAAATGGCCTGTTGCCGATCGTGGTGGCGGAAGAAATTGTCGAGGAGTTGTTCCAGGAAATGTATGCGCAGGAAGGGCATGCGCTGACCATCGATCTTGAAAAGCAGCAGATCGTCAAACCGAACGGCGAAACCATCGATTTCGAGGTAGATGCGTTCCGCAAGCACTGCCTGCTGAATGGCCTCGATGATATCGGTCTGACGCTGGAAGATGCGGACGATATCCGCGCCTATGAAGCAAAGCGTCGCGAGCAGGCGCCCTGGTTGTTTGACGCGGTGAAGTAACCGCGAGAGAAGTGATTTAGGAAAAACAATGAGCAAGAAAATCATGATCCTCCCGGGCGATGGTATCGGCCCGGAAATCATTGAGCAGGCGGTTGCGGTACTGAAAACCGCGGACGAAAAATTTGGCCTGGGACTGGAGTTTGCCGAAGGTCTGATCGGTGGTGCTTCCATCGACACACATGGCGAGCCGCTGACCGATGCCGAGCTGGCGCGTGCCGGTGCTTGCGATGCGGTGCTGCTGGGTGCCGTGGGTGGCCCCAAGTGGGACAAGCTGGATCGCGCCATCCGCCCGGAAAAAGGCCTGCTGAAAATTCGCAGTGGCCTCGGCCTGTACGCCAACCTGCGTCCGGCCATTCTGTATCCGCAACTGGCAGATGCCTCTTCGCTGAAACCGGAAGTGGTTTCCGGTCTGGATATCCTGATCGTGCGCGAGCTCACCGGCGGTATTTATTTCGGTGAGCCCCGCGGTATTCGCACGCTGGAAAATGGCGAGAAGCAGGGCTTCAATACCTACGTGTATAAAGAGTCGGAAATCGAGCGTATCGCGCGTACGGCGTTCGAAGCCGCGCAGAAACGCGGCGGCAAACTGTGCTCCGTCGACAAGGCCAACGTACTGGAAGTCACCGTACTGTGGCGCGAAGTGCTGGATCGCCTGGCTCCGGAATATCCGGATGTGGAACTGTCCCACATGTACGTGGACAACGCGGCGATGCAGCTGGTGCGCGCGCCCAAGCAGTTCGATGTGATGGTAACCGGCAATATGTTCGGCGACATTCTGTCCGACGCCGCCGCCATGCTTACCGGCTCCATCGGCATGCTGCCCTCCGCCTCGCTGAACGAATCCGGTTTCGGCCTGTATGAGCCCTGCCACGGCAGTGCGCCGGATATCGCCGGGCAGGGCATTGCCAACCCGCTGGCCACCATTCTCTCTGCGGCGATGATGCTGCGTTACTCGCTGGATATGGGCGAGGCTGCAGATGCCATCGAAGCGGCAGTGAGCAAGGTACTGGATCAGGGTTTGCGCACCGCCGACATCTACACCGACGGTTGCAAGAAGGTCTCCACTGCGGAAATGGGCGCAGCCGTGGTAGCCGCTTTCTGAGACGGTATCCTTTAAATATCTCGCGCTGTCCCGGCTGGAGCCGGGACCTGAACTCTCATCGATTTGACAAGGTAATGAAATGAACAAGGTAGGATTCGTAGGCTGGCGCGGTATGGTCGGCTCCGTTCTTATGGGTCGCATGCTGGAAGAAAACGACTTCGCGCATATCGCCGAGCCGGTATTTTTTTCCACCTCCAATGCCGGTGGCAAAGCGCCGGAAATTGGCAAGGAAATCGCCCCATTAAAGGACGCCTACGATCTGGAAGCGCTGGCGGAGCTGGATGCGATCGTCAGCTGCCAGGGAGGCGACTACACCAAGGAAGTGTTCGGCAAACTGCGTGAAAAAGGCTGGAATGGCTACTGGATCGACGCGGCCTCCAGCCTGCGCATGGATGACGATGCGATCATCGTACTGGACCCGGTAAACCGCGACGTGATCGACCGCGGTATTGAATCCGGGGTTAAAAATTACATCGGCGGCAACTGTACCGTCAGCCTGATGCTGATGGGCCTGGGTGGCCTGTTCAAGGCGGGCCTGGTGGAGTGGGTTACCTCCATGACTTACCAGGCCGCCAGCGGCGCCGGCGCCAAGAATATGCGCGAACTGATTTCCCAGATGGGCGCGATTCGCGACGGCGTCGCCGCGGAACTGGCGGACCCCGCCAGCGCGATTCTTGATATCGACCGCAAGGTTGTGGAAACCATGCGCGGCAGCGATTTCCCCACTGCCGAGTTCGGCGCGCCCCTCGCCGGCAGCCTGCTGCCGTGGATCGATACCCAGCTGGAAAATGGCCAGAGTCGTGAAGAGTGGAAAGCGCAGGTAGAGGCCAACAAGATTCTCGGTACCAGTGCCGCTGTTCCGGTAGATGGCACCTGCGTGCGTATCGGCGCCATGCGCTGCCACAGCCAGGCGTTTACCGTGAAGCTGAAAAAAGACGTGCCACTGGCAGAAATCGAACAGCTGATCGCTTCCGCCAATGACTGGGTAAAAGTGGTGCCGAACGACCGCGCCATTACCGTGCAGGAACTGACGCCCACTGCGGTGACCGGCAAGTTGGAAATCCCGGTCGGTCGTCTGCGCAAGTTGAGTATGGGCGGTGAATACCTGAACGCGTTCACCGTCGGCGACCAGCTGTTGTGGGGCGCCGCCGAACCGCTGCGTCGCATGCTGCTGATCCTGCTCGGCAAGCTGTAAGCATTCATTTCGCGCAATTCGCCGCCCCCATTCGCGGGGCGGCTTCCCCCCACCCGCTCCGCGGGTATAATCCCCCGCATTTTCAGACTGCCGAATTTATCGCCGAACCGGCCTAAATGCAGTCGAGTCAGAACGTGAGTACAGAAATGACAGAATCCAACCGGGAACTGGTGGTCTTTGGCGTCGGCAGTGCGCCCTTTGATGCGCTGCTGGAAATTCTCGAGGAGCGTAATACGGTAACGCCCGCGCAGCTGAAGCTGGTGGTGGCGGACGAGGCGGAGGCCGATCCGCAGGTGTTCGCCAATCGCAGCATTCCGGTGGTGCCCCTGAGTGAGTTTGCGTTTACCGCCGATCAGGTGGTGCTGTTGCTGAGCGGCGGTGAAGCCGCCGTTGCGGCAATGACCAAGGCGGAAGATGCGGGAGCCTGGGTGGTGGATGCCGCGGGGATCAGCCGCGGTGATGAATCCGTCGCCCTGATTCATCCGCTGCTGAATGCCGCGGAACTGCAGTCTGTCGAGCGCAAAGTGGTGGCGGTGCCGGGTGCTGGTGCGGCGATGGTGGCGGAGGCGCTGTTTCCGTTGAAATCGCAACTGAAATCCGTGGAGGTGGTGCTGATTCAACCGGTGTCCGCTCTCGGCAAGGCCAGTGTGGATGCCGCCGCGGCGCAGACCGCGCGCCTGTTCAACGGCCAGGAACCGGAGGTGGATGAAGCCACCGGGCAGCGCCTCGCGTTCAATCACCTGAGCTCTGCCGAAGCACTGCTGGAAAGCGGCCACAGTGTCAGCGAACTGGCGCTGGTGCTCGAACTGCGTCGCCTGCTGGGCGAGTCCGTTGCGCTGGATGCCACGATTAACACGGCGTCGGTGTTTCACGGCCAGCTGGCGAATCTCAGTGTGCAGCTCGAGGGCCCGGCAGCGCTTGAAACCGTGCGCGGCCTGCTGACCAACGGCGCGCGCTTGGAAATGCGCGAGCGCCCGTCGGCACAGGACGCGGTGGGTAGTGAAAATACCCTGATCGGACGACTGCGCTCCGGGCTACTCGGTCCGGCGTGGGTTAATTTTTGTGCAGCATCTGACAATTTGAGGAAAGACGTCGCAATTAACTGTGTACAGATTGTCCACTTGTTGCTAAAAACCCATTGATATTTAATACTTAGCGGCCTTTCTGAAGGTTTCTTCTTAACATTACCCGCACTCGGGACCCGGTGTTGCATGGGGGCAGTGCCGAAAATATGTGAGTAGAAACCCGACGGGCAAAGTCTTTTTCGGGGGGCGACTCTTTCGCTGGAGAGTTTCGCCAGAGAATAGAGCCTGGTGTCTGAGCACTGGTTCTTTTGATTAAAAAATGCGCGGATTGCCGCGCAATCCGGTTTCTGTTTCAGGCTCTTTGGTTGATTAACAAACAGATTCCGGAGTGATTCTAAAAATAAAGGGAATCGGTTATGCGTGTGCAAAAGCTGGCACTTGCAGTTGGTCTGGTCAGCGCACTGGGAGGCAATGGGGCTCTGGCGCTCGGTCTGGGTGAGATCAAACTGAACTCCACCCTCAACCAACCTCTCAATGCGGAAATCAAACTGCTGCAGACCCGCGGCCTTGGTGAAAATGAAATCAAGGTACGCCTGGCCAGTTCCGACGATTTCGAGCGCGCCGGCGTGGACCGTGCCTACCTGCTCGATGAACTGCAGTTCAGCGTCGATTATTCCAATGGCGAGCCGGTGGTGCGTATCTCCAGCCGTGCGCCGATCCGCGAACCCTTCCTGAATTTTCTGGTAGAAACCCGCTGGCCCAGCGGCCGTCTGCTGCGGGAATACACCCTGCTGATGGACCTGCCGGCCTTCTCCACCAATACCGCTTCCCAGCCAGTACAGGCGGCCGAGCGCGAGCGCCAGCAAGTGCGCCGCGATCCGCCGGTACAGAAACCGGTGCAGCCTGCCGTCCAGCGCCAACCGCAGCCGGTGCAGGTGCCGGTGGAGCAGCCCGAACCCGAATACCAGGCACCGCAGGAGACCCCGGTTACCGAACCTGCACAACCGGTGTACGAAGCGCCCACCGAGCAATACGCCGAACCGCAGGCAGAGACCTCCGCCAGTTCCGGCAGCCGCGTTTACGGTCCGGTGGAAGCCAACAAAACCCTGTGGGAAATCGCTCGCGACAGCCGCGAAACCCGTGAGGTTTCCGTCCAGCAGACCATGCTGGCGATCCAACGCCTCAACCCTGAGGCGTTCATTAACAACAATATCAACCTGCTCAAGAAAGGTGCGGTACTGCGCCTGCCCACCAACGATGAGGTGCGCAGCCTGACTCGCTCTGAAGCGGTCACCCAGGTGGCGACCCAGAACGATGCCTGGCGTGAGCGGGTTGGTGATGCCGATGTTACCGGCGCACCGCTGGACGGCCGCGCGGTGGCGGAAGAGTCCGTCGAGAGCGATGCGCTGGAAGGCCGCGTGTCCCTGGCGGCACCTGGCGACAACGAATCCGTACTGTCCGGCTCCGGCAGCGGCACCGGTGAAAGCGAGGCCCTCGAGGGCGAGCTGGCGGTGAGCGAAGAGGAACTCGACAAGTCCCGTCTGGAAAACTCCGAACTGCAGGATCGCATTGGCGAGCTCAACGAGCAGATCGACACCATGGAGCGCATGGTCGAGGTTTCCAATGAAGAGTTGCAGGCGGTGCAGACTGCCGCCGGGCAGTCGCTCGAGAGCAGCGACACTGAAGCCGGTGCCGAGGAAATATCCGCTGAAACTGGCGCAGAAACCGAAAGCGTTGACGCTGTGCCGGCGACCGAAAATCAAAACGCTGTTGCCGAAGAGACTGCGGAAGACGACAGTGCGCGCAATCGCGTAGTGGTGCAGACCCGCGCAGAGCCGACGCTGGTCGAACGCTTGATGGAAAACATCGTTCCCATTGGTGCCGGTATCGGTGCGCTGCTGGTGGCGCTGTTCGGCTTCTTCACCTGGCGTCGTCGCCGCGAGGAAGAGGAGGCTATCCGCCAGGTTGAGGCAGAGATGGCCGCGGAGCGCGCGCAGGCGGAAACTCAGGAATTTGCCGAAGATGATGACAACCTTGCCGCCGTGGAAGAGTTGGAAGGCGGCGAAAGTTTTGATCTGGATCAGTTGGGCGAAGTGGAAACCGACGACCCCGTTGCCGAGGCGGAGATCCACCTGTCCCTGGGGCAATACCAGGAGGCCGAAGCCAAACTGCTGACAGGGCTCAAATCGGCTCCCGCTAACGTCGAAGCGCGCCTGATGCTGCTGGAAGTCTACGCCCAGCAAAAGAATGCCGAGCAGTTTGACGATCACTACCGCCAGTTGCTGGGTTACAGCGATGGCCCGGCGGCGGACCGCGCCGCGCGCCTGCGCGACACCATTCCCGGTATCGGTCCGTTTGATGCCCCGGAGATGAATTTCTCCAGTGAGTCCCTCGAGGCGGCGCAACTCGATGACATGAGTGCGGAATTTGATGGTGCGAGCTTCGATCTCGAGGCGAGCTTCGACGACCTCGACGAATTTTCCGTGGGCAAAGATGCTGGCTCGGTAGCTGTAGCAGGTGCTGCGCAAGACGACGAAGACTTCGGGCTGCTGGATGAGCTGTCGCTGGATCTCGACGACGACGGTTTTGCAGCTGCGCCGCAAACTGCAGAAACCAGCGACGATACGTTCTCCCTGGACCTGGATCTGGGTGACGATCTGGAAAGTGATTTCGGCGGTGATCTTGAGCTGGGTGAGCCCGCGCTTGAAATTACCGGTAAAGACGAGCCCGCGTTCGAGTTTGATCTGGACGCCGGTGCCGAGCCCGAGCCGAAAGCGCAGGCTGCGGTGGGCAGTGATCTGGAATTCGACGATCTGATCGCCGACGGCGAGCTGGACCTCGACAGTCTGGACGAGCTGGGTGGACTGGAAGGTCTTGACGGCCTCGACGGCCTGGACCTGGAATCCGACTTTGACGGTGAGGCGAAACAGCCCGTGGCTGCCGCCAAATCAGAGCCTGCACTGGAAGACGGTGGTCTCGACTTCGAGCTGGACCTGACGCCGATGGATGACGAGGACGAGCTGGCGCTGGACGAAGAAGATTTCACTGGCAGCGTGGCAGAGTCGGCGAGCGAAACCATTGAGCTCTCCGGTGACGAAGGCAATCTGGACGGTCTGGATCTGGACTCCATCGACCTCGATGGCATCGACCTCGGGGAACTGGGTGACTTCGGTGACCTGGATGAAATGGAGTTGGAGGGGGACCGGGACGTTGCGGTTGCCCAGGAATCTGCGAGCCAGATGCAGCCGGTGGCGGCGGCCGCCGCCGATGAGGAGGCGCTGAGCGATCTGGGCTTTAATCTGGAGAGCGATCTCGATTCGGAGCTGAACTTGCTGGAAGGCAGTGATGAAGTCAGCACCAAGCTGGAGCTGGCCCAGGCCTACCTGGATATGGGCGACAAAGATGGTGCTCGCGAGATTCTGGGTGAGGTGGTGGAAGAGGCCGCCGGCGAACATCAGCAGCGTGCCAAAGACATGCTCGAGCGCATGCGCTGATATCGCCCGACGATTTATTCACGCTGTCTACAGCGACAACACTTTGACCCCGCTTTACGCGGGGTCTTTCTTTTTCCGCGCAGGTGTGAAATCCGCTGCATGATGAACAAGATTTACCAATACAAGGCCAATGGTGAGGTGCCGGCAGGCGAGTCCCTGCCGCCGGGGCTGCGGCGGATTGCGCTTGGCGTCGAGTACTGCGGTTCCCGGTTGCGGGGATTCCAGAAGCAGAGCCACGATCCATTGACCGTCCAGGAGACCCTGGAAAAGGCACTGTCGAAAGTGGCGGCCGAACCCGTCACCCTGGTGTGTGCCGGGCGCACGGATGCCGGTGTGCATGCAACCGGCCAGGTGATTCATTTCGATACCCACGCGGTTCGCCCGTGGAAGGCGTGGGTGCACGGGGTCAATACACAGATGCCGTTTGATGTGCGGGTGCACTGGGCGCAGGAGGTGCCGGCGCAGTTTCACGCACGTTTTTCTGCGCGCAACCGGACCTATCGCTATCTGATTCACAGCGCGACCACGCGCTCGGCGCAGTCGGTGAATGAGGTAACCTGGACGGACCGCGAGCTGGACATCGACGCTATGCGCGAGGGCGCGCAGTATCTTATCGGTGAGCACGACTTCAGCAGTTATCGCGCCGCGCAATGTCAGGCGAAGTCGCCGGTGCGTCGGCTGGTCAAGCTGGATATCGGCCGTGTCGGCCCACTGATTGTGCTCGAGGTCAGCGCGACCGCCTTCCTGCATCATATGGTGCGTAACATCACCGGCGTCTTGATGGCGGTGGGGCGCGGCGACCGCAAACCCGAGTGGGTACGGGAAGTGCTGGAAGCGCGCGATCGAACAGCGGCCGGTGTTACCGCGCCTCCCCACGGTTTGTATCTGGTGGACGTAGGCTATCCGGAAACATTCACCCTGCCGCGCGCTGAACCGGGGCCGCTGCTGGTGCCGTTGCCGCTGGGTGCGATTGGCGGCGCCGGTTGACAACCCTCTGCGGGAGTGACGCTCGCGTTTCGCCCACTCCCCCGATCTGCTAGTATCCCGGGCTCTCCGATTTTCTCTGCTGCCAGCGCACGGGATTCGTGGCGTTTCGTGACCGGACGCCAGCTGGCAGTGCCAGCGGTGTATGGATTATGCGCGTAAAGATCTGCGGAATTACCAGTATTGAAGATGCCATTCTCGCGGTGGAAGCCGGTGCGGATGCTCTTGGACTGGTTTTTTATCCCCCAAGTCCCCGCAATGTGACCCTCGAGCAGGCGGCGGAAATCGCCCGCGCCGTATCACCATTTGTGGTGCTCACCGGCCTGTTTGTGGATGCGCACCCGGAGCAGGTGGAAGGGGTACTGGCCCAGGTTCCCCTCAATCTGCTGCAGTTTCACGGCGACGAAAACGCGCCCTATTGCCGACAGTTTCACCGCCCCTATATCAAGGCGCTGCGCATGAAGCCGGAACTGAACCCGGTGGAGGCCATGGCGGCCTTTCCCGACGCCCGCGGCATTTTGCTCGATGCCTACCGCAAGGGTGTTCCCGGTGGTACCGGCGATACCTTCGATTGGCAGCGGGTACCTCAGGACAGCGGTCGCCAGATTATCCTCGCCGGCGGACTCACGCCGGAAAATGTGGCTGGGGCCATTGATACCGCAAGGCCGCAGGCGGTGGACGTGAGTGGCGGCGTGGAGAGGTCACCCGGGCGCAAAGATGCCGCCAGGGTGCGGGCCTTTATTCGCGCCGCCCGGGCCAGGCTTGCAGAGCCGCTGGTACAGAATTGACACAAGGAGTTTGAGCAGTGAGTAAAACGACTTCCCCCATCGATTACGGGGCCTATCCGGATGCCCGCGGGCACTTCGGCGAATTCGGCGGACGTTTTGTTTCCGAAACCCTGATCAGCGCGCTGGACGAGCTGCAGGAGATGTATCAGCGGCTGAAAAACGATCCGGAATTTCAGGCCGCGTTCGACTACGACCTGGCACATTATGTGGGTCGCCCCTCGCCGCTGTATCTGGCGGAGCGCCTGACCGCAGACGCCGGCGGCGCACGTATCTGGCTCAAGCGCGAAGACCTTAACCACACCGGTGCGCACAAGGTAAACAACACCGTTGGCCAGGCGCTGCTGGCCAAGCACAGCGGCAAATCCCGGGTGATCGCCGAAACCGGTGCCGGTCAGCACGGTGTGGCCACTGCCACCGTGGCGGCGCGCCTCGGGCTCAAGTGCGCAGTCTACATGGGCGCGGAAGACGTCAAGCGTCAGTCCCCCAATGTATATCGCATGAAGCTGCTAGGTGCCGAAGTGATCCCCGTGGAGTCCGGCTCCAAGACCCTGAAAGACGCCATGAACGAAGCCATGCGCGACTGGGTTACCAATGTGGACGACACCTTCTACATCATCGGCACCGTGGCCGGCCCGCACCCCTATCCGCAGCTGGTGCGGGATTTCAACTCCGTGATCGGGCGCGAAGCGCGCCGTCAAAGCCTGGAGCAGTTCGGCCAGTTGCCGGATGCGCTGGTGGCCTGTGTGGGCGGTGGCTCCAATGCCATTGGCCTGTTTCACCCCTTCCTCGCCGACGAATCGGTAAAAATGTACGGCGTCGAGGCGGGTGGTGATGGCATTGAAACCGGTCGCCACGCTGCACCCCTGAACAAGGGCATACCCGGTATCCTGCACGGCAACCGCACCTACCTGATGGAAGATGACGACGGCCAGATCATCGAGACCCACTCGGTATCCGCCGGCCTCGATTATCCCGGTGTTGGCCCGGAGCACTCCTGGTTGAAAGATATTGGCCGGGTGGACTATGTCGCCATCAACGACGATGAAGCCCTCGCCGCCTTCCGCAAGCTGACGCGCACCGAGGGTATTATCCCGGCGCTGGAGTCCAGCCACGCGGTGGCCTATGGCCTGAAACTCGCGGCCTCCATGCGGCCGGACCAGAACATTGTGGTGAACCTCTCCGGTCGCGGCGACAAGGATATCTTCACCGTCGCCGCCATCGACGGCATCAAGGTTTAAGGAGTGGCATCGTGACTGAAGCAAACAGAATTGATCGCCGCTTTGCCAAACTGCGCAGCGAGGGCCGCAAGGCGCTGGTGACCTACATCGTCGCCGGCGACGGCGGTCTGGAGAATACCGTGGCCCTGATGCACCAGCTCGTGGCCAGTGGTTCCGACCTGATCGAGCTGGGTGTGCCGTTCTCAGACCCCATGGCCGAGGGGCCGGTCATCCAGAAAGGGCACGAGCGCGCGCTGGAGCAGAAGACCTCCCTGCGCAAGTGCCTGGCGCTGGTGAAGGAATTCCGCGAAAAGGATACCGAGACCCCGGTGATTCTGATGGGCTACGCCAACCCGATCGTAAGAATGGGTACGGAAGCCTTTGCCGATGCCCTCAAAGAAGCCGGTGGTGACGGTGCCTTGACGGTGGATATTCCTGCGGAAGAGGCCGGACCGCTGAACGAGCTGCTGAAGGCGCGCAATCTGTGCAATATCTTCCTGCTCACGCCCACCACCAGTGATGAGCGTATCGCCGAGATCACGCGCCTCGCCAGCGGATTTGTCTACTATGTTTCCCTGAAAGGGGTCACCGGTGCCGGGCACCTGGATCTCGACTCCGTACGCGCAAATCTCGCGCGTATCCGCCGCCATACCGATCTGCCCCTGTGTGTGGGCTTCGGTATCAAGGATGGCGCCTCCGCAAAGGCGGTGAGCGCCGATGGCGACGGTGCGGTGGTGGGCAGTGTGCTGGTGTCTGCGGTGGGCGAATCCGCCGACGCCGCCGCCAAGGACCGCCTTGGTGCGCTGGTGTCGGAGATGCGTGCGGCGCTGGATGCCTGAGGCATCGGCCCTGCGTTTTTGTCATTGGCCAGAAAGCCGGAGTAGGCGGCTTATCTGGCCAAGTGCAATTTTTTTTAAAGTGGTTTAATTCGCGGTTTTGGAATTGTCGGTCATTTATCCTTGCCCCCCATGTGATAGGGGTGACGGGCGCTCAGTCCCGGCAATAAACGAATTCAGCAAGTATCGGATTTTGGAAACAGAATGAGCTGGTTAGAAAAAATTGTTCCCTCGGTGATCCGCACCGAGCGCCGTACCGGTGCCAGCAAGGTGCCGGAAGGGGTGTGGAAGAAGTGCGTGAAGTGCGACTCCACCCTGTATCTACCCGAACTGGAGCGCAATCTCGACGTCTGCCCGAAGTGTGATCATCACTTCCGCATCGGCGCGCGCCGGCGCCTGGATATGTTCCTGGACAAGGACCACCGCGAAGAGCTGGCCACGGAAGTGGAGCCGGTGGACCGCCTCAAGTTCAAGGACGTGAAAAAGTACAAGGACCGCCTGACCCAGGCGCAGAAGGCCACCGGTGAAAAGGATGCGCTGATCGCCATGCAGGGCCTGCTGGAAGGCAAGTCGCTGGTCGCGGTGGCGTTCGAGTTCGCGTTCCACGGCGGTTCCATGGGCTATGTGGTGGGCGAGAAGTTCACCCGCGCGGCCCAGCGCGCACTGGAAGAGCGGATTCCCCTGGTGTGCTTCTCGGCCACTGGTGGTGCGCGCATGCAGGAGGCACTGATCTCCCTGATGCAGATGGCGAAGACCTCTGCGGTGCTGGAAAAGCTGCGTATGGCAGGCGTGCCCTACGTCTCCATCATGACCGACCCGGTATACGGCGGTGTTTCCGCGTCGCTGGCGCTGCTCGGCGATATCAATGCCGCAGAGCCGGGTGCCCGCGCCGGTTTCGCCGGCCCGAACATCATCGAGCAGACCATTCGCCAGAAGTTGCCGAAAGGTTTCCAGCGCGCGGAGTTCCTGCTGGAGCACGGTGCCATCGACATGATCATTCCGCGCCACGATATGCGCAATACCGTGAGCCGTCTGCTGGGCAAGCTCACCAACAACTGATCTGAGCTTCAGTCCCTTCGGGCCCCGCCGAGTGCGGGGCTCGTTCCTACCCGCATTCGCGACTAAAATCCCCACACCTTTCACAAACGCATCACTCTTACTATGCGCGACCTTCAGTCCTGGCTCGCACGCCTGGAAAAACTGCACCCCACTGAAATTGAACTCGGCCTGGAGCGCGTCTCTTCCGTTGCCCGCGCCCTCGACGTGGATACGCCCGCGCGTCGGGTCATCACGGTCGGTGGCACCAATGGCAAGGGGAGTTGCGTGCGCACCATGGAGGCGCTGCTGCTCGCCGGCGACCACACCGTGGGTGCCTACAGCTCGCCCCACCTGCTGCGCTTCAATGAGCGGGTGCGAATCGGTGGGGAAGAGGTAGCCGACAAGGCACTGATCGAGGCGTTCGAGGCGGTGGAGCGGGCGCGGGGAGAGACCAGTCTGACCTATTTCGAGTTCACCACGCTGGCGGCGTTCTGGTTGTTCAAGCGGGCGGATGTGGAATTCGCGCTGCTCGAAGTGGGGCTCGGTGGGCGCCTGGATGCGGTGAACCTGGTGGATGCGGACATTGCGATCATCACCAGTGTGGCGGTGGATCACGAGGCCTGGCTCGGCAGCGACCGCGAGGTGATCGGGCGCGAGAAGGCGGGTATTTTGCGTGCAGGCAAGACGTTTGTGTGCGCGGACCCGAAGCCGCCGGCGTCGGTGGTGGATGCGGCGCGCAACCTTGAATGTGAGAGCTTCTTTATCGGCCACCAGTTCTCCCTGGTGGGCAATGATTTCCAGCTGCATGCGGAGCCTGAACTGGACATCGGCCTGCCGGAATTGCGCCTGCCGCCGGCCAGTGTGGCCGCGGCCTTGACCGCACTGGCCATCGCCGGTGAGCTGCCGGGGGCAGATCAGGTGTTCGAGGTTCTGGAAAACCTGCGCATGCCGGGGCGCTGCCAGTCGCTGGAGTGGCAGGGGCACCAGCTGGTGCTGGATGTGGGCCACAACCCGGCGGCGGCAGAGTATCTGGCGGACTGGCTGGACCGTCACCCGGTGCGGGGGCGCACCCTGGCGCTGGTGGCGGTGATGGCAGACAAGGATATTGGCGGGCTGATCGAGCCGCTGGCCGGGCACATTGATCACTGGTATCCGGCGCTGCTGCCGGGCAACCCGCGCGCGGCGGGTGCGGAGCAACTGCTGGCGGGGCTCGCCGCTGGCGGCGTTGATTCGGGCCGGATTGAGGAGCGGTGCGAGCCGGTGGCGGGGCAGTTGTCGCGCGCCGCGGCGGCGCTGGACAGGGATGACAGGTTGCTTGTATTCGGTTCTTTCTTTACCGTTGCGGAAGCCTTGACCGTTACCGGGTAGCGGCAGCTCGCACCAGAACATTGAGAGAACACCAGCATGGCCAGTCGCGACAATGACTCCTACTCCGCTTCCCCCCGCCGGCGCCTGAATGACGGGGTCAAGCAGCGTATTGTGGGCGCGCTGGTGCTGGTGGCGCTGGCGGTGATCTTCCTGCCCAGCCTGTTTGATCGCGAGGGTGCCCGCTATGTGGATGTGACCAGCCAGATTCCGCCGGCGCCGGATATCAAGCCCATCACGATTTCCGAGCCCGAGCCGGTGGCAAACATCGATCCGGCGCCGCCGGTCAACGAGGTTTTCCAGCCGGAATATGTCGAGCAGAAAGCCCCGGCCCCGGATCCGGAGCAGATTTCCCTGGAGCCGGAACCGCTGGAGCCTGAGGCGAACGTTGCCGCGCAACCCGCGCCCACTGCAAAAGACAGTGCCGCGCAGGCGCTGGCCGCAAACAAGCCTGCCGCAGACAAACAGCCGCAGCTGCCGGCGGAGGAAACCCAGCTGGACGACAAGGGCCTGCCGGAGGGGTGGGTCATCCAGGTGGCGGCGTACAAAGATGTCGACAGTGCCGAGCGCGTGCGCGGCAAACTGCTGGACGCCGGTTTTCGCGCTTACACCCGTGCGGTCGATACCCCCAAGGGGCGCTTTGTGCGGGTCTTCGTGGGCCCCAAACTCAGTCGCACGGATGCCCAGTCAGACAAGCAGAAACTGGACAAACTGCTGAAGGCGGAAACGCTCATTCTTCGCTATCGGGCCTGATACCGCGAGGTTGCCCTGCGAATCCTACTATTCTGTCCCTTGCGCAGCTCCCTGCGACTTTGGCCGTGTGGAGCATTGACCCGACAGTCCGCGCCATTTCATTCAAATACAAGGGTCCATCCAAATTCACAGGATTTGGTGAACTGCTTCACTGGCCCGGGTCGGTAAGTTAGAATGCGCGCTCTTCGCGGCGGCCGCCGCGTAGCAGGTAGGGTTGAATGAATTGGGCTGACTGGACCATTCTGGCAATTGTCGCCATTTCCACGCTGATCGGCTTGGGCCGAGGCTTCGTGCGCGAAGTCCTGTCGCTGCTCACCTGGGTGGCCGCATTCGTGGTGGCGATGATGTTCCGTGACCAGCTGGCACCACTCCTCTCCAACCTTGTCGATACACCGTCACTGCAGGCCATTGCCGCCTTTGCCATTCTGTTCATCGCTACCCTGCTGGCCGGTGCCGGCCTGAATATGACCCTGTCCGCGTTCGTGGAGGCCACCGGCCTTTCCGGAACCGATAGGCTACTGGGTATGGTGTTCGGTCTGTTTCGCGGCTGCATTGTAGTGATGGCACTGCTGATCTTCGCCCCGGCGCTGGCGCCGGTGAATGAGGACAAATGGTGGCAGGAATCGACGCTAGTACCTCGCTTTCTCACATTTGAGGATCGCGCGCGCGAAGCGGCAGGCGCGATCAAGGATTTCTTCGCAGGGCAATTTGATTGATCGTAGGTCTGCAGGAGGCAGCACACGATCACCTTGACCATTTCGAAACGACTGGGGTTATCTGAAGTATGTGTGGCATCGTTGGAATCGTTGGCAAGAGTGACGTCAATCTGCAGTTGTATGACGCGCTCACCATGCTGCAGCACCGGGGCCAGGATGCCGCGGGTATCGTCACCTGTGATGGCGACCGCCTGAACCAGCAGAAGGCAAATGGCCTGGTGCGGGATGTGTTCCGCGCGCGCCATATGCAGCGCCTCACCGGCAACTTCGGTATCGGCCATGTGCGCTACCCGACCGCTGGCAGCTCCGGCCCGGCGCTGGCGCAGCCGTTCTACGTCAATTCCCCTTACGGCATCGCCATGGCCCACAATGGCAACCTCACCAATGTGAAAGAGGTGAGCGAGGAGATCTTCCAGCAGGACCTGCGCCACATCAATACCGACTCCGATTCCGAAGTCCTGCTCAACGTGTTTGCTCACGAGCTGCACAAACAGCACAAACTCCAGCCCAAGGCCGAAGACATCTTCACCGCGATGCGCGCAGTGCACAAACGCGTGCGCGGCGGCTACGCCTGTGTGGCGATGATCGTGGGCTACGGTGTGGTGGCGTTCCGCGACCCCAACGGCATCCGCCCGCTGGTCTACGGCAAGCGTGAAACCGATCAGGGCACCGAATATATGGTGGCCTCCGAATCCGTGGCTCTCGACGTACTGGGTTACACCCTGGTGCGCGATGTGGCGCCGGGTGAATGTCTGTACATCGAGCTGGACGGCACCCTGCATTCCGAGCAGTGCGCGGAAAACCCGCAGCTGCGCCCGTGTATTTTCGAGCATGTGTACTTTGCCCGTCCGGACTCCATCATGGATGGCGTTTCCGTGCACAAGGCGCGTCTGCGTCAGGGCGAGCACCTCGCCGAGAAAATCCTGCGCGAGCGCCCGGATCACGATATCGACGTGGTCATCCCGATTCCGGATTCCTCCCGCTCCGCGGGCCAGATGGTGGCACACCGTCTGGGGGTGAAATTCCGTGAAGGTCTGGTGAAGAACCGCTACATCGGCCGTACCTTCATCATGCCGGGCCAGAAGCAGCGCAAGAAGTCTGTACGCCAGAAACTGAACCCGATCGAGCTGGAATTCCGCGGCAAGAATGTGCTGCTGGTGGACGACTCCATTGTGCGCGGTACTACCTGCAAGCAGATTATCCAGATGGCGCGCGATGCCGGTGCCAACAAGGTGTATTTCGCATCGGCAGCGCCGGCGGTGAAATACCCGAACGTGTACGGTATCGATATGCCGTCTGCTACCGAACTGGTCGCCCACGGTCGCACCACCGAAGAAATTCGTGAGGAAATCGGTGCGGACTGGCTGATTTACCAGGATCTGCCGGATCTGATTGTTTCCTCCGGCGAAGGCAATACCGAGATCAAGCAGTTTGAAAATTCGGTGTTCGACGGCGAGTACATCACCGGCGACGTAACCGAGGAATATCTCCACAGCCTGCACACCGCACGTAATGACAACGCCAAGGAGAGCAAGGGCAAGCAAAGCCCGATGTAACTTCCGAGCGTACTGTCTCACTAAAATTCGGCCCACCAATCGGTGGGCCGAATTGTTTTCGGCTCTTTTTTCTCTTCAGCGCTGTACTTGTTCATGGGGTAAGATGACCGGCTCTAATCACACAGGCCCGGGACGGTTAATCCATGTTTGAAGACGACGGCTACGCACTGGAAACTCTGGCAGTACGAGCAGGCCAGAGCCGGTCGGCGGAAGGCGAGCATTCAGAGCCCATCTACACCACTTCCAGTTACGTCTTTCCCTCCGCGGCAGAAGCCGCCGCGCGCTTTACCGGGGAATCTCCCGGCAACGTCTACTCGCGTTACACCAATCCCACCGTGCGCATGTTCGAACAGCGTATCGCCGCGATGGAAGGCGGAGAAGCTGCGGTTGCCACGTCCAGCGGTATGGCCGCTATCCTGAGCCTGTGTATGGCGCTGCTGAAAAGCGGTGACAGGGTGATCTGCTCCCGCAGTGTGTTCGGCACTACCACCGCACTGTTTACCCGCTATATGGTCAAGTTCGGCGTCAAGGTTACCTTTGTCGATCTCACCGACCTGCAGGCCTGGAAAGACGCGCTGGATGGCGACACCAGACTGCTGTTTATGGAAACCCCGTCCAACCCACTGTGCGAAGTCGCGGATATCCGCGCCATGGCCGATCTCGCCCACAGCGCTGGCGCGCAGCTGGTGGTGGATAACTGTTTCTGTACCCCGGCGCTGCAGCGTCCGCTGGAGCTCGGCGCCGACATCGTGGTGCACTCCGCCACCAAATTCCTCGATGGCCAGGGCCGCTGTGTCGGTGGCGTGGTCGTCGGCAAAAAAGCCGTGATGGATGAGGTCGTCATCTTCCTGCGCACCTGTGGCCCCAGTATGAGTCCGTTCAACGCTTGGGTTTTCCTGAAAGGTCTGGAGACCCTGAAGCTGCGGATGCAGGCCCACTGCAACAGCGCGCTGGATATCGCGTGGTGGCTGAACGAACAGCCGCAGGTGGAAAAGGTCAACTTCGCGGGCCTTCCCAGCCACCCCAACCACCAGCTCGCCGCCGCCCAGCAAAGCGGCTTCGGTGCCGTGTTCAGCTTTACCGTTGCGGGCGGGCGTGAGGCGGCGTGGAAGGTGATCGATGCGTGCAAGATCTTCTCCGTCACCGCCAATCTCGGCGACGCCAAGAGCACCATCGTCCACCCGGCCACCACTACGCACGGCCGTTTGAGCGAAGAAGACAAGGTGCGCGCGGGGATTACGGAAAATTTGATCCGTATTTCTGTGGGCCTGGAAAATGTCGAAGACCTCAAGGCCGATCTGGCGCGAGGCTTGTCGTCACTCGCGTAAAGCAGACACAATGGCGTGGAATGTGACGAATTGGATAGTGCCCGCTTACTGCGGGCCTATCATTAATAGCCAGTGAAGAAAAACCGAGCAGTAATGGATTTGCCGTGCAAAAAATTATCTCCGCCATCGTCGCCGATATCGGCAAAGTCCTACTGGGCAAGGAACATCAGGTAAAACTCGCACTGGCCTGTCTGCTGGCCCGCGGCCACCTGCTGATCGAAGATCTGCCGGGCATGGGCAAGACAACTTTGGCCCACGCGCTTGCCCAGGTCCTGGGTCTCTCCTACAAGCGGGTCCAGTTCACCAGCGACATGCTGCCGGCGGATATCCTCGGCGTCAGTGTTTTTGAGCGCGAATCCGGGCAGTTCCGTTTTCACGAAGGTCCCGTTTTCAGTCAGCTTTTACTGGCAGACGAAATCAACCGCAGCTCTCCCAAAACCCAGAGCGCACTGCTGGAGGCCATGGAAGAGCGTCAGGTCAGTATCGATGGTGAAACCCGTCCGCTACCGGAACCCTTCTTCGTCATCGCCACCCAGAATCCTCTGCAGCAGTCCGGCACCTTCGTACTGCCCGAATCCCAGCTCGACCGCTTCCTGATGCGTATCAGTCTCGGCTACCCCACCAGGGAAGCCGAGCGCGCGTTGTTCCAGGGCATTGATCCGCGTGCTCAGCTCGCCCAGCTCAAGCCGCGCATCAACAGTGAGGGACTGCGCAAACTGCAGTCCCTTGTGGGGCAAGTGAAGGCGTCGGAATCCCTGCTGGATTACCTGGAGCGCCTGGTGCAGCACAGTCGTCACAGTCCCGAGTGCGCCGTCGGCCTGTCGCCGCGCGGCGCCCTGGCGCTGCTGCACGCCGCCCGCGCCTGGGCACTGATTCACAATCGCGGTCACCTGTTGCCGGAGGACCTGCAGGCGGTACTGCCGGCGGTGGCAGGTCACCGCTTGCAGAGTGATGGCGGCGACGGCGCGCAACTGGTGGAGCGCATGATGCACCAGGTGGACATCATCGCCGCCTGACGTCGGGCGGCGTGCAGGATGGGCAGATAACAGGGTGTAAGTAGAGTGCTCGGGAAAATATCCGCCAGCCGCGACGCTGCTAACAACGCTAAGCCGTGGCCGCGTCTGTTCCACACACGCTGGCTTCGCTGGCTCGATCGTCGTGCTCCCGCGGCAACCAGCGTTATCCTCAACCACCGCAAACTTTTCGTCATTCCCACCCTCGCCGGCATGGGCTTCCTGCTGTTGATCGCGCTGTTGTGGCTGCTCGGCACCAACTACGAAAACAACCTGGTGTTTGCCCTGACATTTCTGCTGGTTGGTCTTTTCATCGTGTTGCCGGTGCATACCTTTGCCAACCTTTCCGGCCTGAAACTGCAATTGCTTGAAACCGCACCTGCGTTCGCGGGTGATTACGGCGAGGCGCGCTTCGGCCTCACTAAAACCGGCAAGCGCCATCACGAACGGGTCAGGCTTGCGTGGCCGCCGGAGGAGGGCGTGGTGCTGGACGTGATCGAGGGGCGCGACGGGCGCGAGATCCGCCTCGACCTGCCACTGGTACGGCGCGGCCGGGTGCGCGCACCGCGCATTCTGGTGGAGAGCCGTTTCCCGCTCGGACTGTTCCGCTGCTGGAGCTGGGTGGACCTGGACGTGGAGTTCCTGGTCTACCCGCAGCCGAAATCCGCCGGTCCACTGCCGCTGGGGGCGAGTGCCGGTGATGGCGAACAGGAGATTGCACACTCCGCGAGTGGTGACGACTTTGCCGGCCTCAAGCACTATCAGCCCGGTGATTCCCTGCGGCATGTGGCCTGGAAGCAGTACGCCGGTGGCCGCGATCTCTACAGCAAGGAGTACGCCTCCGGCAGCGATGTGCGCCTGTGGCTCGACTGGGACCTGCTGGCGGGGCGCGACGTGGAAACCCGCCTCAGCAATCTCTGCGCCTGGATACTGGAGGCGGAGCGCGCCCAGCTACCCTACGGCCTGCGTCTGCCGGGCCAGAGTGTGGCGCCGAATCTCGGCGCTGCGCACAAAGCCCATCTGCTCGGCCTGCTGGCGCTGTTCCCGATACAGGGGGTGCGCGAGTGAGCCCCGCTTTCGATCACGGCCACAGCCAGCTCAATTCCCTGCTGCCGCGCGAGAGTCTGCTGTGGATCTTTGCCGTGCAACTGGCGGTGTTGTTACCCCATTTCTCCCATTTGCCGCTGTGGCTGCTGGGCGCCTGGACCGCGGCGGTCTACTGGCGTCTCGAAGTATTTCGCGGTCGCCGCGAAATACCCGGGCGCCTGGTAAAAATGCTGGCGGTGTCGCTGGCGATTGTGGGGCTGGCGCTCACTTACCGTCGCTGGTTTGCGCTGGAGCCCATGGTGGCGCTGCTCGCGGTGTCGTTCACCCTGAAAAACATCGAGCTGGTCAGCCGGCGCGACGCGCTGCTGAGCCTGATGCTGGCATATTTCCTCGCCGCCACCCTGTTCGTGTTCGAGCAGACCATTCCGTTTGCCCTCTACGGCATGCTGTGTGTGGTGCTGATCACCGCGGCGTTGGCGGCGCAGCAGGGCAGGGGCAGTGCGCGGCCCGGGCGGGCGCTGGGCCTGTCGCTGAAGCTATTGGCGCAGGCGGTGCCGGTGATGCTGATCCTGTTTGTGGTGATGCCGCGCCTCGGTCCACTGTGGGCGGTACCGCAGAACAGCGCCAAGGCCTCCACCGGGATCAGCGATTCCATGAGCCCGGGGGATTTCAGCGAGCTGTCGAAATCCGACAAGCCCGCCCTGCGTATTGCCTTTGACGGACCGCTGCCGCCCCCGGAGCAGCGCTACTGGCGCGGGTTGGTGTATACCCACTTCGACGGGCGCCGCTGGAGTGAACCGGATTCCGGGCAGGGCTATGGCAGCTGGCGCCGCGGGCGCAGCGGTCGCCCGCAGGATTACGGCGACGCACCGGAAAGTGAGCACACACTGCCGGCGGTGGGCCCGCGTTATCGCTATCAGGTGATTCAGGAGGCGAGCCACACCCCCTGGCTGTTCGCGCTGGCCAGACCCCATTCCGAAACCAAGGGAGTGCGTGCCACCGCGGACGATACGCTGCTATACCGACTGCCCGTGAGCACTCGTCTCGCCTATGACGTGCGCTCGTGGCCGCGGGAAAGCCTCGCCCGCAGCGAGCCACTGAGCAGCGCGGAACTTCGCCGCCACCTGCAGTTGCCGAGCTCCGGTAACCCGCAGGCGCGGTCCTGGGCACGGGCGCGCCTGGACGAGGGTATGAGTGCCGAGCAGATTTCTGCGGCGCTGCTGGATCTCTACCACCGCAGTTTCACCTATACCCTGCGCCCACCTCCGCTCGGTGGCGACAGTGTGGACGAATTCCTGTTCGCCACCCGCGAGGGTTTCTGCGAGCACTTTGCCAGCAGTTACGTGTTCACCATGCGCGCGGCCGGGGTGCCGGCGCGGGTGGTGGCCGGCTACCAGGGCGGTGAGTGGGTGGAGCAGCAGGAATATCTGCTGGTGCGGCAGTACGACGCCCACGCCTGGGCGGAAATCTGGCTGCCGGGCCGCGGCTGGGTCCGGGTAGACCCCACTGCGGCGGTGGCGCCGGAGCGTATCCGCGACGGGCTGCGGAGTGCTGCCGCCGAGGAATTCATGCAGGACGCACTGCTGCCCCTGCACAAGATTGCCTTCGTCACCCGCCTGCGCCTGCAGTGGGACATGGTGAATTACCGCTGGTACCAGACGGTGGTGAGTTTTGATCGGGAACGGCAGCAGGGACTGCTGACAAGGCTGCTCGGCGAGGTGTCGCCGATGCGCCTGGCGCTGCTGCTGGGTATCCCGGTGGTTTTGGCGCTATTGGCGCTGCTGCTGTGGCTGCATCTCAGCAGCCGCGGCCCTGCGCTGCCGGCGGCGAGCCGGCTCTATCTGCGCTTCTGCCAGCGCATGGCACGCGCCGGCGTTGCCCGCAATCCCGGTGAGGCACCGGGGGACTTCGCCCGCCGCATCGAGCGGGAAGTGCCACGCCTCGGTCCCATGGCCCGCCAGATCACCCTGGCCTATGAACGCGCCGCCTATGGCGACAGTGCCGCGGCCGAACGGCAGCTGCGTCGCCTGTTGCGGGGCTTCTGGCCCATGCGACGGGCCCGCCCCGCAGTCGCGCAAACTGTGTGACAATAGCGCCCGCTTCGAGCGGACCTCGGCCGCTCGCAACGCCGCACTGGCGATAGCGCGCTAACCCGTTTCCGGATTCTGTAATGGTATTTCCCGCACTGGCGGCACGACTGCGAACCTTCCTTCTCGGCTACAGCGGCACCTCCCTGGCCACCGGCCTGCAGGTGATCCTGCTGCCGTGGATTGCGGTTTCGCTGATGGATCTGCCGGCCCTGCAGCTGGGCTGGGTACAGGCGTCGGTACTGCTGCCGAACCTGGTTTTTCTGCTGTTTGGCGGCGCTCTCGCCGACCGCTTCGACTCTGCGCGGGTGGCGGCGCTGTCCTGTGCCGGGCTCGCCCTGTGTCACGCACTGCTGGCGATCTGGCTGCTGCAGCGGGTGCCAACCCTGCTGCTGTTGCTCGCCTACGGCGTCAGTCTCGGCGTATGTACCGCTTTTCTGCAGCCGGCGCGGGACAATCTGGTGCAGCGCTGTGCGCGCAAGCCGGGAGATGGCGCCGGCAAGTTGAGCGAGGCGCGGGTGCAGAACACCGTGACCTGGATGATGCTCGCCCAGTACGGCGGGCAGGCGGTGGGGATGTTGCTGGCCAGTCGCTTTGACCACTGGGGCGCGGAGCCGTTGCTACTGATCCAGGTGTGTACCCTCGGCATTGCCGCACTGTTTTTTTTCTCCATGCGTCACTCCGGACCCGCTCCGCGACAGGCCTCGCAGAAGCTGCCCTCAGCGCTGCTGGAAGGGTTTGCGGAAGTGCGCAAGAGCCGTGCAATTCTCGAGCTGGTACTGCTGGTGGGGTTCAACGGCCTGGTGCATATCGGTGTGTTTCTGGTGGTGCTGCCATTGATGGCAGACAGCTACGACCGCGGTGCCAGCTACTACGCCACGCTGCAGATTGCGTTCGTGGTGGGAACGGTGGTTGCCACCGTAGCCATGTTGCGGCGCGGCCAGGGTAATCAGCCCGGGCGCGGGGTATTGATGTGCCTGCTGTACAGCGCCGCGCTGCTGATCGCCATCAGCTTTGGCCCCACGCCTTTCGGCTTGATGCTGTTGTGCGCCTGCTGGGGTGCGGTGGCTGCGGCCTCCGCCGGACTCGGGCGCGCCATTGTCCAGTTGCTGGCGCCGGAGCAGGTGCGCAGCCGCATCATCTCCATTTACCAGTTGTCCCTGTTCGGCTCCGCGGCCATCGGCGCACTGGCCGCGGGGGTGATCAGTGAATTTTCCGCGCCGCTCACCACCCTGCTGTGGGCGGGTATCTTCAGCCTGTTGGCATTTGCGCTTGCCTGGTACAGCGGTGCGCTGCGCGGACTGAAATTCCACGGTGGCACGACGAGTACCCCGGAATAAGACTCTCACACACAACCCTTGGCCGAGCTCTGAATCCCATGATGAATTCCTTTCAATGGCGCCGCCCGGAAATCCTGCTGTTGCTGCTGGCGCTGGCCATGCCGCTTTCCTTCGGCGTATGGCAGGCACTGCTGAACAATTTTGTGATCGAGCGCGCGAACTTTACCGGCGCGGAAATCGGGCTGTTGCAGAGTGTGCGGGAAATCCCCGGCTTTCTCGCGTTTACCGTGGTGTTTGTGTTGTTGCTGGTGCGGGAACAGAGGCTTGCGTTTATTTCGCTGATCGCCACCGGCGCCGGGGTGGCGATCACCGGCTACTTCCCGTCCACCATTGGGTTGCTGTGCACCACACTGTTGATGTCTGTGGGATTCCACTATTACGAAGCGCTGAAAACCTCGCTGGCACTGCAGTGGCTGCCGAAAGAGACCTCGGCCATCTGGCTCGGGCGCATTATGGCCGCCGGGTCCTTTGCCTCGCTTGCGGCCTACGGGCTGGTGTGGCTGGCGGCGGAAAAACTGCAGCTGGACTACGCCTGGATTTACCTGATCGGCGGCGGTATCACCATGGCACTGGTGGCGGCACTGTGGTTCGCGTTTCCCGCCTTTCCCCAGCCCCATGTACAGCACAAGAAAATCATCCTGCGCAAGCGCTACTGGCTGTACTACGCACTCACCTTCATGGGTGGTGCGCGCCGCCAGATCTTCGTGGTGTTCGCCGGTTTTCTGATGGTGGAAAAATTCGGTTACAGCGTGGCGGAAGTGGCCCAGCTGTTTATCGCCAATCACCTGCTGAACCTGTACTTGGCACCAAAAATCGGCCGTTTTATCGTGCGTTTTGGCGAGCGCCGCGCGCTGACGCTGGAATACGTGGGATTGATCATCGTGTTCGGTGGCTATGCACTGGTGGAGACGGCCACCGCAGCGGCGGCGCTCTATATCGTCGATCACCTGTTCTTCTCCATGGCCATCGCCATCAAGACCTACTTCCAGAAAATCGTCGACGAGCGGGATATCGCCTCCTCCGCGGCGGTGAGCTTCACCATCAATCACATTGCCGCGGTAATCATCCCGGTGGCGTTTGGCCTGATGTGGCTGGTGTCGCCGGCGGCGGTGTTCTGGTGTGGCGCCGCCATGGCCGCAGGTTCGCTGCTGCTCGCGCAGAATATTCCGGCGCTGCCCCAGGCGGGCAATGAAGTACGCTGGGGCAGGGTGCCTGCACCTGAAGCCGCGGCCTGACGCCTTACCAGCGATTACTGATCCACAGGGTTTGATAGGGATTTAGCGTCAAGGTTGCCAGCATATCGTCGAATATGGCGTTGCTGACCAGGTCCTTCCACTGGTCGGTGCCGATCAGATTGATGGCATTCAGGGATACCGTCTGCGTCTGGTCGGAGATGTTGTTGAGGCAGAAGATGCTCTGGCGGCGGTCCTGGCTCTGGCGCCAGAAGGCGAAGATCTGATCTCCCAGGTGCAGGGTGAACTGGGTGGCGTTGGGGTGAAACGCGGGTTGCTCCCGGCGCAACTGGATCAGCCGGCGCAATTGCTGGAAGACCGTATGGTGATGGCTGTCTGGGTCTGCCAGCTTCTCGTTAAGCTCCTGTTCCTGCCACTGGCGGCGATTGATCGCGCGGTTGTGGCCATGCTCCTTCATGCGCTCGTAGTCGTTGGTGGTGCCCACCAGGCTGTGCAGGTAAAACGCGGGAATTCCCTCCAGTGCCAGCATGATGGCATGGGCGCAGACAAAGCGCTGCAGCTGCCATTCGTCCTCCCCCGCGGTGGTGCCCTTGAGCGCATCGATCAGTGAAATATTGATCTCGTAGGGTTTGTTGCTGCCGTCATCCAGCGCGCGCCAGGAAATCTGCCCGCCGAAATTCTCCATGGTCTGGATCAGCGCCTGCTGCTCACTGTCATCCAGCAATCCCTCCACCGGGCGCAGGCCGATGCCGTCGTGCGACGCAATGAAATTGAAATAAGTAGTGCCGTTCTGGGCCGGCGGCATGCCCATCAACCAGTTTTTCAGGTAGCGGCAGTTGCCGGTAACCAGTGTGTTGACCAGCAGTGGCGGCAGCGAGAAGTTGTAAATGCAGTGCGCCTCGTTGGCGTTGCCGAAATACGACAGGTTTTCCCGGTTGGGGATATTGGTTTCGGTAATGATCACCGCGTTGGGGTTGGCATGTTCGATCAGGGTGCGCAGCAGGCGCACGATCTCGTGGGTCTCCGCCAGGTTCAGGCAGTTGGTGCCGAGCTTTTTCCAGATGAACGCCACCGCATCCAGGCGGAAAATCCGCACGCCCATATCCAGATAAAGGCGGATGATATCGACGATTTTCGCCAGCACTTTTGGATTGGCGAAATTGAGATCTATCTGGTCGTGACCGAAGGTGCACCAGACATGCTTGGTGCCGGTGGGGGTGGTGGTGGCGCGCAGCAGTGGGGTAATCCGCGGGCGCACCACCTTGCTGAGATCCTCCTCCGGGTCCATCTCCACAAAAAAATCACTGCCGGGATCGGCGCCCTGCTGGTAGTTGATAAACCAGTCGTGCTGGGCGGAACAGTGGTTGATGACCAGATCCGCCATCAGGTGAAAGTCCGTGCTGATGCGCAGGATATCACTCCAGTCTCCCAGGCTCGGGTCCACCTGCTTGTAGGCGGAGACCGCAAAACCATCGTCACTGGTGTAGGGGAAAAACGGCAGTATGTGCACCGTGTTGATCAGCATCGGGAAATGCGACTGCAGAAAATGGTGCAAGGTTTTCAGCGGCGGCTGGTTGTCGTTGAGGATACTGTTGCCGTAGGTGATGACCGCGATATCCGTCTGGTCCCACAGGTTTTTGTGGGCCAGCGGACTCTGGCAGTCCTCGTCCAGGCGCATGAGTCGAGCCAGCTCATTGGCGATGGGCTCAACTTCCAGCTGCGGGTAAATGAATTTGAGGTGGTCCACCACCTTCTGCTGGAGTATCTCCCTGATGGGCAGTGGTGCGCTGCTCTGGTGCATGGTTTCCCCCGGTCCGAGCCAAATTTATTCTGCGATTGGTGAATGTGCGTGGGTCAGACGTTGTATTCCTCGTAGTCCGCTTCCACGGCCTGCTTCAGCTGTTTCAGGAATTCCGGCTCCGCACTGGTAATGCGGTTCCAGCTGGGAATGAACGGCGTTTCCATCGGGTTCTCCAGAAATGCCTGTCCCGCCTTCACCAGGTTGCTGGCGAACAGCTCCACGGTCTGTTCTTCCTTATGGATATCAAAATTCAGGCCATTGATGATGGCGTCGTTGCGATAGGTCTCGACAAAATCCAGCGCAACGCGAAAGTAAGTGGCCTTGATACTGCGGAAGGTCTCCGAGGAGAACACCGTGCCCTGGGTGGCCAGTTTGCGAAAAAAGGATTTGGCGATATCGATGGACATTTTCGACAGGCCACCGTGCTCGTCATCGAAGGACACGTCCTGGTGTTTGTGGTCGTAGGCGTGGGCGATGTCCACCTGGCACAGTCGGTTGGTGGAATAGTTGCGGTGCATCTCCGACAGTACGCCAATTTCCAGCCCCCAGTCGCTGGGAATGCGCAGGTCGTTGATTACATCGCGGCGGAAGGAAAACTCCCCGGCGAGGGAGTAGCGGAAGCTGTCCATGTACTCGAGGTATGCGGTGTGGCCGTAGATTTTTTTCAGGGTGCGGATCAGTGGCGTAACCAGCAAACGGCACACGCGACCGTTGATTTTTCCGTTGGCTACCCGGGAGTAATAGCCTTTGCAGAATTCGTAATTGAAGTTGGGGTTGGCCACCGGGTAGAACAGGCGCGCCAGCATCATGCGGTCGTAGGTGACGATGTCACAGTCGTGCAGCGCGATGGCCTCACCGCGGCGGGAGGCGAGGATGTAGCCGAGGCAATACCAAACGTTGCGGCCCTTGCCAGCCTCTTTGGGGGCGAGGCCGTCGCGCTGCAGCTGTGCGTCCAGTTCGCGCAGGCGCGGGCCGTCGTTCCACAGCACCCGCACATGCTGCGGCAGTACACTGAACTGTTTGAGCGCATCGCGGTACTGGGATTCATCGGCGCGGTCGAGGCCGATTACGATCTCCGAGAGGTAGGGTACTTCGGCGAGAATTTCGAGAATTCGCGGCAGCGCCTCGCCTTCGAGTTCCGAGTAGAGCGAGGGCAGCAGCAGTGACATGGGGCGCTGTTGCGAAAAGCGGATCAGGTCCGCTTCCATATCTTCGAGGCTGCGGTTGGACAGGTTGTGCAGGGTCGTGATGTCGCCATTCTGGAAAAAGTCGGTCACGTTGTGCTTCCTATTTTGCGTTCGATAAATACCCGCTCTGCTCAGGACGGGAGAAAATTTCCTGTATCGCCTCCGCCCAGCCCTGGGGGCCGATGTTGCGGCTGATGATGACATCGGGGTGGTGTGCCAATTGTTTTGATGGATGGGGCGGTGGGTGTGCGGGTGAGCGCACGATAATGGCGATGTCCGCGACGCTCAGCATGTCGAGGTCGTTGGGACCGTCGCCGCTGGCAATGAGGCAACACGTGCGCTCGCTGTAGTGCTGGTAGATCTGTTTAAGCAACGTCGTCGCAGCACCCTTGTCGGTCTGTCCCAGAAGATGCAGGAAGCGTCCGCCTTGCAGGGTCGCGAACCCGGCGGCGTTGGCGCGCTCAATAAATGCGTGTTTCTGCGTTTCGTCACCCTGCCACAGCAGCGGCTCGGAGTAATCCCGCCGGTTGGCCTTTTCCGCTTGCGCGAGGGTGAGCCCGGTGGCGGCGACAATTTCTGCCGCGGAGGCGTTGGCAAAATTGAGGTAGGGCGCGCTATAGCTGTCGCTGTCGTGGCGGAGGAAATCGAGAATACTGCGGCGGGTTGCACCGGGCTCCAGCACCCAGTAACCCAACTCATCGCGGGCGCATTCCGGTCTCTCCGGGAAATAGCCCTGGGGAATAAAGATCGCCGAGCCATTTTCGCTGATGAACGGGTGGCGGTTGTGCAGGGAGTCCCGCAGTGCCAGCATTTCATCGCGGGTTTTACTGCTGTTCAGAATGACCGGGATACCGGCGGCTTCCAGCTGCTGCAGGGTGCGGTCTGCGGCGCTGTGGGAATAGCTGTAGTGGTCGAGAAGTGTGCCGTCCAGGTCGGTGGCGACAAGCCATTGCGCCCGAGGCTGCATTACTTTCGTCATTCTTATCCGTGTGTTGATTCACTGTCGACGCTGTAAATGTGTGCGTCGTTATCGTTAGCTAATCCAAAAATAGTGCCAGTCGCGGAAAAGTGAGCCACGGCGGTGCCTGCGCAGGTCGGATTGGCGCCCGCTTTGTGCTTTAGCGCTTCAATGTGGGGAGCGGATTGGGCGGGAGCGAAAGTGTTGCACCAAGCTGGTGCGCCTGTCGGTTGGGATGTTCTGTGGGGGTAAATCGCGAGCGCGATATGCCGCCGGCGCTGGGCCGGCGGCACAGGGTTTACATCAGTTGGCGCGAACCCAGGTTCCATTCGGTTGGCGACAGGCGACCGCCTGGGTGCTGCGGGAATCCCCGCTGACGTCATAGCCCGCGGTGTAAGAGCGGCAATATTGATCGCCACGCTGTTCAACCGCGCCAGGGACCACGGTGTAGTTTTCACCGCCCTGCGCATTCTGCCAGCTGATGCTTTCGCCCTCGGGGGCGAATTCCAGCGCCTGGGCGATACAGGCCTGGTTGCTCTGGTCCATACGGCGGCCCACTTCGCCGCCAATCAGCACACCGGCGATGGCGCCGCCGATAGTCGCCGCAGTGTTGCCGCGACCACTGCCGACCTGGTGGCCGATCACGCCGCCGATGAGGCCGCCGAGCACGCTGCTCACCTTGTTATTGCCACAGCTGGTACCCGATGTCTGCGCGGTGGGGCGCCATTCCGGACGGTACTCCGGTTCCTGCACCTGCTGGTTGAACCACGGTGGCAGGACCACAACACGTACGCCGCCGTCGTGGTGATGGTGGTTATCTGCGTAGCGCGGGGCCCGGCAGGTGCGCTCCTCTTTGTAATCGCCGCGGTCGTTCCACTTGCGTTCGACCCGGCAGTTACCGTCCCAATACACTTCTTTCTGCTCGTGTTTGTGGTGCTTGTCGTGCTTCTTCCAGCCGCGGCCTTCGGGCGGATCGGCATACAGTGACATCGACAGGCTGCCACACAGCAGGGCGGCGACGGCGGTAGAGAGTGCTTTCATTGTTCGGTTCCCGTGACGGTTACTTACTTTTGATATGGTTTCCGTTATGGCGTGAATACTATCAATCGCCTTCTGAACCGTAAGTGAATCGGTCTACGTTCCTGATCACAAAAGGTGGAGGAATGTGGGGATACCGAGGGGCAGGGCAGGAGAGGCGCCCGCTAGCACGCAGGAATTGCGACCAACGGGCACGGGTATGGAGGAATCAGGGCGCTACACAGCTCATGCAGCGTACGTATAGCGCGCGGGGGTCTTTGAAGGTTTTCAGCTCCTTCAGCGGCTGCAGTGCCGGCTGCAGGCTGCTGAACCAGGCGCCCAGCGGCAGGTTCTGCTCCACACTTGCGGCGATTTTCGCGTCGACGTTTTCTGCCAGGGCGCGCATCAGTTTTTCGCTCGGGGTCAGTTCACGCTGGATTTCCACTACGTCGTATTTGTCCAGCTTGGCGATCTGCGCGGCGTCGGCAATGGCGTCCTTCAGGTTGCCCAGTTCATCCACCAGCCCCAGTTCGTGGGCCATGCGGCCGGTCCACACCTGCCCCTGGGCGAGCTTGTGAATTTCCTGTGGGGTGCTGTTGCGGGCTGCCGCTACCAGCTGCAGGAACTGCGTGTAGGTGTGCTCCACGCCCTGCTGCAGGATGTCCGCGGCGGCTTCCGGCAGTGCGCGGTCGATGCGCATGGTGCCCGCCAGCGCGGTGGTACCGACGCCGTCGTTATACACGCCCAGGTGTTCGAGGGATTCCTCGAAGGTGGGGAAGGCGCCGAACACGCCGATGGAACCGGTGATGGTGGAGGGGGATGCCCAGATGCGGTCACCGCCGGCGGCAATCCAGTAGCCGCCGGAGGCCGCGACACTGCCCATGGAAATGATCACCGGAATGCCGGCCTCGCGGGTTGCGAGCAGTTCCTGGCGGATGGCTTCGGAGGCGAAGGCCGAGCCACCGGGGCTGTCGATGCGCAGTACCAAGGCTTTGACCTTCTTTTCCCGCGCTTCGGCAATCAACTTGCCGAGGGTATTGCTGCCGATCTCGCCCGCGGGCGCGTCGCCGTCGAGGATGGCGCCGGCGGCACTGATCAGGCCGATCTTGTCATTGTGCTGACGTGGGTCCGGCAGGTTCGCCAGCTTGGTGTGGCGCAGGTAATCCATGACGTCGATGGACTTGTACTGGGTCTTGTCGGCGTCGTCGACACCCACCAGTTCCTGCACTTCGGCGATGGCGGCGCGGCGGCTGAGCAGTTTGTCGACGAACTTGTTGGCCAGCGCGGCATCGGCCCAGCTGCCGCCTTCGGCGCGCAATTGATTGGGCATGTCGGCAATGTAGTTGTCGATGGATTCCGGCGGCAGGTTGCGCAGGCCGGTGACCTGTTCGGTGTACTCACTCCACAGCTGGTGCAGCCAGCGGCTGTTGTTTTCCCGGGAGGCGGGGGACATGTCATCGCGGGTGTAGGGCTCGATAAAGTCTTTGTAATCCCCCACGCGGAAGACGTGGAAATTGACCTTCAGTTTGTCGAGCGCGCTCTTGTAGTAGTTGCGATAGCTGCCGAAGCCGGTGAGCAGCAGCGACCCCATGGGGTTCATGTACACCTTGTCGGCATAGCTGGCGAGGAAATACTGCCCCTGGGTGAAGTTGTCGCCGATGGCATAGACAGGCTTTTCGCTGGCTTTGAAGCGCTGGATGGCCTCGCCGACTTCTTCGAGTTTGCTGAGGCTGGCACCACCGAGGTAGTCGAGTTCCAGTACCAGTGCGGCGATGCGGGTGTCACCGGCGGCGTGGTCGATGGCGTCGACCAGGTCTTTGACACGGGTTTCCTGTGGCGCAGATGGGCCGCCGATAAACGCCGGAACGCCGCTGGGCTGGGTCAGCTCATCCACCAGGAATCCGCTTGGGGCGACCTTGAGTGCGCCGCCCTGGGGAACGGTGATGCGCTCTTCACCACCGAAAATTGCCATGCCGATAAACAGCAGCAACAACAGGAACAGCAGGTTGGTAAACACCCGGCGCAGCCAGGTAATGGCACCGCCGATGGCGCCGAAGATGCGGCGGATTGGTCCGCGGCGAGGTGTTGATTCAGTCAAACCTGAAACTCCTTGTTGTCGGTCTTTTTTAATTCTGGCTTGTTATCGGTCTGTTTTAATACTGGGCGTTCTGCAATTGCACCTGCCAGCGGCTGGTCATCATCGCGGAAACAAACAGGATAAGGCTCAGGGCGGTCAGCACGCCATGCTGCCAGCCGCGTGTAGGCATCATTACGTCGACGATACCGGCGGTGATGTACAGCAGCAGGATAAAACACAGCCACAAATAGCTGCGCTGTTGGCGCTTCCACATGCCCGGCAGAACCAGCAGCAAGGGGACGGTCTGCAGCAGCCACCATTTCACGGAGCCGTCCAGAAACAGGTTCCATACCGCGAACAGTACCAGCAGGCCGGCGTAGCAGACCCAGTTGAGCGTTCTGGCAATTTCCAGTTTGCGCGCTACTTGTGCGGTGTCGATTACCTTGGTTTTTTTCGCCACGTTCAATCTCCCAGCTTCTGCGCAAGTTTGCCGACGCGGGCGCCGAGGGCGCGGCACAGGGTGGTTTCGTCGTTGCTCAGTTCGCCGTTGTTGCCACTGGCCCAGTGAGAGGCTCCGTAGGGGGTGCCACCGGTGGTGGTGTGCATGAGCGCGGCTTCGGAATAGGGGATGCCGGCGATAAGCATGCCGTGATGCAGCAGTGGCAGCATCATCGAGATGAGGGTGCTCTCCTGGCCGCCGTGCAGGCTGCCGGTGGATGTGAAGACGGCGGCGGGTTTGCCGGTAAGGCTGCCGTCGAGCCACATATCACTGGTCTGGTCGAGGAAATATCGCAGCGGCGCGGCCATATTGCCAAAGCGGGTGGGACTGCCGAGCAGCAGGCCGGCACAGTGGCGCAGGTCATCGGCGGTGCAGTAGGGCGCGCCGCTGTCGGGCACCGGCGGCAGGCTGGCTTCGGTGTCCGGGGAGACCGGCGGCACGGTGCGCAGGCGGGCGCTGATACCGGCTTCTTCCACACCGCGGGCCAGTTCCGCGGCCATTTTGGCGGTGGCGCCGCTGCGGCTGTAATACAGGATGAGCACGTAGGGCTCGGAGGCCATCGCAGAATCCATCACAGAAGCTCCAGCACATTTTCCGGCGGTCGGCCCAGTACGGCGGTCTCGCCTTTGACCACAATCGGGCGCTCGATCAGTTTCGGGTGTGCCACCATGGCGGCGATCAACGCGTCTTCTTCCAGGCTGGCGTCGCCGAGGTTCAGTTCCTTGTACGCGTCTTCACCCTTGCGCAGCAGGTCGCGGGCACTGATGCCGAGTTTTTTCAGCAGGGATTTCAGGGTGGCGGCATCCGGCGGGGTTTCCAGGTAGAGCACCACGTCCGGTTCAATCTGGTTTTCCTGCAGCAGCTGCAGGGTCTGGCGGGATTTTGAACAGCGGGGGTTATGGTAGATCGTCCACATCGAAGGGGTATCCTGTTAAGGTTTGGCGTATTCTAACAGCCTGCTGTTGGTCGTCTACGCTGAGGTATGGCGTACTTTCTGGACAAATTGACCGGTTTTCCCCGCAGGATTCATCGGAAATTCCTGGGGTGGCCGCTATATAACAAACTGAGAAGACCCATGACTGAAATGGTGCATCGCTGGCGTCGCTTCTTTACCTCATTGTGGACGGTATTCAACGAAAAAAACTGCCGGCAGAACGCCGCCGCGCTTACCTATATGACGCTGTTTGCGATAGTGCCGCTGGTGACAGTGAGCTACGCCATGCTGTCGCTGTTTCCGGATTTTGCCGGGCTCGAGAACAAAATCCAGCAACAGATCTTTTCCCACTTCGTGCCGGAGAGCGGTCGCGAGGTGCAGGAGTACATCAACAACTTTTCCGTGCAGGCCCAGCGATTGACCGGTGCGGGTATCGCCATGCTGCTGCTCACCGCGGGTTTCCTGCTGAAAAACATCGAGACCACCTTCAATGCCATCTGGGATATTCCCAGGGGGCGCAAGGGGGTTTCCAGTTTCCTGTTGTACTGGGCCATTTTGAGCCTGGGGCCGATCCTGCTGGGCGCGGGCATGGCGGCCACGACCTACCTGTTTTCGCAAAAGGTACTCGCCCAGAACGACAGTCTCGGCCTGTTGCCGAGTGTGTTGCGGGTGCTGCCTTTCATTTTTACTGCCATCGCCTTCACCCTGCTGTTTGTGGCGGTACCCAATTGCCGGGTGCCACTGCGCCACGGGCTCGCCGGTGGTGTGATTACCGCGATAGCGTTTGAGGCGGCCAAGTACCTGTTCGGGTTGATCGTGTCGCGCAGCTCGGTGCAGGCGATTTACGGTGCCTTTGCGTTTGTGCCGATGTTTCTGATCTGGATCTACACCATGTGGATGATTGTGCTGGCGGGCTGTGTGCTGGTGCGGACCCTGTCCGCGTACCACGCCGCCGCGCAGGGGCGCAATTATTCCGATCTGGTGGCAACGCTGGTGCTGATGTCGAAATTTTTCAGCAATTACCAGAAGGGCCTGCCGGTGAGCGAGCAGGATATTTCCCGCGCGGGCATCCGCCCCGCACAGTGGCGGCGTATCCGCGAAATCCTGCAAGCCAACAAGGTGATCGCGCAGACCGACCGCAACGAACATGTGCTGGTGCGGGATCTGGACTCCGTCACCCTCGAGCAGATGCTCGACTGGCTGCACCCGGCGCCGCTGCCGGAGAGCGGCCACCGCGAACTGCAGGTGCGCCCTTGGTATCGCGACGTCGATGCGCGCTTCCGTGAAGCGCGCGATTTCTCACACGCGCATCTCTCCCAGAGTCTCGGGGATCTGTTTCGTGAGTCCATGGCGAAGGAGCTGCTGGAGAAGTCCGTGGAGCCGCTAGCGGAAACCAGGGAGTTGCCCGCACCGGAAAATAACAGCAACGATAACAAGCCTGCCAGCAAAGGAAGCAGCCGCAATGCCCGCGCCAAATCTTCGAGCCGCACCACCAGCTCTTAATCGTTTTGCCCCGTTCATCCTGCTGTTGCTCACCGCGTTTTTGGTTGGCGGGTGTGAAAGCCGCAGCGGCGGCTTGCAGTCTATCGACGGTAAATCTCTGCACACCGAGGGCAAGATTCTGCTGGTGAACTACTGGGCCGAATGGTGTGCGCCATGCCGGTTGGAAATCCCCGAGCTGAATGCCTTTTATCGCGCGCACGGTGACAAAGTCATGGTGCTCGGGATCAATTTCGATCAGCTGCCGGCGGGGCAGGTTAAGCAGCAGGCGGAGAAATTTGCCATCGAATTCCCTTTGCTGGCCAACGCCCCGGAAGGCCGCTGGGGCCAGCCCGTGCCGCAAGTACTGCCCTCCACATTTATCATCGACGCCAGCGGTCAGTGGCGGCGCACCCTGGTAGGCCCGCAAACGGCGGAATCACTTGCCGCGGCCGTGGCGCAAGTACAGCAATAAACGTTAGCGGTGAACGTGCTGCCGCTGGTGTTCGCTTTCAGTTCCCGCTCCAGTGCGGCGATCATCCCGCTGAATGTGGACACCCAGATCGACGAGCTGAAAGTTTCCCCCGCCATCGCCAGCTTCTCCGCGTCCTTTGGCGCGACCATCGGCCAGAACGGCCGCGCCGGCCTGAGCCACCGACATCCGTGTATGGCGGGCCAAAAGTTCCCCCCAGTTCAGGAAAGATTCAGGCAACCCGCCCTAAAGTGCTCCCATAGGTTGTAAAAACCAGAGAAAGACGCCCGATCCGGGTCTCAGGGAGCACGTAACATGATCAAGATTCATATTCTTCGCAAACAGCTGGGGCTGATCGGCCTCTCCGCCTGCCTGCTGGGTGTAAGTGCCCAGGTCGCCGCCGGCGATAGCGGTTACTACCCGAACGATGGCTATGATTACGCCCCCGTCACTTCCGTGACCCCAATTTACAACGACATCCAGGTGGTGGAGCCCCGCACCCAGTGCTGGGACCAGACCGTTGCCTATCAACAGCCGTCCCCCGCCGGCACCATCATCGGTGGCCTGATCGGCGCAGCCGTCGGCCGCGATGCCGCCCGCGGCTACCGTCACGGCTGGGGCCGCCACGGCCACTATCACTCTGGCAACAAGGGTGCCGGTATGGTGGCCGGTGCTGCCGTCGGTGCGATGATCGGCAATGCCGTCAGTCGCGGTAGCGCGCCGGTACAGTACGGCACCGAACAGCGCTGCCAGGTGGTGGATCAGGTCAGCACCCGCCGGGAGCTGGTAGGTTACGATGTGAACTACCAGTACAACGGCCAGATATTTCTGATTCGCACCAACCAGCATCCTGGGGATAGAATCCGGGTTCGCGTAGATGTGACGCCGGTACTGTGATGGCAATGACGGAAATCACAGAAAGTCACCGGTATTCACGGGTCACTGCTTTCGGAATAACAGGAGCTGCATTGTGATACTTCCCGCTACCCCCAGGGCCGCAAAGGTAAAGGCGGCGATGCTACTGGTGACCGGCCTGCTGGCGGCACTGCTGGCCGCGCCGTTGTACGCTGGGCCCGCAGTCGGTGGTGTGCAGGTTGGAGGACACCATGTGGAGCGGAATCCGCTGCCGCGGATCCAGCTTGAGCGCCACGCCGGCAAGGTGGAGCCGCTGGCTGCCGTCCGCGTGCAGAACAAGGGGATTTCCCGCGATCAGGCGGCGTCCCTGGTAAAGCGCCGCTACGGTGGCAAGATCCTGGCAATCAGCGAAGTGCAGCGCAACGGCCGCACCATGTATCGGGTCAAGGGACTTTCCGACAAAAGCCAGGTCTATGTGGTGTACGTGGATAAAGAGACCGGACAGATCTCCGGCTGACGCTGGCTGGGTTGGCGCTCCACACAAAAGCAATAGAGGAATTTTTATGCGCGCACTGCTGGTGGAAGACGAATTCGCCCTGCGGGAACAGCTGGCGACATCCCTGCGCAAGGCCGGTTACACCGTGGACGAAGCCCCGGACGGCGAAGAGGCCCTGTACCTCGGGCGCGAGTACCCCTACGACGTGGCGGTAATGGATCTCGGCCTGCCGAAAATTGACGGTATTGCCGTGATCGAAACCCTGCGCAAGGAAGGGCGTCATTTTCCGATCCTGATCCTCACCGCGCGAGGCCACTGGCAGGAGCGGGTGCGCGGCCTGGAAGCGGGCGGCGACGACTATCTCACCAAGCCGTTCCACACCGAGGAACTGCTGGCGCGACTGAATGCCCTGGTGCGCCGCTCCGCAGGGTTTTCCTCTCCCACCATCAATGCCGGCCCCATCGAGCTGGACACCAGTGCCCAGCGGGTTAAGGTCTCCGGCAGTGAGCTGGAACTCACTTCCTTCGAGTACAAGGTGCTCGAGTACCTGATGCTGCACCCGGATGAAGTGGTGTCGAAAACCACTCTTACCGAACACATCTACGAGCAGGACTGCGACCGCGACAGCAACGTGATCGAGGTGTTTATCGGCCGCCTGCGCAAGAAACTGGATGCTGCCGGCGGGGTGAAACCCATCGAGACCCTGCGCGGGCGCGGCTATCGCTTTTCCGCGGTGAGCTGAATCATTGCTTACTCGCTGGCTGCACTCCCTGTCGGGCCGTCTCTCGCTGATGGCCACCCTAGTACTGCTGGTATTTCTGGTGGTGCTCTCCGGGGTGCTCGAGCGGGCCTACCGCACCTCCCTGGATGAGGCCAAGGCGCGCGAGCTACAGGCGTATATCTATACCATGCTGGTGGTGGCGGAGCCGGATGGCGACGGCCTGCACTTGCCGTTCAATCTTGGTGAACAGCGCTTCAACCAGCCGGATTCCGGCCTGATCGGCGCGGTGATGGATGCCCGCGGCCGGGTGATCTGGCGCTCCCAGTCCGCCGTCAGCCTGCCCAATTTTTCCGCCATGCCGCTGCCGCTGCCGCTGCGCCAGGGGCAGCAGGCGTTTGCCGAGATCCGCTTGCCGGGAATTGCCACCCGCTACAGCAGTTTCCGCCAGGGCATCGCCTGGGCACTGGAGGACAGGGAACTGCTATTCACCTTCGTCATTCTGGAAGATGCGGCGCCGCTGCACGCACAGGTCGAACAGTTCAGCGATACCCTGTGGCGCTGGCTGGGTATCGGTGCGCTGGCGCTGATTGCGGTACAACTGCTGGTGCTGCGCTGGGGGCTGGCGCCGCTGCGCGGTGTGACTCGCGCGCTGCAGGAGATGCAGCAGGGTGGCAGTGACACCCTGCAGGGCAACTTCCCGCGGGAGCTGGTACCGCTCACCGATAACCTCAACCTGCTGATCGAAAACGAGCGCCGCCAGCGGGATAAAACCCGCCATACCCTCGGCGATCTCGCCCACAGCCTGAAAACCCCACTGGCGGTATTGAAAGGCATGGACCTGGCGTCCGACCCGCAGTCCGCACAGGCGGCGCTGGCGGAACAGGTGCAGCGCATGGACGGCATCATCAGTTACCAGCTGAAGCGCGCGGTGGCCGGCTCACCCAAATCCATCCTGCGCGGGGTGGCAGTGCAGCCCATCGCGGAGAAACTGCTCACCGCGCTGGACAAGGTGTACCGCCACAAGCACGTGGATGCAGAGTTGCTGTGTGACGACGCGGTGCTGTTCTACGGCGACGAGGGCGACCTGATGGAAATGCTCGGCAACCTGCTGGACAACGGTTACAAATACGGCGGCGGCAAGCTGCTGGCAAAAATTGCCAACACCGGTGACCAGCGCGGGCTGGAAATGATCATCGCCGACAACGGTCCGGGGCTCACTGAGGAGCAGTGGCGACAGGTGGTCCAGCGTGGAGTGCGCGCGGACCAGCAACAGCAGGGGCAGGGCATCGGCCTTGCGGTTGTGGTGGATATTGTGGAGAGTTACCACGGCAAGATTGCCATAGTGCCACCGCCCGAACGGGATGATGCAGATCTCGGAGGCCTCACCCTGCGGGTCGCGCTGTAACCGGATAAAACGCAAAAATAAAAAGGGATGTTTTATGTTTTTTCGACCACTCAGGAGGTTTCTCCGCGCTCGAAAGTCCGTATTGCTCGCGATTTTCGCATGGATATTAATCGCGCCCGCGATTGCCACCGAAAAGCATTCTCCCTGGCCTGGCGGTGCCGAAGTGGCTGTGGTCCTCACCTACGACGATGCCCTGGACTCCCACCTCGATATCGCTATTCCGCAGCTGAACGAGCGCAAACTTCCCGGAACTTTTTACCTCAGCGGTGCGCGTCCCTCCATCCGAATGCGCCTGCACGAGTGGCGCCGTGCCGCCCAGCATGGGCACGAGCTCGGCAACCACATGCTTTACCACCCCTGCCGCAAATCCCTGTCCAATCGCAGCTGGGTCAAACCCTGGCAGGACCTGGATCAGTACACCCTGGAACAGTTTGTGGACGAGGTACAGGCCACCAACAGTATGCTCAAGGCCATTGATGGTCGGGAACAGCACACCTTCGCCTATCCCTGCGGCGACATGACCGCGGGCGGTGAGGACGTGATACCGGAGTTGAAAAAACTGGTGCCGGCGGCGCGGCTGTTTTCCGCGGACGGCCAGCATCCGATAAGTGATGGCGACTTTTACCGGTTGGCGTCCTTCGACGGTGCCGAAAAAACCGCAGAGGAACTGATCGCCGTAGTGGAAGCGGCGCGGGAAGGCCGCAGCCTGGTGAGCTTTATGTTTCACGGCGTGGGCGGTGATTACATTAGCGTTTCGTCCGAGTCACATCGCGCGCTGCTGGACCACCTGGCGGCACACCCGGACCGCTATTGGGTGGCTACGATGCAGGAAGCAGTGGCGCAACTGAAACAGGAGCAGGCGCGGCAGCAGTTGTAATTTTTGTGCGGGAATGTGGGGCTGGTGCAGGGTCAGTCCGACGTTAACTATGGAAGCAATGTGCTAGCGTTGATGGGATTTTTCTGATGCGTATTTTATCTGTGTTTATATGTATATTTTTATTCGCCTCCCTTGTTGCAAAGAATAACGCAGGTGATAAAGGTCGTGATGTTGAGGTGGCTAATTCATTAAAAGAGTACGGCGTTGCTTCCGGGACTGTGTACTCTATTGGTTTCGAAGATTTAAATAATGATGGTGATGATGAGGCTCTTGTTTTTTTAACTGGTGACTGGTGCGGGAGCGGAGGTTGTACCTTGCTGGTCTTGAGTGCCGATTCTGGTAAATGGAATGTTATTTCCAAAGTGCCAACTCTCCGTTTGCCAATATACAAATTGCGGGAAACTAATGATGGATGGGTTGATATGTCAGGTGTTGAATACGGCGGAGGGGAATTGCAGAAAAAATATTCCAGGTTGAGTTGTAGTTCTGAAAATGGCTATCGGAAGGTTGGCAACATAGATGATATTGACACCATTGGTAAAGTGTTAATTGTTCCTGAGCATCCGGTATTTGTTTCGTTGGAGTGATATTTTAATAATTGGGTGGCCCCATTTGTTTTTCGTTTCAGTTTGACTGTGCCCTTGCATGCCAATACTTGGAATGGCGCTGCTGCGTCAAATATGCGTAAAGGGGGCGGGATGTGATTTTTGAATTGTTAATGGCGGCTCAGGACTGTGACGAAAAAGGTAAAAAATAAAATCGTTTCAGTCGCTTTGTTGGCTTTAGCATTAGTATTATTTGCCTGCGTGAGCGATTTGATTTCAAGTTGCTACGATGCTAAAGGTCAACAGGTTCCCAAGTGGGTGTTTTTTTCGGTAATGATCATATTTTATGCTGTTATAGGGTGGGTGTTTCGGAAATTTTTTGATGCTTTTTCTGTTTCAGGCAAGAAAAAATAAGATGGCGGGAAAGGATAAAAGGGTCGGCTTGGCAGGTCCCCGGTATTCTAGTCGATTGATATGTTTTGGCGGGGTATTATGAGAGGGTTGGCTTTTTTAATTCTTACGCCTGTATTGGGTGTGGTGCTGTATATAAACAAGAATTATATGGGTGGACCTTTGATGGGGAGTGGCTTGCACGCCCTCCTTGGATACTGATTGTTGGGGGAAGAGGAATCGTTAGAGTTGACTTTTTTCTCTCACGCCGGTGTATGCAGGGTTAAGCTTTTTTTGTTAATAAGTGCATATGTAATATTTAACTATTTTGCAATTAGAAATGCTTTATCTTTAAAGTTTGAAGTTGTTGTTTTTGGTGTGCTTTGGTTTTTAATGACATCAGGCTTACTGTTTTTCAAATGGAAAGCCATCTTGGAAAATGCACAATTGAAACCAGTTCGAGAATAGATTGGTACTGTTGAGAAAACAAATGGTTATTAAATGGGGTTGAATAAATGGGGGTAGATCATCTTTATGGTATTAATTCAGTCGAAGGTGTGTGATGCCAAAGTGTTGATCTGACCCCATTTATTTCACTGCCAATTACACCTTGTGGCCGCGGCGAAGAAAATTCGCATCAAATTTACTTATTTCGACATGGTCGCCCAAGTAGGTGCCGAACCACCCTCTGGCCCACTCCTGGGCTCCGCCAGGTGCTTCTTCCAGTTTGACTAGTGTGTCCAAGTCAATTTCTTCCAATACAGGCACTAACGTGCGCTCAATATCATCACTGACTTGGAGGATTGTTTTATCTATCTGATCTCCATAGCCGAGTTGATATAGCTCTGGTAAGTCAAAATCATATTTTGCGACGAACTTTGAATAAAAGTTTGATAACGCGAAGCCCACCTTGTCTGCCGACCATCTTCTTCCGAAGTTAATACATGCGGAATTGCTATCCGCAGGTTCAAACCAAATACCGATAAACAGCCCCGACCTGGAACTGTATATCGCCCGGGTTTGCTGGTAAGGGCTTGATATCGCAGATGGGTCGCTCACAAGTTGAAAACCAAAACCCTCAAGAAACAGTTTGGCCCGCGCATGAAAGCGGAATGCTTCTGTTCCCCTGGTGAAATTGTTGCCAATCTCGACCGTCATCTCCAACCACCCTTAAACGTCAGCGTATGAATAACTGAAGGTAGAACCCTTTTTCTGGGATGGCCATCAGCCGGCAAGCAGTTGCGCATCTCGGTACTTTCTGGGCCCGTGTCTTACCCGGGCTTGCCGGACATAATCATCGGTAGATCGCAGCTGGCCGTCGCCGCGCCGCGCTGGGCGGGATTTGGCGCCGGTGGGAGGGTACAATGCGACCTTTCTCCGACCTCTTTTCCCTGAACCCTTTCCTTTCAACTATGGAGTGCCCTGTGAAATTCCGATCCAATATTGCGCGGATTGCGGTTCCGCTGTTGCTCTGTCCGCTGGCCGCGGTGGCAAATGTTTCGCCGGTGGCACAGAACACCGCGGACTATGCGGTGGAACGCTACGAAGCGGCGATGACCGACACCCTCGCCGAGTTGGTGCAGTTCAAGACGGTGGCGCGGGAAGACCTGCCGCTGGAGCAGAACCCCGAGTTCACCGGTTTCAAAAGCTCCCTGTGCGACACGGCCAAGGGGCTGGGGCTGGAGTGCCAGGACCACGGCTACGTGGTGATCGTGGCACTGGGCCAGGGTGAGGAGAAGATCGGTATTGTCACCCACGGCGATGTGCAGCCGGCCAATCCGGCCAAGTGGCAGAAGAGCCCGTTCGAGCTGGATCGCACCAGCGAGCCGGGCAAGCTGATCGCCCGCGGCAGCGAGGACGACAAGGGTGCGATCGCCACCGCGCTTTATGCGATGAAGGCGATCAAGGACAAGGGCGTGCCCATGCAGCGGCGCGTGGAACTGATTGTCTACCTGGGTGAGGAATCTGACTGGGCGCCCCTGCAGGCGTTCCTGAAAGATTACGACATGCCTACCTACAACATCACCATCGACGCGGATTACCCGGTGGTGACGGCAGAGAAGGGCTGGAGTGAAATCCGCGCGACCTTTGCCGAGGTACCGGTGGCGGACAAGAACAAGCCTTACCTGAGCGACTTCCACGGCGGCTATTTTGGCAGCCAGGTGCCGGACGAGGCCCATGCCAGTATCGTCAACCCGAGCGCAGCTCTGGAAAAGTCTATTCGCGCCCGCGCGGCAAATAACCCGCAGGTGAAGTTCGAGTTCGCGCATAAGGACGGCGTGCTGGAAATCACTGCCCGCGGCGTGGCCACCCACAGTTCCGAACCGCAACACGGTATCAATGCCATTGCCTTCCTGGCGGATGCGTTGGGTAATTACGATTGGCCGGCCAACGCCGCCGGTGCCACGGTGCGCTACATCAACGACCTGATTGGCACCGGCATCACCGCCGAGCAGTTTGGCGATATCGCCTACAGCGATGACTTCATGGGACCGATGACCGGCGCCCTGACCATGGTAAAAGTCACCGACAAGGGGCTGACCAGCCACCTGAACCTGCGCCGTCCCACCGGCAAGACTGCCGAGCTGCTGGATCAACAGATCCACAGCGCCATCGACAGCTGGCAGAAGAAAACCGGTATCCAGATGGCCGATGTGGGCGTGCATCTGGGCGAGCCCTACCGCGCGGATAATGCGCCGCAAGTAGAACCGCTGCTGCAGGTATTCCGTCACTTCACCGGTATCGCGGACGCAGGCCCGGTAGCCATCGGCGGCTCCACCAATGCCAAGCTGCTGCCCAATGCGGTGAGCTTCGGCCCGTCAATGCCGGACAAGGCCTATACCGGTCATTCAGAGCATGAGTTCATCAGCGTGGATCAGATGCGCCTGAACCTGAAAATGTACACGGCGATGATGATCGAGATTTCGAATCTGTAGATCTTTCGCCACGGCGTTTTCTCTAAGAAAAAGGGACTGAATTTTCAGTCCCTTTTTTAATTGCTGCTATTTCTGCGAGGTCGGCTCAGAACCAGTCCCGCTGCATATCAAACGGCACGCGGTTGCCCGTGTCGAGCAGCGCCAGCTGCGGGCCGATTTCCGGTAGTTCCCACTGGATATAGAAGCGCGCGGCCTGCAGCTTGCCGCGGTAGAAATTCTCCTCTTCGTCACTGAGCGCGCTGCCGGTGCTGAGCTTCTGCGATGCGATCAGGGCCTGGCGCAGCCAGATCCAGCTCACCACCACGCGGCCGAAGGCATCGAGATACAGTGCGGCGTTGGCGAGGCCGAGGTCGGCGTCCGTAGCCAATTTCCCCAGCAGATTTTCGGTGGTGCCGTTGAGGCGGGTGAGGCTGTCGCCGAGACACTGCGCCAGTACTAGCAGCTCTGCATCCCCGCTACAGGCGGCGATGGTTTTGCCGATTTCCCCGGCGAGGATCTTGTAACCGGCGAGCCCTTTTGCCGGTACTTTGCGTCCCAGCAGGTCCATGGCCTGGATGCCCTCGGTACCTTCGTGGATCGGGTTCAGGCGGTTGTCGCGGTACAGCTGTTCGAGGGGGTACTCGCGGATATAGCCGGAACCGCCGAGCACCTGAATCGCCAGATCGTTGGCCTTGAGGCAGTACCTGGACGGCCAGGATTTTACGATGGGGGTGAGCAGGTCCAGCAGCTCTGCGGCCTGTTGCCGCTCGCTTTCGGACTCCGCGCTGTGTGCATCCTCAAACAGGGAGGAGGCGTAGAGGCAGAGCGCGAGACCGCCTTCGACGTAGCTTTTCTGCATCAACAGCATACGACGTACATCGGCATGCTGGATGATGGGTACCTGCTTTGACTGCGGGTCGCGGTTGGAGGGCAGGCGACCCTGGGGGCGCTCCTTTGCATACTGCAGCGCGTGCCGGTAGCCACGGTAACCCAGTACCGCAGCGCCGGTGCCAACGCCGATACGGGCCTCGTTCATCATCTGGAACATGTAACTCAGGCCCTTGTGGGGTTCGCCGATCAGGTAGCCGATGGCGCCGCCATTTTCACCAAAACTCAATACCGTGGACGTGGTATTGCGGTAGCCCATCTTGTGCAGCAGCCCTGCGAGCTGCACATCGTTGCGGGTGGCTTCGCTGACGTCACTGGCGGGGATGAATTTCGGCACCAGGAACAGGGAAATACCTTTAACCCCGGGCGGCGCATCCTTGATGCGTGCCAGCACCAAGTGCACGATATTTTCCGTAATCGGCTGGTCGCCGCCGGAGATAAACATTTTCTGTCCGCGCAGACGGTAACTGCCGTCTTCCGCCGGTGTCGCGGTGGTGCGGATGTCCGCAAGCGCCGAGCCCTGGTCCGGTTCGGTCAATGCCATGGTGCCGGCGTAGCGGCCGTCCATCATCGGTGGCAGATAGCGGTTTTTCAGTTCTTCACTGGCGAAACTGTGCACCAGGTTGGCCGCGCCCAGGGTGAGGAAGGGGTAGGCCGCGCTGCCCACGTTGGCGGCGTTGATGTAGGCCATGGCGCTGCGCAGGATCACCTCCGGCAGTTGCATGCCGCCCTCGTCAAAATCGTAGTGGGCGGCGAGGAAGCCGGCCTCGGCAAAAGCGTTCCAGGCCTTGTGGGTTTCTTCCACCAGGGTGACGTTTTCGCCATCGAAGGTGGGCTCACAGGCATCGCCCTTGGTGTAGTGATTGGCGAAGTATTTTTCCGCGATGGTCTTTGCAGTACCCAGAGTCGCGTCGAAGACTTCCCGGGAATGTTCACGGTAGCGGGGGCGTTGCAGCAGGGCCTCGGTGTCGAGAAATTCGTACAGCAGGAATTCGATATCCCGGTCTACCAGATACTGCTCGCTCATAACCACTCCGCCTCAGTTTTATAGGAAGCGGATCAGGGTAGGCAGTGGATGTGGTGACGGCAATGACTTATCAGGTAATGGCCACTGATCAATTTGCTGGGCAGCGACCACCGCCGGGAAAGTCCGCTGCTTTCAGGTGCTCTCGCCACCCTTGATGCCGTCCATTTCCTGTGCCGGCCGGATGGGATGAGGGGCGGCGCTGCCTTTACTGCCGGCACCCGTGCGGCCGGGGATGACGTTGGCCCACAGGCGCGATGACAGCTGTTGTTGACTTTCGCTCCGGTCATCGGCGATCCACTGCACGATGGAGTCGGCCACATCCGGCCAGTCAATATGCACGCCGCGCGGTTGCTCCTGTAGCCAGCGGCCGATGGTAAGGGCATCCATCTTTTCCACGACTTTGGCCAGTTGCAGCTGGGTGAGGGCCATGGCATTGGCCTCTTGCTCGAACTGTCCTTTTAGCGGACGCGATAGGATGGGCTTGCCGAGAGTGAGGGTTTCCGCGATCAGTTCAAAGCCGCTGTTGCAGATCACCGCGCGGGCACTGGCCACATCCTCGCGGAAGCCTTGCACCGAGGGCGCCTTCAACACAATGTTGTCTGCCGCCGGCAGCTCGGTTGGCAATCCGTACACGATGAAGGTGTGGGGTAGTTGCGCAAGCTGGTGCAGCAGTGATTCCGCGTGTTCAAACGGCAGGTACACCAGCACGTGATCCTGTTGTGCCGTATCGGCTTGGCCGTGCGCTTGCGCGATCGGTGGCAATATCGGGTGGCCGAAGTGGTGCCAGTGCATGCCGAGACTCACCTGCACAGGGGCAAACATTTTCATGATGGCACGTGCGGTCCAGCCGAAGCGCGGAGCGGGGATGGCGAAGTCGAACGCGTACTGGTGACCCAGTCCCAGGCTCGGGCACTTGCGCTTCTTCGCCGCCCAGGCGGTGACCGGTTCGAAATCGCTGATCACCAGGTCGAAGTCCTGTACCGGCAGTTCGCGGATATCTTCCAATAAACGACTGAGGTTCAGCTGCTTTGCGGTGGCGATCTGGTCGATCTTTCCTGCCCTGTGCACAAAGGTCAGGCCCTCGCGCCACCAGAATTCGCCGAAGGCCTCCATGGCAAACAGCTTTTCCGGTGGACGGCCGCTGAACAGCCACTGGACTTCCAGCCCCGGAAACTGCCGGAAGGCCTCGGCCATGGCGCGCGCGCGGGAGATATGGCCGTTGCCGGTGCCCTGAACGCCGTAGAGTATTTTCAAGGTGCTTCTCCGTAGAGCCGAGGAAAGATAATTATTGGAATGACCGCTTACAGCAGTGCGCCGCTGAGGGCAAAGCCCACGCTGGTGCCGAGCAGCGCACCGGCACACACGTCGGTGGGGAAGTGCACACCGAGTCCCACCCGCGACGTGCCGACGCCCGCGGCCCAGAAGTAACCCAGCGCCCACAGCGGGTTCAGGCATTGGCTCAGCATAGTCACGAACAGGAAGGCGCCGGAGGTGTGGCCGGAGGGCAGGCTGAAGCGGTCGTTGGCGACGACGATGGAGCGCAGCCCCGGGATGGCATCCGGCGGGCGGTTGCGCTTGGTGGTGTTTTTGATGGTCCAGTAGAGCGAACGCTCAACGGCGAAGGCCGCGCCGCAGGTGTAGAGAAACTCGAGTGCCGCCACCATGTCGATGATCGCCACCAGCAGTGGTGACAGCAGGTACAGCCAGCCGTCAGCAGAGCGAGAGAGAAGCAGGTAGTTCCTGCGCGATGCCGGTCGCGTCGCCCGCTGCGCCATGCGCAGAACCAGGGAGACATCGACCGTTTTAAGTGTGATAGGTAGGCTTCGCATGCCCTAAAAGTACGAAGCCAATGTTGCGCGGACTTGACCGAAATGTGTCAGATCCGTGAAATCTTATTTTGGGGGTGCTTAAGTGTCGATAGTTCTGGGCGAAGGCAAGGTGCCAGGGCGAGTAATTCGAACCGTCGGCGACAGGACGTCGCCGACGGAGCGTACATGGATGTATTTACAGCGATTCGAAGTGCTCGCCCTGGCGCCTTGCCGCCAGGGAACACACTCGGGCTTAATCAATTCCGATCTTGATGGCACCGGAGCCCGGCAGTTTTTCCACCAGCTGGTGACCGCAGAGTTTTGATGGGGTGAAATAGCCGCCCTCGCCCTTGTAATCGAGCAGGTACTCCATGACCGCCAGTGAGCCGTACACGGTCACATCGTAACCGTTGGCCGTGACCACGCGGCCCACCCGGCGCTCGCCGCGGCGGTCGTTGCGCACCTCGCCCCACACCCAGGTTTTCTGCTCGGCGCGCTGGTTCTCGGTCGGCCCGCGCACACTCTTGTCCACCTTGCCTTTCAGCCACTTCTGCATCCACTGCATGCGCAGCAGCCAGCGAAACTTGTTCAGCCCCTGCATTTTTTTCGCCCGCCGCGGACTCATGGGTATGTAGACCTCGATATTCGGGATCTCGGTGGAGTAGTAGGCGGTGGCCACGTCGCCCCAAGGGATGGCCACGGCAAACTTTTCACCGCGGCCGAAGTTGATCTTGCGCGTCAGTTCGCCGTGGGGAATCACCTCGATCTTGCCGTTGCGGCGCACCGCGCCGCCCACGCCCAGGCTCTCGATGGACGTCTTGGCGGTGCCCGGACTGAGTCCCGAGTCGGAGTCGAACCCCAGGGTCAGGTGGGTGGCGCTGGTCATGGCCTTGTGCAGTGCCATCGCCAGGCAGTCGGTGGGGATCACATCAAAACCGGTACCGGGGCAGAGCACCACCCCTGCGGCTTTCGCCTCTGCATCCAGCGCATGCGCCTGCTGGTACACCGCCATCTCTCCGGTGATGTCCTGGTAATGGGTACCGCTTTTGATGCAGGCGCGCATCATCGGTTCTGCGGTGGCGGAGAAGGGGCCGGCACAGTGGATGACCACCGCCACATCCCGCAGGGTTCGCGCCAGCACGTCTTCGTCGTCGAGACTGATGGCGATAGCGGCGAGCCCCAGCTCATTGGCCAGCGGCTGCAGCTTTGCCGCACTGCGACCGGACAGAATGGGTTTCAGGCCCCGGGCCACCGCCTTGCGGGCAATCAATTCCCCGGTATAGCCGTAGGCGCCGTAAATCAGGATCTGCTTGTTGTTCACCTGTTGTCCTTATTGTGTGGTCTCTGGGACCTTGTTGTACCGGAACCGAGTTTGTATAGGGGGATTCAGTTAAGCGGCTTTTCCAGCGCGAAACGGGGCACGATCACCCCGTCTTTTTCGACGGTTTCTGCGAACATCGCCAGCGGGCGCGCCCATACGCCGAAATCATCATACAGAGCGCGATAGATCGCCAATTGTTCCCCGGTTTCAGAGTGGGTGGCGATTTCCAGCAAATGGTAAAGGTTGCCTTTGTAGTGACGGTATATGCCTTTCTGCATGGATGTTCCTGGATGGGTATTCCTGAAGGGAAAAGTCAGGCCAGATGCACGGTGGTCAGGCCATATGAAAGGGCGACAGCTGGATCTGGTTGACCCGCTGCCCGTGCAACACCGCAATGCCGCTGTAGCGGCGCTCGCCGGTGGAGGTGAACTCAAATTCGTACTGGCGCAGCAGCCGCACCTGGCCGCTTTTGTCCCGCTTCAGACGGGTGCGCACCAGCATTACGGTATCGTCCAGCAGCTGGACCCCGGTCTCGGCACAGTGCGCCTTAACGATGCGGCGCACCCGGTCCTTGGCAGCCATGCCGGCCCAGAAATACCAGGCTGCCAGGATCAGCAGGAACAGCCAGAACAAGTCGCCAAGTGAGTAATACATAGGGTTTCAGTTAGTTTTCTGTCGAGCGCGCAAGAATACCACCAGCGGCGGGGCTATGCCCGGCGTGATTCTCAATACCAGAGGATGGTCTGCCGGTTAGGACAGATTCAACAGATTCAGGTGCTGGGCGATCTGGCTCACGGACATCAGCACACACATGGTGATCACCAGCGGGCGTATCAGCCGGGTGCCGCCCGCGAGCATGGTGTGGCTGCCGATAAAGGCCCCGATGACCTGTCCCGCCATCATGGTGGCGGCGATGGTCCAGATTACCTTGCCCGCGGCGGCAAACAGCGCAACGGAAACCACATTGGTGGTCAGGTTGAACAGCTTTGCGCGAATGGTGGCGGTCAGCAGTGTCTGGCCGCGAAAGGCCACTCCCGCGGCGGCGAAAAAGGTACCGGTACCCGGCCCGAAGGCGCCGTCATAAAACCCGACCGTCGGGGCACAGGTACACGCCCACTGCTTTTCACTCAATCTGGGGTGACTGTCACTTTTGCCCATGTGCGGCGTCAGCCAGACATACAGGGCCACACCGAGCAGCAGAACCGGGATTACCCAGCTGAGCCAGCTGGTGTCGACGCGCTGGATCAACCAGGTACCCAGCGCCGCACCGAGTGCTGCGGTGGCAACCGGCAGGATCAGCTTGCGCTCGCGCAGGTGCCCCTTGGCAAACAGGGTGGCGGTTGCGGTCAGGGTACCGATGACCGCCTGGCTTTTGTTGGTCGCCAGCGCCGTTACCGGCGGCACACCCGTCAGCAGCAGTGCCGGCAGGGTCAACAATCCGCCGCCGCCGGCGAGCGTATCCACCCAGCCCGCCAGCATGGCGACGGCAAACAACACCAGAAGCAGGGTGAGGGTAAGTTCCATGGGGTACCTTGTGTAGGGTGGGGGGAGGACGGCTGTGGCGCGCATTGTATCAGCAGGGATCGCCAGATAGAGCCACCCCCTGTTTTATGTCAGAATCCGGCGGTTTTTTTATTCGCTATTGCCTGCTTACCTCATCAAGGACTCGGTCATGCTTGCCACTACACTGTCATCGTTAAACGGTATTCCCCCTTTCCTGGCCTATTTCGCCGTGGCGATAGTCCTGGTGCTTATCTTTGTGCGTATTTATACGTGGATGACGCCGCACGCAGAGATGGCATTGATCCGCGCGAACAATTCCGCGGCGGCGTTGGCGTTTGGCGGGGCGATTATCGGTTTTGCCTTGCCGCTATCCAGCGCCATTACCAATTCCCTGTCCCTGCTGGATTGCGCCGTCTGGGGTGCTGTTGCACTGATTGTCCAGGCCCTCACGTTTGTGGTGTTGCGAATGGTGCTTAAACAACTGTCCGAACGCATCGACAACGGTGAGATGGCCTCCGGCATTTTTGCCGCTACGGTCGCCATCGCGGTCGGTCTGATCAACGCCGCATGTATGAGCTATTAATTTTTACAGGAAGCAAACGATGAAACGCAGTAAAAAAGCCGCTCTGGTATTGACGGTTCCTGTCGCCACACTACTGATTGCCGGTTGTGAAAAAGAAGTGCAGGGCATGGTGTACAGCAATCCGGATGAGTGCAGTGCCGGCGGCTGGAATAGCACAGAGCAGTGCGAAGCCGACTTCGCCGCGGCCAAGGCATTGCATCCGCAGGTCGCGCCGAAATACGTAAACAAGCAAGAGTGCGAAGCGGATTTCGGTGAGGGCAAGTGTGAGACCGCGCCGCAGCAGACCGCCTCCGGTGGCAGTTTCTTTATGCCGATGATGATGGGGTATCTCGCCGGACAGATGATGAATCGCGGGGGGGCGAATACGCAGCAACCGGGGGGAGCGAATATGCAGCAACCCACCGCCGCCGGTGCGGGCAGCAGCGTGCCTACGCAGCCCCTGTATAAATCCCGTGATGACCGCAATACGTTCCGTACCGCCACCAACAGACCGGTGGCGAAAGGTGTTGGTCCCGTCTCCTTCAAGCCTTCGCAGGTTCAACCCCAGGCCGGCAGGTTGGTGCGCCGCGGTGGTTTCGGGCAGCAGGCGGCCACGCGCAGCAGTTTTGGCAGCTAACCCGTGCAGCGCATCAATATTACCGAGCGCGCTAACTGGCGCGACTATGCGGAAGAAGTCGGGTTCGATTTCCACACCTTCGACGGTGAGCCCTACTGGGATGAAACCGCCTATTACCAATTCAGTCTGCAGCAGATTGAGGAAGATCTGGAGGCACCCACCGAAGAGCTGCACCAGATGGTGATGGATATGGTGGGGGATATCACCCGCAGCGAAGAGATGCTCACCCAGCTCAATATCCCGCGGGATTACTGGAGCTATGTGTGGAACTCCTGGAATAGTGGCGAACCGCATCTGTACGGCCGTATGGATCTGGTGTACGACGGCACTGGCCCGGCGAAACTGCTCGAACTCAATTACGACACCCCGACATCGCTGTTTGAAACCGGTTTTTTCCAGTGGGTCTGGCTGGAAGACCAGATCCGCAACGGCGTCTTGCCCGGACGTGCGGATCAGTTTAATTCCCTGCAGGACAAGATCGAGCAGGCGTTTATCCAGCTGGAATTACCGACCCCGTTCTATTTCACCAGCGTACGTGACAACGCCGAAGACCGCGGCACCGTCAATTATCTGATGGATATCGCTGCGCAGGCAGGAAAGAATGTGCGCTATATCGCGCTGGAAGATATCGGCGTTATTGGTGATGCAAAAGACGGGAGTCAACAGTTTGTCGACATGGACGGCGAGCCAATAAGAGGGCTGTTCAAACTGTATCCCTGGGAATTCATGGTGCAGGAAGAATTTGCCCGCGCCGTTACCGACGGTAATACCCAGATGGTCGAGCCCGCGTGGAAAATGCTGTTGTCCAACAAGGGCATTCTGCCGCTGCTGTGGGCGCGCTACCCCGATCACCCCAACTTGCTGCCCGCGTTTTTTGAAACCGCCAGCAGTGAGCCGATGGCGGCCGGCTGGGTGCGCAAACCCCTGTTCTCCCGCGAGGGCGCCAACGTGGACCTGATCACCACGGGTGGCGAGCAGATTTCCGCGGCCGGTCCCTATGCCGATGGGCGCTATATCCGCCAGGCATTGCATGCGCTGCCAAAATTCCGCGATGAGTATCGCAATGCGGATGCCTACACCATGATAGGAAGCTGGGTGGTGGGCGATAGCGCAGCGGGCATCTGCATTCGCGAGGATGCGACCCTGATTACCAAGGATTCCTCCCGTTTCCTGCCGCACATCATTCTGGACTGATGGGGTTAAGCAAGTAGCACGGCAGGCGGAAAAAGCCTGCCCTGCCGCTTACGCCGGTTGGTCAATTGGCAGCTCGAACCGGCCTGCAATCAATGCCTCTTTCCGTGCCTTCGGCCATTTCTTGATCGCAAGCTCCAGTTTCAGCGCTTCTGATTTACCCGCCACCGCCTGGTGGAATTCCAGTTTCAGCGGGCCGCGCCCGCGCAGCGCCTTGGCCGCTTTGGGGCCACCGCTGCTGTGCTCGTCGAATCGGCGCGCCACGTCCCGGGTGATGCCAGTATAGAGACTGCCGGAGCGGGTGCGGATCAGGTAGACAAACCAGTCGGACACTTTTCACCTTTGCTGGGGAGGAATCGCAGTAATGCGAATTGTACCAGCCTGGGGCAGTACGAACGCGCCATTAAATTTACATATGTGCATATCCATATATAATGCCCGCCACTCAACCCGATGCCTGGGAGGCCGTGTGATAACCCCTGTGCAATTGTTCAAATGTCTGGCGGACGAGACCCGTCTGCAGCTGGTGATGCTGATGCAGGCGGAGGGCGAGCTGTGCGTATGTGAGCTGGTGGCGGCGCTGGGGGAGTCCCAGCCGAAGATTTCCCGGCATCTGGCGCAGTTGCGCAACTGCGGGCTGCTGCAGGATACCCGGCGTGGCCAGTGGGTCTACTACGCCATTCACCCGCAGCTGCCAGCGTGGGCGGCATCCGCGTGTAACGCGGCGGCCAATGCCGAGTCCGAGCGATTAACCTTATTGCGCAATAACCTCCAGGCGATGCCCGATCGCCCGGCCTGTTGCTGAAAACAACTCACGAGATGGATGAATGAAGATTCTGTATATCTGTACCCACAATCGCTGCCGCAGCATCCTGAGCGAGGCGATAACCAATCACCTGGGGCAGGGGCGTATTCAGGCGTTCAGCGCGGGCAGCCAACCCAGTGGTGAGGTACACCCGCTTTCGCTCCGTTACCTCAAGGAAAAGGGAATCGATACAGCGGGATTGCGCAGCCAGTCCTGGGATGCGTTTGCAGTGGATCAGCCGGATATCGTGGTGACGGTGTGCGACAGTGCCGCCAGTGAGACCTGCCCTGTGTGGTTCGGCGATACCGTTAAGGTGCACTGGGGGTTGCCGGATCCCTCTAAACTGGACGGCAGCGAAGAAGAGGTTCGTGATGCGTTCTATGCGGTGATGACAACTATCGAGCGGCGCGTGCAACGGCTGCTGTCGCTGGATCTGAACGATCTTTCACGGGAAGCGCTACAGGAAAAATTGATGAACATCGCAGAGGTGCAATAACCGTGGGCCTTTTTGAACGGTATCTTTCCGTATGGGTGGCGCTTTGCATCGTCGCCGGTGTGCTGCTCGGCACGGTGTTCCCGGGATTGTTCCAGTGGTTTGCCTCACTGGAAGTGGCCCATGTAAATATCCCCGTGGCGATTTTTATCTGGTTGATGATCTACCCGATGATGGTGCAGGTGGATTTCTCCTCTATCCGCGACATCCGTAAAAAACCCAAGGGTCTGTTCCTCACCCTGGTGATGAACTGGCTGGTCAAGCCCTTCACCATGGCGGCCCTCGGCTGGTTGTTTTTCCGGGTGATTTTTGCCGATCTGGTGGACCCGCAGACGGCCACAGAATATATCGCCGGCATGATCCTGCTGGGTGTCGCCCCGTGTACCGCGATGGTGTTCGTGTGGAGCCAGCTGACCCGCGGCGATGCCAACTACACGCTGGTGCAGGTGTCGGTGAACGACGTCATCATGATTTTTGCGTTTGCGCCCCTCGCCGCATTTTTGCTGGGTGTGAGTGACGTGACGGTGCCCTGGGATACGCTGTTGCTGTCGGTGCTGCTGTATGTGGTGATACCGCTGATTGCCGGTATTCTTACCCGAGCGCATCTGGACTCACGCTCGGATCACTCGCGCCTGAACCACTTCTTGGCAACCGTGAAACCCATTTCCATTGCCGGCCTGTTGGCGACGGTGGTGCTGCTGTTCGGGTTCCAGGCGGAAACCATTCTCACCAAACCGCTGGCCATTGTGCTGATCGCAATTCCGCTGCTGATCCAGACCTACGGTATTTTTGCGGTTTCCTATGGCGCTGCCCGTGCGATGAAGCTGCCGCACAATATCGCCGCGCCGGGTTGCATGATCGCCACTTCGAATTTTTTCGAGCTGGCGGTTGCGGTGGCCATTTCCCTGTTTGGCCTCAACTCCGGTGCCGCACTGGCGACGGTGGTGGGGGTGCTGGTGGAAGTGCCGGTGATGCTGAGCCTGGTGGCGTTTGCCAACAAAACCCGCCACTACTTTGAGGAGTGAGCTGTGTCCTTGAACGATTTGCCGAACATCGATGCCGAATGCCTGCAACCGATCGACGAGCAGAAACTTTTCTCCGTCGAGCGGACACCGGCACCGCCTAAAATCCTGTTGCTGTATGGCTCCCTGCGACAGCGCTCGTTCAGCCGCCTGGCGGCGGAAGAGGCCGCGCGGATCCTGGAATTCTTTGGTGCGGAAACCCGCACCTTCAATCCGAGCGGTTTGCCGCTGCCGGACGATGCAGCAGAGGATCATCCCAAGGTGCAGGAGCTTCGCGCGCTGGCCCAGTGGTGTGACGGCATGGTGTGGTGCAGCCCGGAGCGTCACGGTGCCATGACCGGTATCATGAAGGCGCAGATAGACTGGATCCCGCTGGCGATACAGGGCATCCGCCCCACCCAGGGCAAGACTCTGGCGGTGATGCAGGTCAGTGGCGGCTCGCAGTCGTTCAATGCGGTCAACCAGATGCGTGTGCTGGGGCGCTGGATGCGGATGTTCACCATCCCCAACCAGTCCTCGATACCCAAGGCCTGGCTGGAGTTCGACGACAACGATCGCATGAAGCCATCGTCCCTGTACGATCGGGTGGTGGATGTGATGGAAGAGCTGGTGAAGTTCACTCTGCTGCTGCGCGATCGCGCTGACTACCTGGTGGACCGCTACTCCGAGCGCAAGGAAAGTGCCGAGGAATTCCGCAAGCGGATCGATCAGCGCTCGATGTGATTGCTAGGGGATCTCTGAAAAACGTAACGAGCGGGAGGCTGGCGGTGGCTGCCGGAGCGCAGAAAGCGGAATGTATTTTTGATACATGAGCATTTTGAGCACCGCCGGACGCCGCCAGACTCACGCGCAGTAGCTTTTCAGAAATTCCCTAAAAAAGACTCTGCTGGTCCCCCGTTTGGGGCGGCAGGGTGAAGTGGCTGCAGTCCAGTGCCAGTTTTCTCTCATTCAGCCCCAGTTTGCGGCAGTGGATCTTGAATCTCTGCCGCAACAGCTGCGCAAACACCCCGGTGCCGCGCTGGCGCTCGCCGAATTCGCTCTGGTTGTCTTTTCCCCCGCGGCTCTGCTGCACCAGACTCATCACATGGGCCGCCCGCTCCGGGTAGTGCTCGGCCAGCCACTGGCGGAACAGTGGTGCCACCTCAAACGGCAGGCGCAGCAGGATGTAGGCCGCCTGAATGGCGCCGGCGTCACTGGCGCCTGTGAGAATCTTCTCCAGTTCTGAATCGTTGATCGCGGGAATCATCGGCGCCGCCATCACCGCGGTGGGAATCCCCGCGTTGCTCAGCGCCTCGATGGTGCGCAGGCGCGCGGCCGGGCCAGCGGTGCGCGGTTCCAGTTTGCGTTTCAGGTCATTGTCGAGTGTGGTCACACTGATGGCCACGTGCACCAGATTGTCCTGGGCCATCTCCGCGAGGATCGGCAGGTCGCGCAGGATCAGCTGGCTCTTGGTGACGATGGTCAGCGGGTGGCGGTGGCGCTGCAGCGTTTCCAGTAGCTGGCGGGTGATCTGCTTGTCTTTTTCCAGCGGCTGGTAGGGGTCGGTATTGGTACCCATGGCGATGGGGCTGCACTGGTAGCCCTTTTTGCGCAGCGCCTGTTCCAGCAGCTCAGAAGCATTGGGTTTGTAAAACAGCCTGGTTTCAAAATCGAGTCCCGGTGACAGGTCCATATAGGCGTGGGCCGGGCGGGCATAGCAGTAGATGCAACCGTGCTCACAGCCGCGGTAGGCATTGATGGACTGGCTGAACGGAATGTCCGGGGAATTGTTGGTGGCGATAATGGATTTCGCCTTCTCCTCGATCGCCAGGGTTTCTATCCGTTGCAGCGGTTCCAGCTCCAGTTCCCAGCCGTCGCTCTCGCGGCTGCTGACCTGATCCACGAAGCGCCCCGCCAGATTGCTGATGGCGCCGCGGCCCTTGTACAGGCGTGTGGGATTGGTGGGGGCGTCATTGGCCACGGCAAAGCTCTGTTGGAGGCTGGGTAACTGTATGTTTGTACAGTTTATTGTCGGGGGCGGGAGTGTGCAATAGCGCGAGCCTGCGCATACAATGACTGCTCGGTTTTGGTCTCCGCCTTTTAAACGAGCAGAACAGGGGCTAGGGAATGGATCTTCAGGCAGTAGCCGCAATTAAAGGGTTTGCGGTCACGGTGTTGCAGCTGTTTTCGATGTTGTTTGCCTTCGGGCTGGTGGTGCTGGTGCTGTACGTCGCCTACATGTACCTGTCAGACGTGAGCCAGACCAAACAGGCGATCCGGCGCAACTTCCCGGTGCTGGGGCGTTTCCGCTACCAGTTCGAGCACCTGGGCGAATTTTTTCGCCAGTACTTCTTTTCCCTCGATCGTGAGGAGATGCCGTTCAACCGCGCCCAGCGCAGTTGGGTGTACCGGGCGGCGAAAAACGTGGATTCCACCGTCGCGTTTGGTTCCACCAGGCCGCTCAACCAGCCCGGCGACATCGTCTTCCTCAATCACCCGTTTCCCACCCTCAGCAAGGACGCGGTGCCGCCGCGGGAAGTGACCCTGGGCGAGGGCGTGGCCCGCAAGCCCTATACCACCCGCTCCATTTTCAATATTTCCGGCATGAGTTTCGGCGCGCTGTCGGTACCGGCGGTCACGGCGCTGTCGAAGGGGGCGGCCAAGGCGGGTATCTGGATGAACACCGGTGAAGGTGGTCTCTCCTCCCATCACCTGTCCGGCGGTTGCGACATCGTGTTCCAGATCGGCACCGCCAAATACGGAGTGCGGGACGCCGAGGGCAACCTGTCGGACGAAAAACTGAAAGAAGTGGCGGCCCTCGAACAGGTGAAAATGTTCGAGCTGAAGCTCTCCCAGGGCGCCAAGCCCGGCAAGGGCGGGATACTGCCGGGTATCAAGGTCACGCCGGAAATTGCCCATGTGCGCGGTATTCCCGCGGGGATGGATTCCATCAGCCCCAATGGGCACCCGGAAATCCGCGATGTGGATGGTCTGCTGGATATGGTGAACCATATCCGCGAGGTCACCGGCAAACCCGTAGGCTTCAAGTGCGTGATCGGCGTCAGCGATTGGCTGCACGACCTTTGCGAAGCGATCCAGCGGCGCGGTATCGAATCCGCGCCGGACTTTATCAATATCGACAGCGCCGACGGCGGCAGCGGCGCGGCGCCGCAGAGCCTGATGGACTACATGGGCCTGCCACTGAACCGCAGCCTGCCCCTGGTGGTGGACCTGATTACCCAGTACGGCCTGCGCGAGCGCATCAAGATTATCTGCGCCGGCAAACTGCTGACCCCTTCCATGGTGGCCTGGGCACTGGCCATGGGCGCGGACTTCGTCAACTGCGGGCGCGGCTTTATGTTTGCCCTCGGCTGTATCCAGGCGATGCAGTGCAACAAAAACACCTGTCCCACCGGTGTCACTACCCACAATCCCGACCTGCAGCAGGGGCTGGATCCGATGGACAAGGCGGAGCGCGTGTATCACTACGCGCGCAACATGGAATACGAGGTGGGCACCATCGCTCACTCCTGTGGCGTGCCGGAACCGCGCCTGCTGCGCCGCGCCCACGTGGAAGTGATCAGCGAACGCGGCGTGCCAATGCCGCTCAATGAACTTGTGCCGGAGGTCAAACCCAAATCCGTGATCGCTTCCGATCGCGGTGTTAACTAACGGGCGGGAGAGCACCATGGATGGCGTCACCACACTGGTAGGGCAGGGGCTGTATATGGCCCTGGCCGCCGTCGCGGGACTCGGCATTGCACGACTGCTAAAGCGGGATGACACCCTCGGCTGTCTGATCGCCGGTGTGCTCGCTGGAATACTGCTACCGGTGTTCGATTACAACACCGGCCTGCGCGCGGAAAATATTCACCAGCTGGTGTTTTTCATCATACTGCCGGTACTGATGTTCCAGTCCGCGTGGAAGATCGACCCGGATATCCTGTTCCGCTGGCTGGGGCCTGCACTGCTGCTGGCCATGGTGGGCGTGCCTATTTGCATCCTGATCACCGCAGCGCTGGTGTATTTCGGAGTGCACCAGCCCAATGACTTTCCCTGGCTCGCCGCACTGCTCACCGGCTCAATACTCGCCGCCACGGATCCGGTCGCGATTGTTTGCCGCCTGCGCCGGACCGGAGCCAATGATGAATTACTCACGCTGGTGGAAGGGGAGAGCCTGTTCAACGATGCGCTGGCGATACTGCTGTTCTCCCTCGTTGTCGGCATCGCCACCCACAGCGCCATGGAAGGGGCGGTTGCCACCGGCGAGTCGATCAATGGTGCGGGCAGTTTTGCACTGTATTTCGTCGCGGTGTTCTTCGGCGGTCTGGCGGTGGGGACTATTTGCGGTCTGCTGACCGCCATCGTGATTCTGTTTCTCCGCTCTGCGGGCGCGGCACTGGTGGTGCTGGTGCTGGCGGCCTTCGGCAGTTTTTACCTGGCGGAACACGTGGTCGGCGTGTCCGGTATTCTCTCGGTGATGATCTGTGCGATCGTTGCCCGCGCCTGCTTAAGGGAACAACAGGAAACCTATCTCGCCCATGCGGCACCCACCTGGGAGTGGCTTGGGCTGCTATTTCACGCACTGATCTTCGTGATCATGGGGCTGGTGATTTCATTCGATATGTTTGCGCAGCACTGGCTGGCGATGATTGTCGCCATTGTTGCGGCGATCGGTGCACGCGGCCTGGCGGTGTTTCTGGTTGCGCCATTGGCACGCTATGTGGGACCGCCGATCACTCACAGCTGGCGGTTGATCTTGAGCTGGGGTGGATTGCGCGGGGTGATTTCAGCGGCGCTGGTGCTGTCGCTGCCGACGGAGTTGCCTTACTGGTCGACGGTGCAGGCGATGGTATTCGGCGTGGTGTTGTTTTCGCTGCTGGTGCAGGGGACTACGAGTACGCGCTTGATCCGGAAGATGGAGTCGTAAAGGTTCTTGCGACGTGGTGAATGGGAAATGTTGGCAAACATCCGGTTTCTTCTTCTCTCGCTTTGCGGGAGTAAAACAGGTGAGCTGCGATTGCCAACAGCAGCAGGGCGAAGAGGAGTACGCCGATTACTCTTATCACTCGTTTAAATCCTGTGAATTTTGAGGTGCTCTGTTCTGAAGCTTGGGCGGCCAGCCACCGGGGGAGGCATTTCGAAACCGCTGTGAATACATCCCTGTACGCTGCGTCGCAAACGTCCCTGTTTGCGACGCTTTCGAAATGCCTCCCCCGGCACCTAGCCTTAAAATCAGGCAACAGCGCTTCGTAAGCTTGAATATAGTCGGTCAAATCGGAGTGCAAAGCTTTGAGTTGAAGGGCGAGTGCTGGGGATTCGTTTTCAAAAGCGTCAGCGACAGGGACGTCGCTGACGCAGCGTACAGGGATGTATTCACAGCGGTTTTGAAAACGAATACCCAGCGCTTGTCCGCCACAATGCCAGCTTCAGAGCTTTACCCCGAAGCCAGCGGTAACCATCACTGCCAGTTCAGGATAACCTTGCCTGACTCACCGGAACCCATGGTTTCAAAGCCTTTCTGGTAATCATCCACCGAAAACTGATGGGTAATGATCGGAGAGAGGTCGAGGCCAGATTGGATCAGGCTCGCCATTTTGTACCAGGTCTCGAACATCTCGCGGCCGTAGATGCCTTTCAGGATCAGGCCCTTGAAAATCACCTGGCTCCAGTCGATCGCCATCTCACCCGGGGGAATGCCCAGCATCGCAATTTTGCCGCCGTGGTTCATGGACGACAGCATATCGCGGAAGGCCACGGCAACACCGGACATCTCCAGGCCCACGTCGAAACCTTCGGTCATGCCGATTTCTTTCATCACGTCCGGCAGCTTTTCACGGCCCACATTTACGGTGCGGGTCGCACCCATTTTCTTGGCCAGTTCCAGGCGGTAATCGTTGATGTCAGTGATTACCACATGGCGCGCGCCCACGTGGCGGGCAACCGCTGCCGCCATGATGCCGATGGGGCCGGCGCCGGTGATCAGCACATCTTCACCGACCAGATCAAACGACAGTGCGGTGTGCACCGCGTTGCCGAACGGGTCGAAAATAGAAGCCAGCTCGTCGGAAATATTGTCCGGGATCTTGAACGCGTTCAGCGCCGGAATTACCAGGTATTCTGCGAAAGAGCCCTGGCGGTTTACGCCAACACCGTAGGTGTTGCGGCACAGGTGGCGGCGGCCGGCGCGGCAGTTACGGCAGTGGCCGCAGGTGATGTGGCCTTCGCCACTAACCCTATCGCCCACTTTAAAGCCGGCCACTTCCTGGCCCATGCCCACCACTTCGCCCACATACTCGTGGCCCACCACCATGGGTACCGGAATGGTCTTCTGCGACCACTCGTCCCAGTGATAGATGTGCATATCGGTACCGCAGATGGCGGTCTTGCGGATCTTGATCAGCAGGTCGTTGTGACCTGGCTCCGGGATCTCGACATCGGTCATCCAGATTCCGGGCTTTGAATGGAGTTTGGATAGTGCTTTCATGTTTACTACTTAAATAATTTCCAGCTCTTTGCCGACTTCAATAAATGCATCAATACAGCGGTCCAGTTGCTCACGGGTGTGCGCGGCGGACATCTGGGTACGGATACGGGCCTGGCCTTTCGGTACTACCGGGTAGAAGAAGCCCACCACGTAAATACCTTTTTCCAGCATTTTGTTTGCCATCTTCTGCGCAAGCGCGGCATCGCCGATCATCACCGGAATAATCGCGTGGTCGGCACCTGCGAGGGTGAAGCCCGCTTCGGTCATACGCTTGCGGAAATAGGCCGAGTTGTCCTGCAGTTGTTTGCGCAGTTCGCCGCCTTCGATCAGCATGTCCAGCACTTTCAGAGACGCGGTCACGATCGCAGGCGCCACCGAGTTGGAGAACAGGTAGGGGCGTGAACGCTGGCGCAGCAAATCGATGACTTCCTTGCGACCGGAAGTGAAGCCGCCGGAAGCACCGCCGAGGGCCTTGCCCAGGGTGCCGGTAATAATGTCGACGCGATCGATCACGTCGCAGTATTCGTGAGTGCCGCGGCCGTGTTCGCCGAGGAAACCCACCGCGTGGGAGTCGTCCACCATTACCAGCGCATTGTATTTGTCCGCCAGATCGCAAATGCCTTTCAGGTTGGCGATGACACCGTCCATGGAAAAGACGCCGTCGGTGGCAATCAGTTTGGTTTTGGCGCCAGCGGCATCGGCCGCCTTCAATTGTTCTTCCAGGTCCGCCAGGTCGTTGTTGGCGTAGCGGAAGCGCTTGGCCTTGCACAGGCGCACGCCGTCAATAATGGAGGCGTGGTTCAGCGCGTCGGAAATGATCGCGTCTTCCGGGCCCAGCAGGGTTTCGAACAGGCCGCCGTTGGCATCGAAGCAGGAGGTATAGAGGATGGTGTCTTCGGTGCGCAGGAATTCCGACAGCTGGAATTCCAGTGCCTTATGGATGTCCTGGGTGCCGCAGATAAAGCGCACGGAAGCCATGCCGAAACCGTACTGATCGAGGCCTTCTTTGGCGGCCTGGATCAGGTCCGGGTGGTTGGCGAGCCCGAGGTAGTTGTTGGCGCAGAAGTTCAGCACCTGGGTATCGTTGTTGACCTGGATCTCTGCGGCCTGCTGCGAGGTGATGATGCGCTCGCGCTTGTAGAGGCCGTCGGCTTCGATCTGTTTCAGTTCGTCGCGCAGGTGCTGGAAGAATTGCTCGGGCTTGGACATGGCGTTGTTATTGGCTCCCTTGGTGATATGGGGATTTGCTCGACTGGTGCATTTCGTGGCACAAGTCTAGTGGTCACACGGCCAGTTCACAGGCTTTGTGGGCTGTGACTGGTACGTCGCTGGCTCGGCAATGGGTGGCGAAGGCCAGCGCATCTTCCGTCGAGTCGAACAAGAGTTGCCACAGCAGTAGTCGATCGCTGCGTTTGACTGCCCGGACTGCCGTACGGCTGCGCTGGGGGGCAATCTGGATTTCGATAACGTCGGTGCTGGAAAGCTTGAATTCGGACATGTTCCCTCCAAAAAAATAGTGGAGGGCTGACGGCGGAAGAGGCGATCTGTCTGCAAACAAATCGCATCCCGGTTGGATTGCACAGCTGGGCCGATATTCTCGGTTGCCAGCAAGAGCCCCATCCCCTACACAGCTGTACGCAAAATGTACATTCCGTGAAGAGAAACCACCTTGCCCCGGTAGGCAGGTTGGCGTTGGCGTCAGCCACTCTCTTGATGTCGGGGGCAAAGATAGCGAGGGGGGAACGGGCAGTCAACAGCGCCGCCGATAAAGGCGGCGCGTCAGTTTTTTATGCGGGGAGCTGCACGGATTTCAGTTCAATAAACTCGTCCAGGCCGGCATTGCCAAATTCGCGCCCATTGCCGGATCGCTTCACACCGCCGAAGGGAGCGTCGTAATTGAACTCGCCGCCGTTGACGAAGCAGAGCCCCGCCTCCAGTAGGCGCACGATGGGCATCGCCGCTTCGGCATCCTTCGCCCACACGCCGCTGGAAAGGCCGTACTGGGTGTCGTTGGCGATGGCGATCGCCTCGTTCATGTCGCGGTACGGAATCAGGCAGGTGACCGGGCCGAAGATTTCCTCGCGGGCGATGGCCATATCGTTGTCGACGTCGGCAAATACCGTGGGTTTCACGTAAAAGCCTGTGGTGAAGCCCTCCGGTGTATCCGCGCCGCCGGTGACCAGGCGAGCGCCTTCGTCGATACCTTTCTTGATATAACCGCGCACGATGTCGCGCTGGCGGGCAGAGGAGAGCGGGCCCATAAAGGCATTTTCATCGGTGCCCATGGCCACTTCTTCCGCGACTTTTTTCGCGATGGCAACCGCTTCCTCGTAGCGCTCCGCGGGCACCAGCATGCGGGTGAGCGCTGTGCAGGTCTGTCCGCTATTGATGAACACGTCCTCGCAGCCCCAGCGCACTGCGGCCTCCAGGTCTGCCTCGGGGGTGATGATAAACGGCGACTTGCCGCCCAGCTCCTGGGTTACCCGTTTGACCGTTGGTGCCGCGGCTCTCGCCACCTCGATACCGGCACGGGTGGAGCCGGTGAACGACACCATATCGATATCCACGTGACTGGAGAGTGCGGCGCCGACAACCGGGCCGGCCCCCGGGACCAGATTGAACACTCCTGGCGGCAGGCCGGCGGCGTCGATGATTTCCGCCATGACATAGTCCTGCAGCGGAGTGATTTCCGATGGCTTCTGGACCATGGTGCAACCCGCCGCCAGTGCCGGTGCCACCTTGCCCACAAACTGGTGCAGGGGGTAGTTCCAGGGGGTGATAAACCCGCACACGCCGACGGGCTCTTTCAGCACCAGCGAGTGGCCGGCCGTCTCGGTCTCTTCCATGACCGCGGCGCGGTCCGCGAAGTAGCGCATGGCATAGATGGGACCATCGATATGCAGCCACTCGGTGATGTGGGGCGGGCAGCCGAGCGCCTGGGATACCGCGGCGATCAGGTCCGGCTTGCGCGCTTCCATACCGTCGGCAATGGCGTGCAGCAGGGCCTGGCGTTTGGCGGCGCGGCTGTGGCGCCATTCCTTGAACGCGGATTTTGCCGCGGCCACCGCGTCGTCCACGTCCTCCAGGGTGCCCTGAATCACTTCGCACACGACTTCCTCGGTGGCCGGATTGATGACCGCGTGCAGGTTGCCGCCTTTGGAGTCGCGCCACTCGCCATTGATATAGAGCTTGTGTGTGGGCAGGGATTTCAGGTCTGTCATGGTTGCTCCGCCGTGTTATTCGTTGTCGTTTATTAAAGTGAAATGTCAGTTTATGCCGGTGCGGTAATTTCGATCAGGGTCGGTCCCTGGCGCGCGAACGCCTCGGCCACTGCCGGTCCCAGTTGCTCCGGCTTGTCGATGCGGCAGCCGTCGGCGCCGAAGGCGCGGGCGAGGGCGACGAAGTCTGGCGCGCGCAGATTGACGCCTTCCCGCGCCACGGCGGCCTGATCCATGAAATCCCGGATCTCACCGTAGCCGCTGTTGTTCCACACCAGAATCGGCAGCGGCAGTCGCTGCTCCACCGCCGCCGCCAGTTCACCGAGGGTGAACATGATGCCGCCATCGCCAATCAGGCCGACTACCGGGCGCTTGCTCGCCAGTGCGGCACCAATGGCGGCGGGCAGGGCGAAGCCCAGGGTGCCGTAACCGGTGGTGCAGGTGATATGGCTGCGCGGCTGGTACAGCCCCAGGGCATGGTTGGTGTTGTATGCGAGCTGGGTGGAGTCACTGACGAGAATCCCGTTTTCCGGCAATGCCTCGCGCAGTGCCCGCACCCAGGGGAAGCGGCCTTCGGAGCCGGGCCACCACTCACTGCGGCAGCCGCGCAACAGGTCTTCTACTTCCGCGGCGGTGTGCCGCTGGCGCTCACTATTTGCTGCCGGCAGCGCATCCACGAGCTGCCCGAGGGTGGCTTTTGCGTCGGCACAGATCGCGAGGTCGGGATTCGCATTGCACACCAGTTGCGCCGGGTCCAGATCCACGCGGATCAGTTTGCCGTTGAAATGGTAGTTCTCGCGCACCAGGTTGCGATCGGTTTCCGCCAGTTCCGTGGCGACGGCCAGTACCACGTCTGCGATTTCAACGCGCTCGCGCACATTGGTAAAGCTGAGGTTGGCACCGCCGCACAGAGGGTGGCGCTCGTCGACGATGCCCTTGGCGGCGAGGGACAGGAATACCGGCGCCGCCAGTTGTTCCGCCAGTGCCGTCACCTCTTTACCCGCGGCCTGGGCGCCGCCACCCAGCAGGATCACCGGGGACTTCGCTTCCGCCAGCCACCTGGCTGCGGTGGCAATGGTGTCAGCCGGGGCGGCAGGCAGGGTGGCGGGCTTGACCGCGCGGTAGTCCGCAAGTGGTTTCTGCATGGGGGCGGGGAACAGGTCGATGGGGATTTCGATATGCACCGGCCCCGGACGCGGTGCGTGCATCACCTGAAATGCGCGCGCCAGTACTTCCGGCAGTTGTTCGGCGCAGGTCAGTGAGTGCTGCCACACACAGAAGCCGCGTGTCACATCCTGCTGGTGTGGCAGTTCGTGCAGGCGACCACGGCCGGTGCCGAGATCCTCGCGGCGGTTTACCGCACTGATCACCAGCATGGGGATCGAATCGGAAAATGCCTGCGCCATGGCGGTAGCGGCGTTGGTGACACCAGGCCCGGTGATCAGGAAGCAAACGCCCGGTTTGCCACTGGCGCGGGCGTAGCCATCCGCCATAAATGCGGCGCCCTGTTCGTGGCGCGGCGTGATATGGATCAGGCCGCTGCCCGGCAGACCGCGGTAGAGTTCGATGGTGTGTACGCCGGGAATGCCGAATACCGTGTCGACTTGATACTGGCGCAACAGGTGCATCAGTACCTGCGCGCAGCTTGGGTTCGGGTGTTGCGGTTGCGTAACTTGCATGGCGGCAAAACCTTTGAGCGTTATTGAAATTTGCACGGAGCCTATCCGCGGCTATCCGCGGCTGCAAGCGCCAGCAGACTCTGCGTCTCAAGGCGGAAATACGCCGGAAAATTGAGTGTAGTTGCGGGCCGAAAAAGAGAAAATTGCGCGAATTGGGAATTGGCACGCAACTGCGTAAACTTGCGCGTAATATCGAAAGATGACGTTTTGAAAGGAAACCGTGGTATGACAGCGATGGAAATTGACCAGTGGCGACGGGAGTATCTGCAGGGTGGCCTGCAGCGCAGTGACCTGGCGGCAGACCCTATCCGCCAGTTTCACGTTTGGCTGGAAGAGCTGGTGAAGGCGGATGTCTCCGATCCCAGTGCCATGTGCCTCAGCACCGCGGATGCGAGTGGCCAACCGTCACAGCGCATCGTGCTGTTGAAAGGATTCGATGAGCGCGGATTTGTTTTTTTCACCAATCTGAAAAGCCAGAAGGCGTGGGACATCACGGCCAATCCCAAGGTTTCCCTGCTGTTTCCCTGGCACTTTCTGGAGCGACAGGTAATTGTGCGCGGCGAGGCGCAGCAGGTGGAGGATGCGGAGGCGGATGCCTATTTCAGCACCCGTCCCCGGGATAGCCAGATCGCCGCCTGGGCCTCGCACCAGAGCGACGCCATCACCTCCCGCCAGGTGCTGGAAGACAGTTTCGAGGCGTTTAGTAAAAATTTTGAAGGCCAGGATGTACCGCGGCCGGAATTCTGGGGCGGCTACCGGGTTGTTCCTCACGCGGTAGAGTTCTGGCAGGGCAGGGCCTCACGGCTGCACGACCGCTTCGTCTACCGCGACATGGGCGATGGCGAATGGCAAATCGAGCGGCTTAGTCCTTAAGCCGCTGACGGCTCTGCCCTTCGGTCGCCAAAGGCGCAGGCGGGTTCAGGCACGCATAAACCGCTGGGTGTGGTAGTCGGTACTGCCGAACAGATACTGGATACTGGTAAGACGTTTGAACAGGTGCGCCACATCCAGTTCGTCGGTGACACCGATGCCACCGTGAATCTGCACCGCTTCCTGTCCCACCTTGCGGGCGGCCTTGCCGATGCGGCTTTTGGCCGCAGAAACCGCTTTCGGGGCAACACCGTTGCCCGCATCCAGCTGCATCGCCGCCATCATTAAAATCGAGCGCGCCTGCTGGCACTCGATAAACATATCCGCCATGCGGTGCTGTAGCGCCTGAAAGCTGGAGATGGGAACTCCGAACTGCTTGCGGGTCTTGGTGTACTCCACCGTCTTATGCAGCGCGCTTTCCATTGCGCCCACCGCTTCGGCGCAGATGGCGAAGGTTGCGCGGTCGACGATTTTTTCGATCGCCGGCAGGGCTTCACCTTCGCCGCCCAGCAGGTTGGCGCGGGGCACCTGTACGCTGTCGAAATAAATTTCTGCCGCGTTATGGCCATCTACGGTTTTGTAGCTGTTGCGGGTGATTCCGGGTGTGCTGGCGTCCACCATCAGCAGGCTCACCCCTCCGGTCGTCCGCACGGAAACTGCCAGTAACTCGGCGGCGCCGCCGTTGAGCACCACGGTCTTGTGGCCGCGCAGGATGAAGCTGTCTCCGTGGTCTTCAGCCGCTGTGGCCAGATTGCCCAGATCATAGCGACCCTGAGCTTCGGAAAATGCAAAGGCCAGCTGCAAATTTCCTTCCATCAGCGGAAGCAGCCAGTCGCTTTTCTGCGGGGCACTGCCGGTTTCGGCGATCAGTCCGCCGGCGAGAATGGCGCTCGCCAGCAGCGGCTCTACCACCATGCCCTTTCCGAATTCCTCCATCACCACCATGAGGTCGACCGCCGAGCCGCCGAGGCCGCCGTCCTCCTCGCAAAATGGCACCAGCAGCCAGCCAAGTTCGGCAAATGTCTGCCAGTACTGGCGATTGAAGGGGTCGCTGCTGGTGACGGTTTTCCGGCGTGTGTCGAAGTCGTAGTCCTGTCGGATAAACCGGGTCACGCTGTCGCGCAGCAGTTGTTGTTCCTCGCTGAAGGAAAAGTCCATCTCTACGTCCTCCGGTTACAGGCCCAGTACGGCCTTGCAGATAATGTTTTTCTGGATTTCGTTACTGCCACCGTAAATGGATGATTTGCGGTTGTTGAAGTAGCGCAACCAGCTGTTGATCGCGGCGTCTGTTGCTACCCTTTCACCGTCAAAATCTTCTTCCAGTTGCCAGGGAAGGTACGGCAGTCCGCCGCAGGCGGCGATCTCCGCATGCAACTCGTCAATACTCTGTGCGAGCTCCGTGCCCCTGATCTTGAGGATGGAGGACTCCGGCCCCGGGGCCTGTCCGGTGCGCACGGCGTCGAGGGTGCGCAGCTCCGTGTACTCCAGGGCCAGGAGCTCAATCTCGATCTCGGCGAACTTATGTGCGAATACCGGGTTCTCCATCAGGGTGGTGTCGCCATCCGGTGTTGCACCGGCAAGTTCCCGGGCGCGCTGCAGCTGGCAGCGGGAGTGGGCCACGCGGGCAATGTTGGTGCGCTCGTGGGTGAGTAGCACCTTGGCATAGGTCCAGCCCTGGCCCTCTTCGCCGATACGGTTTTCCACCGGTACGCGCACATTGTCGAAGTGCACCTCGTTCACCTCACGGTAGCCGTCCAGGGTCAGGATCGGCGACAGGGTAATTCCCGGGGTGTGCATATCGATCAACAGGAAGCTGATGGCGGTCTGGTTTTTTCCCTGTGAGCCACCGGTGCGCACCAGGCAGAAAATCCAGTCCGCGTAGTGAGCCAGCGTCGTCCAGGTCTTGGTGCCGTTCACCACGTAGTGATCGCCATCGCGGTAGGCAGTAGTCTTAAGCGAGGCCAGATCGGACCCCGCGTTGGGTTCTGAATAGCCCTGGCACCACCATACGTTGCTGGCCAGAATATCCGGCAAAAAGCGCTGTTTCTGTTGTTCGCTGCCAAAGGTAAAGATGACCGGAGCCACCATCTTCAATCCAAAGGGCACCACTTCCGGAGCGCCGGCCAGGGCGCACTCGGTTTCAAAAATACTTTTCTGGGTGGCGCTCCAGCCTGTGCCGCCGTGCTTCGTCGGCCAGTTCGCTGCAGCCCAGCCTCTGCGGTAGAGAATTTTTTGCCAGCGCACACAGTCTTCTTTCGTCAGGTGCATTCCCAGCAGAACCTTCCTGCGAATATCTTCTGGCAAGTTCTCGCTGAGAAACTGCCTGACCTCGTCCCTGAACGCCTGTTCTGCCTGCGTGTACTCGTTATTCACGATCGGATTACCCCCGTTTACTATCGATTCGATACTGACTTTTTTGATACTCGATCCGGACGAGGGTGCGCCCGGTAGTGGGGGCGCGCCACTACCGCCGAGGTAATGCCGGGCGAGCGCCAGAGGGGCAGGGAAATGGCGTGGGGATGAAAGGTGTCTGACAGATAACTGCAACATTACCGAAGAGGTTATGGCGCGGGGTAGGCGGGAGCCACACACTGGCAATCAGCTAGAGGCCCATTTGCGTAGCCAATAGTGGTTCTTTCTTGGTGCAACGTGACAAGCTCAGGAAGGCTGTTACCAATGGAATCACTGGTTCCCGAGACTGCTACTGCGGCGGGGAAGCGGAGAATTTTGGAAACAGATTTGCTGTATCCTCCAGCCTGACGTCGGAGTCATTTATTTCTGGAATATTTCCGCGGCTTCGGTTTACCGCTTCGGGGATTACTAGAATGAATTACTCAAAAAATAAACTTTTGTAACGGAAAAACCTCTAGTAGTCTTTCCACCGTCGACACCAGACATGGGGGGTCGACGCAAGACAGCGCGGTTGCTGATCGGATCATCGCTGAACAGTAAGTGGGTTCGACGTTGCGAGAAAGCCGTACCGATAGCGAAAGTTCTGTTGCTGGAAAATACATAAAAATAACTCGGTGCAATGGAGAGAAAACATGGGAAGCCCAACTGACGCTTTCACCCCTAAATCCTTTCGACTGATTAACGCCAATGGCAAGGGCCGGAATCTGTTGCTGGCCTCAGCCTGCTCCGTCGCTGCCATGTCGCTGGCCTGCGGCGTGGGCTCGGCCCAGGCTGCGGAAAAATCGGAAAATTCCATTAACACCCTGCTGGAAGAGGTGCAGGTAGTTGCCCGCAAGCGGGGCGATGCGGAGCGTCTGCAGGATGTTCCTGTCGCCGCCACGGCCTATTCCGGCGACCAGCTGGAAGCCCTGCAGACCCGCGATCTGGAAAGCCTGGCGTTCAAAATGCCCAATGTGCAAATGGACGATGCCGGTACCATCAAAAGCACCGCCAACTTCACCGTGCGCGGTCTCGGTGTAAACAGCTCCATTCCCTCCATCGACCCCACAGTGGGCGTTTTTGTGGACGGGATGTACATGGGTATCAACGCCGGTGTGATTCTGGATCTGTTTGATCTGGAGGGCATCGAGGTGCTGCGCGGTCCGCAGGGACTGCTGTTTGGCCGCAACGTCACCGGTGGCGCGGTCGTGGTGAAAACCGCCAAGCCCACCGAGGAGTTCACCAGCAAGGTGCGCTTCTCCACCACCGCGCAGAAAGAGTCGAATCTGGCGGGCACCGTCTCCGGCAAGATCAGCGATAGCGTCAACGGACGCCTGACTGCCTACTACAGCGACGACCAGGGCTGGTTCGAAAACAAGGCAACCGGCAATGACAACTTCGGTGCTTCCACCACCTGGTTTGTACGCCCGAGCTTCACCGTCGACCTGGGTGAGAGCGCCGATCTGATCGTGCGCCTGGAAAAAGGTCATGTGGATGCGGATGGTATTACCGGTATCAACCATGGTGAAGGCGCCAAGGCGCTGGCGGCATCCGTTGGTGTGACCGACTGGGACAATAGCAAGGGTTCCTTCGAGATCGCCATCGACGAAGAGGGCTATGCGGAAACCGACTGGAGCCAGGCCATCGCCGAATACAACCGGGAAGTGGCTTTCGGCAACGGCACCATCACCAACGTGCTGGCGTGGCGGGATTATGAGACCGCCGGTGACGGCGACATCGATTCCACGCCGCTGCCACTGTTCCACTCCAGCAGTGTGATTGACCAGAGCCAGATCAGTAACGAACTGCGCTATTCCGGTCGTTTCGGCTCCACTTCCGTCACTTCCGGCCTGTACTGGTTCAGCCAGGATCTGGAATACATGGAAGGACGCCAGATTCTCGGCGCGCTGGCTGCTCTCGGTCCTCCCTACGATCAGCTGTTCCCGCAGATGCATATTGGCGGCGGCATGCAGGATCACGAGGCCAAGGGCGTTTTCACCCAGGCGGATATCGACCTGAATGAAGCCTGGGTACTGACCCTGGGCGGGCGCTACTCCTGGGAGGAGAAGGACGTACAGATCGCCGCGATCCAGCAAAACAATGGTTGCGACATGAGCGGCTGTGGTACCTACGAATTCAATGACAGTGAAAAGTGGAGTGCATTCACCCCGAAAGTCGGCCTGCAGTGGGTAATGAGCGATACTGCCCAGACTTATGCGGTGTGGACCAAGGGCTTCCGCAGCGGTGGTTACAACATGCGTAACACCGTACCCGGGGAAGAGCCGGGCCCGACCGACCAGGAAGAGCAGAACAGCTTCGAGCTGGGCGCCAAGATGCAGTGGCTGGATGGACGCGTGAAAACCAATATGGCGCTATTCCACAACACCATTGACGATATGCAGCGTGAGGTGAACCTGCCGAGCGAAACCGCCGGTGTGGCACAGCTGATCCGCAACACCGCCAACGCCACCATCCGCGGCGCCGAGTTCGAGATGATGGCGGCGGCCACCGACAACCTGCTGCTGACCATGAATGTGGGCTACGTAGATGGCGAATACGATGATGTGTGGCTGGATATCAGCGGTGATGGCGTGGTGGACAGTGCGGATTACGCGCTGGAGATCCCGCGTCTCGCGCCCTGGACCTACGGTGTGGGCATGGTACACGACCTGCAAATTGGCAGCTGGGGCGCACTAACATCGCGCATCAACTACAACCATCGCGATGCCTCCGCCTATACCGACAACAACCGCGGCATGCTGAGTGAAGTGGAAATGGTGGACTTCAGCATCGGTATCGAGCCGGACGGCGGCAACTATCGCGTTGCACTGTTTGGCAAGAACATGCTGGATGAGGTCAGTGAGGGCAACGATACCCAGCTGCCGACCGCACTCGGTCCGTTCGTGATGGGGCCAGGCGCCAGCTTTACCCCGCTCAACCGCGGGCGCATCGTCGGTATCGAACTGAACTACGAAATCTAAACGTTAAATCACCTCCGCCAGTCTTGATTGGCCCGGCTCTGCCGGGCCTTTTTTGTTGTAGGATTCAGCACTTCAAAACATGGAAAGAAGGTGGAACACCATGCGCTACATCGACCTGCCGGAATACGGTGGCCCGGAAAAAATGCAACTCGCTGAGGGCGATGCGCCAGTGGCCGGTACCGGTGAGGTTCTGATCCGCGTCGCCGCCGCCGGGGTGAATCGCCCGGATGTGGTGCAGCGCGCGGGTTTTTACCCGCCGCCGCCGGGGGCGTCACCGGTACTCGGGCTCGAAGTAGCCGGTGAAATTGTCGCGGTGGGCGAGGGTGTAAGTCGCTGGCAGGTGGGGGACCGGGTGTGTGCGCTGACCAATGGCGGAGGCTATGCGGAATTCGCGCTCGCTCCCGCAGGCCAGTGCCTGCCGATACCGCAAGGGTTGAATGCCGTGGAGGCAGCAGCGCTGCCGGAAACGTTTTTCACCGTGTGGAGTAACCTGGTGCACCGCGCGCGCCTCAAGCAGGGCGAGGTGTTGCTGGTACACGGCGGCTCCTCCGGTATTGGAACCGCGGCCATCCAGATCGCCGCAAACTTGGGGGTGCGGGTATTTGCCACAGCCGGCAGCGCGGAAAAATGCGCGGCCTGCGAAACGCTCGGCGCCGAGCGCGCGATCAATTATCGCGAACAGGATTTTGTGGCGGAGGTGCTGGCGGCCACCAACGGCAAGGGCGCGGATGTGATTCTCGACATGGTCGGCGGCGACTATGTCGACCGCAACATCCAGTGCGCGGCCCGCGATGGCCGCATCGTCAATATCGCATTCCTCGCCGGCGCCAAGGTCGAGGTCAATATGCTGCCGGTAATGCTGAAGCGCCTGACGCTGACCGGTTCCACCCTGCGCCCGCAGCCAGCGGAAGTGAAGGCGGCGATAGCACAGGATCTGGAGGCGCAGGTGTGGCCCCTTATTGTGGCGGGCAAAATCCGTCCGCAGATTGCGGCAACGTTTCCACTGGCAGAGGTTGCGGCGGCGCACCGTCTGATGGAGTCCAGTAGCCATATTGGCAAGATTGTACTGGAGGTCTGAAGGGCGGAACCGGTGCATTGTTGTGTATGAGCTTTGCGGTCTGCGGATGGTATAGCAGACGCAGCAATGCTACCTCCCCGGACGCGATATCGGTGTAGGCGCGATACAGTTTGCTGATGTTGCGAACATACTGCACCGGTTCCGCACCGCGCGCAAAGCCATAGCGCGCGTGCTTGAAATAGTTCGGCTCCGATAGCCGGAGCATGCCCACTTCCACATTGTCAAACCAGATATCGGGATTGAGCCCGAGTTTTTTTGCCACCCTTTGCGCGTCGTACAGGTGGCCGATACCGGCGTTGTAGGCGGCGAGGGAAAACCACAGTCGGTTTTGCAGGCTGACATCCGGGGAAAAACGCTCGCGAATCCAGCCCAGGTATTTAACGCCGGCTTCAATCCCGCGTTGCGGTTCAAACAGCGGTGGCGGATAGCCGATTTCTTCCGCCGTGCGCGGCATTACCTGTAGCAGCCCCTGGGCGCCCACCGGGGATTCCGCTTTCGGATTAAAGCTGCTTTCCTGCCACATCTGGGCCACGATCAGTCGCCAGTCGAATTCGTGTTTTCTGGCGGAATCTTTGACCAGTTTGTCATACGGTGAAATGTCCTTCCCGGGTTTTAGTCGCGCCAGCAACTTGTCACTGACCCTCTTATTCGGCTTGAAATAGAAATCGACTTTCTTGGTGTACCCATCCGAATTTTTAAAGTCGGTTAAAAAATCGTTGATTTTTTTCAGCAGCGATTCATTGCCCCTCAGCACCATCCACCCCTGGGGAAGTGGGTCGCTGACCACAGGGCCCAGTACCAGTTCTTCGCGCAGTGCCGCGCCCATCTCCGCCGCACTGGCATCCACGATGGTGGCTTCGGCTTCACCCTCGGCAACCATGTTGATGATGCGCCCATAACTTATTTCGGGCGCCGCGAGCTCGATTTTTACCTGAATACCACTCTGCTGCAGACCTTTGGCGATTTCTTCGAAAATCGAGAAGGCGCGCAGTGTCAGGGTGCGCCCATTCAGATCCTGCAGGCTCTTGATGGGCGGCTTGCCGCTGTTGCTCAGTACCTGTTCCGCCACTTCCATATACGGTGTGCTGAATTCCACACCCTGAGCCTTGCGCTCGTCGGTAATGGTGATGGACGCTCCGGCAAAATCACCGCGCCCGGCCTTGAGCCACTCGATCAATGTCTGGTCGTGAGGCACTACAATCAGTTGCAGTTCAAGGTCGTGCTTGGCGGCAAATTTTTTTGCCAGGTCGTAATCAAACCCCATCAGCGTTCCCTTCCACATGAAGTAGCTGGTGGGGCCGTTGTAGGTAAGAAAGCGGATTACCTTGGATTTTTTGATCGATGCCCAGTCGGATTTTCTGTCGACAGGTGCGGAAACCATTTTCTTGGTGAGAAAATTGTTGACACGCAGTTTGAGTTCCGGCGAGTCCTTGCGCATGGCCCACACGATGTCTTCTTCATCGCTGACAAAGGCGCCGGATTTCATATCGCTGCGGTAGTTCAGCAACCCTTGCAAAATAGAACTGTCAATGATGGTGATGACGTTCTTGCGCTGGTTGATGTTGTCAATCAGTCGGTCAATGGAATCGTCAGGTCGCAGTGCCCGCATTTCTATTGTGGCGTTGGGAATTTTTTCCTGTAGCGCCTTGGCGGTAGCTACGTAAGTGCTTCCCTCCATAATGACAATGACAATATCGCTGAGCTTGTTCGGATGGTCGATGTCGGGTCCGTCTACCCCGGTTGCCAGTTGTTGGCGGGACTTGGTGATCGTCTCGGTTAAATCAAAATTCTGGGCGCGCTCCTCGGTGCGAGTTAGGTTGCCGGTGAATATATCGGCACGCCCGTCCTTGATCAGTTGCAGCGCTTGTTCGGGTGAGGCTGCGGCTATCCAGTGGGGTTCGAGCTTGAGTGTTTCGGCCAGGTCTTGTGCCATTTCATAGTGCAGCTGGGTGACGATGGTGGCGCGGGGGAGCAGATCGTCTTCACTGGTGGCGAGGGTGACAAAGCGAATGATACCGCGTTTTCTGAGTGCCTTTAGATCACCGGATTCGGAGTAATTCTCGAAGCGGACGTCGCGCTCTTTTCTGTATTCCTTCGGTGATTCCTTGGGTGCGGCTTGTTCAGTTCTGCCGGTGCCCATTTCATCCGGTTTCATTTCTTCCTGTTTTTTGTCGCACCCAGCGCTGAAAAACAGCGCGAGTGCAGCGAGGATGGCGGTGGACAGCAGGAACAGCCTGGAGCGATTTTCGACCATGGATTACTCCGCTCGCTGCGCAAAAAGCGATTGCGCAATCCTAGGGTGCAGGCGGGCGGGTTGGTGGTGCAGGGAAAAATGTGCGGTATTTATTCGATAACCGCGGTAATTTCCCCTTCGGCGAGCCTGGCATGGATCCTTTGCCCCGACCGGGTGTCCTGAGCGCGCCGGATGACCTGTTTCCTGTCATCCTGGACAATGGCATAGCCGCGCTCCAGTACCGCCAGCGGACTGACGCTGTGCAACAGCTGGCCGGCGTGCGCCACCTGCTCCCGCTTGTGCTGCAGCAGCGCCAGCGCGGATTTCTGCAGGCGCTGGGTCTGCTGTGCGAGTTGCACCTGTGCGCGCTCGATGCGGTGGCGGGGGTGAACCTGGGCAAGTGCGCGCTCCAGTTGGGCGAGGCGCTGGGCATTGCCTGTGGTGCGAGTGCGTATGGCACTGTGCAAACGCATTTCCAGGTGGTCGAGGCGCTGGGCGCGGTTCTGCAGTTGCTCCCGTGGGTGACGGATGCGATTGCCTACCAACTGGACCTGCTGGCGCAGGTGGCGCAACTGCAGATGCATGGCGCGGGTCAGGCGCGAGCGGATAGTGTCTATTTCTTCGGTTAGCGCCGCGGCGTTGGCGCTGGCGATTTCCGCCGCGGCGGAGGGGGTCGGCGCGCGCACATCCGCCACCAGGTCGGCGATGGTGGTATCGGTTTCGTGGCCCACTGCGGAGATAGTGGGGATGGGGCAGGCGGCCAGCGCGCGCGCGACGATCTCTTCATTGAAGGACCACAAATCTTCCAGCGAGCCGCCACCGCGCCCCACAATCAGCAGGTCGTGGCGCTGCAGGCGGCCGGCTAGCTCGATGGCGCGTGCGATCTGCTGTGCGGAACCCTGGCCCTGTACCGCGACCGGGATCAATTCGATCTTGGCGGCGGGATAGCGCCGTCCCAGCACCTGGATCATGTCCCGCACCGCGGCGCCGGTGGGAGACGTGATGATGCCAATGGTGGCGGGCAGATGGGGCAGGGGCTTCTTGCGTGCCAGGTCGAACAGTCCCTCCGCCTGCAGTTTGGCTTTCAGCTCCTCCAGCTGGCGCATCAGGGCGCCGAATCCGGCCTCCTCGAGGTGTTCGATGATCAGCTGGAACTCGCCGCGGCCTTCATAAAGACTGACGCGAGCGCGCGCCAGCACTTCGCGACCGTTGGCTGGTCTGAATCTGACCATCTGGTTGCGGCCGCGGAACATGGCGCAGCGCACCTGGGCGCGGGCGTCCTTCAGGGTGAAATACCAGTGCCCGGAACTGGGTGCGGCAAAGTTGGAGATTTCCCCGCTCACCCACAGCAGCGGCACACTGCCTTCCAGCAGGTGCTTAACTTCCCGGTTGAGTTCGCTGACGGAGAGAACGGGCCTGCCGTCGGTGGGCAGCGGCGACTGCGGGGAGGAGGGTGGGGAGTATGCTCCGGGCGGGAAATCAGGCATTTCGTTCTCATGCAGTGCGATCTGGGCGGCCAATATTGCAGGGAAGCCGGCGGAGGTAAAGAGATTTGCCAATCCTGAGTAAATAGTCTTTTGTTTCCGAGAACGATGCGGCTATAATCGCGCCGATACCCATTCCCGCTCAGTTTGAGGTTTGAGTGTCCATGTCTGAATCCCTGCGCATTGCGCGCGAAGCCCTCACCTTTGATGACGTCCTGCTTGTGCCCGGTTACTCCGAGGTCACGGCCAAGGATGTTTCCCTGAAGACCAAGTTGTCTCGCAATATCACCCTGAATATTCCGCTGGTGTCCGCTGCGATGGATACCGTGACCGAGTCGCGCCTGGCCATTGCGCTGGCGCAGGAAGGCGGTATCGGCATTATCCACAAGAGCATGTCCATCGAGGAACAGGCTCTGGAAGTGCGTGCGGTGAAAAAATTCGAGGCCGGTGTGGTGAAAGATCCCATTACCATCGAAGCCGACGCCACCGTGCGCGAGCTGATCGCGCTCACCACCCACCACAATATTTCCGGCGTGCCGGTGATGGATAAAGGTAGCCTGGTGGGCATCGTCACCAGCCGCGACGTGCGCTTCCAGACCAATCTGGACGTTTCCGTGGCCAGCATTATGACGCCGAAAGAGCGCCTGGTGACCTGTGATGAAGGTGCTGCCCCGTCAGAAGTGCGCGAACTGCTGCACAAGCACCGCATCGAAAAAGTGCTGGTGGTGAACGACAATTTCGACCTCAAGGGCCTGATTACCGTCAAGGACTACAACAAGGCCGAAAAGTACCCGAACTCCTGCAAAGACAGTGACGGCCGCCTGCGTGTGGGCGCGTCAGTCGGCACCAGCCCGGACACCGACGATCGCGTTGCGGCGCTGGTGGAAGCTGGCGTGGACGTACTGGTGGTGGATACCGCTCACGGCCACAGCAAGAATGTGATCGACCGCGTGCGTCGCATCAAGGAAATGCACCCGCAGGTGGACGTGATCGGCGGCAACATCGCCACCGGCGAAGCCGCGATTGCCCTGGCGGAAGCCGGTGCGGATGCGGTCAAAGTGGGCATCGGCCCCGGTTCCATCTGTACCACCCGTATCGTGACCGGTATCGGTGTACCCCAGGTTTCCGCCATTGCCGAAGTGGCGAAGGCGCTGGAAGGCACAGGCGTGCCGCTGATTGCCGACGGTGGTATCCGCTTCTCGGGCGATATTTCCAAGGCGGTTGCCGCCGGTGCCTACGCTGTGATGATGGGCTCCATGTTCGCCGGTACCGAAGAGGCGCCGGGTGAAGTCGAGTTGTATCAGGGCCGTACCTACAAGTCCTACCGCGGTATGGGCTCCCTCGGTGCCATGTCCCGCACCCAGGGCTCTTCCGACCGCTATTTCCAGGACGCCAGCAAGGGCGCGGAAAAACTGGTACCGGAAGGTATCGAAGGTCGCGTGCCTTACAAGGGCCCGATTTCCGCCATCGTGCATCAGATGATGGGTGGCCTGCGCTCCGCCATGGGTTACACCGGTAGCCTGGACATGGAAACCATGCGCACCAAACCGCAGTTTGTACGGGTAACCGCCGCGGGTATGGGCGAGTCCCACGTACACGACGTGCAGATCACCAAGGAAGCGCCGAACTACCCCGTGGGCGGCCGCTGATAGAACGACTCCCTGCCGGGACCCTGTCCCGGCCAAAAGACTAGAAGTGCACTTTAAAGTGAACCGCAAACGGACCTCTCATGGTCCGTTTGCCGTTTATAAAACCGTTACGAGTAAGCCATGAGCCAAGATATCCATTCCAGCCGAATCCTGATCCTCGACTTCGGTTCCCAGTACACCCAGCTGATCGCCCGCCGCGTGCGCGAACTGGGGGTATTTTCCGAAATCCGCGCCTTCGACATGAGCGACGAGGAAATCCGCGAGTACGCGCCCAAGGGCATCATCCTTGCCGGTGGCCCGGAATCCGTGCCGGAAGAGGGCTCCCCGCGCGCGCCGCAGGCGGTGTTCGAGCTGGGCGTACCAGTATTGGGTATCTGCTACGGCATGCAGACCATGGCGCACCAGCTGGGTGGCGCAGTGGAGGGCAGCAACGTGCGCGAATTCGGTTACGCGCAGGTCACCGTGGAAGGGAAATCCGCGCTGCTGCACGACATCAAGGACCACCTGGACGATAGCGGCAAGGCGCTGCTGGACGTGTGGATGAGCCACGGCGACAAGGTGGTGAAAATGCCGCAGGGCTTCGAGCTGATGGCTTCCACCCCGTCCTGCCCGATCGCCGGCATGTACCACGCGGAAAAGAATTTCTTCGGTGTGCAGTTCCATCCGGAAGTAACCCACACCCTGCAGGGCACCCGCATTTACGAACACTTCGTCATCGAGCTGTGCGGCTGTGAAAAGCTGTGGACCCCGGAAAACATCATCGAGGACTCCATCGCCAAGGTGCGCGCGCAGGTAGGCAGCTCCAAAGTACTGCTGGGCCTGTCCGGCGGTGTCGACAGCTCCGTGGTAGCGGCACTGCTGCACCGGGCGATCGGTGACCAGCTGACCTGTGTATTCGTGGACAACGGCCTGCTGCGCAAAAACGAAGGCGACCAGGTCATGCAGATGTTCGCCGACAACATGGGTGTGCGCGTGATTCGTTCTGATGCGGAAGAGGCATTCCTGTCCCGCCTCGCCGGTGTCGACGAGCCGGAAGCCAAGCGCAAGATTATCGGCAACACCTTTATCGAAATTTTCGACAAGGAAGCCTCCGCCCTGCAGAACGTTAAATTTCTGGCCCAGGGCACCATCTACCCGGACGTGATCGAGTCCGCCGCCGCCAAGACCGGCAAGGCACACGTGATCAAGTCTCACCACAATGTGGGTGGCCTGCCGGAAGACATGGCGTTTGAACTGGTGGAGCCGCTGCGTGAACTGTTCAAGGACGAAGTGCGCAAGATCGGCCTCGAGCTGGGCCTGCCCTACGACATGGTCTACCGCCACCCCTTCCCGGGCCCGGGCCTCGGCGTGCGCATCCTCGGCGAAGTGAAAAAAGAGTACGCGGATATCCTGCGCGAAGCGGATGCGATCTTTATCGAGGAGCTGCACAAAGCGGACTGGTACCACAAAACCAGCCAGGCGTTTGTGGTGTTCCTGCCGGTCAAATCCGTGGGCGTGGTGGGCGACGGCCGTCGCTATGAGTACGTGGTGGCATTGCGTGCGGTGGAAACCGTGGACTTCATGACCGCACGCTGGGCGCATCTGCCCTACGATCTGATCGAGAAGGTCTCCAACCGCATCATCAACGAGATCGAACACATTTCGCGGGTGACTTACGACGTTTCCAGCAAGCCGCCTGCCACCATTGAGTGGGAATAATCCGCACTAGCTGGTATTTCGGCTTTTGCCGATGATGAGCAAACGCTGGGACATTTTCTGCTGCGTCGTCGACAACTACGGCGATATCGGGGTGACCTGGCGCTTGGCTCGGCAACTGGCTGCCGAGCACGACCAGGCGGTGCGCTTGTGGGTCGATGAGCCGGCCGCCTTTCTGCGCCTTTGTCCGACCGCCGATGCCTCCTTGTCCTCGCAACGCATCGATGGGGTGGAGGTTTGCCACTGGTCCCAGGACTTCCCGCAGGTTGAGGTGGCTGATGTAGTGATCGAGGCCTTTGCCTGTAACCTGCCGGCAAGTTATATCGAGGCCATGGCAGTGGGGGAGCGCAAGCCTTTGTGGCTGAACCTCGAGTACCTCAGTGCCGAGGCATGGGTCGCCGGCTGCCACGTCCTGCCGTCACCGCAAGCCGGTGGTCTGCAGAAGTTCTTCTTTTTCCCTGGCTTTACCGAAGGTACCGGCGGCCTGTTGCGGGAGCGCGATTTGCTGACGCGGCGGCGCGCGTTCCAGGCAGTACCTAACGCGCGTCGGGACTTTCTCGCGCAGATAGGCGTAACGCCGGCGGATGACGCCCGCCTGATTTCCCTGTTCGCCTACGAGAATGCGGCACTGGCCGATTGGCTTGACGCCCTGGCGGTCGATACACGGCCGACGCTGTTGCTGGTGCCGCACGGGCGTATCGAGGGCGATCTGTGCCGCTGGCTCGGGGTCGCGGATACTGAACCAGGTAGTCGCTGGCAGCGCGGTAACCTGCAGGTGCAGTTGCTGCCATTCCTGAGTCAGCACGATTACGACCGGTTGCTGTGGAGCTGTGATTTCAATGCGGTGCGCGGCGAGGATTCGTTCGTGCGGGCGCAATGGGCCGGGCGGCCGCTGCTCTGGCATATCTACCAGCAGGAGGAAGGTGCCCACTGGGACAAGCTGGATGCCTTTCTCGACCTGTACTGTGCTGGCCTTTCGCCGCAAGCGGCGGATGCGCAAAAAAGCTTGTGGCACGCCTGGAATGGGCAGGGAGACATGGGTGCGGCTTGGGTGCAGGCCCAAGCACACATAGAAGAACATTCCCGTTATGCCGGTGACTGGTGCGACGAGCAGGTCTTACGGCCAGATCTTGCATCGGCACTAGTGCGTTTTTCCGGAAAATGGCTATCATGCGCCACCTGAAAAAGGTATCCCCATCCCTATTCCGGATACTCCTATGAAAACCGCACAAGAAATGAAGGCCAACAGTGTGGCCCTGATCGACGGCCACCCCTGGCTGATCCAGAAGGCCGAATTCACCAAGTCCGGCCGCAACAGCGCCATCGTCAAGATGAAGCTGAAGAACCTGATCAACGGCTCCAAGACCGAGACCGTGTACAAGGCCGACGACAAGATGGAGCCGGTCATCCTCGACCGCAAGGAAGTGACCCTTTCCTATATCAACGGTGAGGACTACGTCTTCATGGATCCGGAGTACAACTCCTACGAGCTGCGTGCCGAAGACCTGGAAAGTGTCCTGCCGTTCATCGAAGAAGGCATGAGCGACATCTGTGAAGCCGTGTTCTTCGATGGCAAGGTCATTTCCGTCGACCTGCCGACCACCATCGTGCGCCAGATCACCTACACCGAAAACTCCGCCCGTGGCGACACTTCCGGCAAAGTCATGAAGCCGGCCAAGCTGCGCAACGGCACCGAAGTCAAGGTGGCAGACTTCTGCGAAATCGACGACTGGATCGAAATCGACACCCGCGACGGTTCCTACAAGAACCGCACCCAGGCGCCGACGGCCTAAGGCCCTCCTCGCTGCCACAAAAAGCCCGGCCATGCGCCGGGCTTTTTGTTGCCTGCTCGTGCGAAATTCGGCAAGGTGCAGGAGATTAAGTCCCACTACAATGTGGGCGGCGTCGCAGAATGCATATAGACAGTACCAGTTCACAAGACTAAAGTGCCGCCGCAAAATTTGAGGCCAGTCCCCCTATAACATCTCATCCGGAGAGAACGCATGCGCTTCCAGTTCCCCATCATCGTAATCGACGAGGATTTTCGCTCGGAAAATTCGTCCGGTTTCGGCATCCGCTCGCTGGTGACCGCGATCGAGGCAGAGGGAATGGAGGTGCTTGGGGTCACCAGTTACGGCGACCTGACTTCTTTTGTGCAGCAGCAGAGTAGGGCTTCCTGCTACATCCTCTCCATCGACGACGATGAGTTCAGCGAAGCCAACCAGGAAGAAACCCTGACCCGGCTGCGCGCGTTTGTGGCGGAGCTGCGCTTCCGCAACGCCGACATCCCGATCTTCCTCTACGGTGAGACGCGCACCTCCCACCACCTGCCGAACGACATCCTGCGGGAGATGCACGGCTTTATTCACATGTTCGAGGACACTCCCGAGTTCATCGCCCGCTACGTGGTACGTGAGGCCCGTGCCTATCTGGACAACCTGGCGCCGCCGTTTTTCCGCGCGCTGGTGCATTACGCCTCCGACGGCTCCTATTCCTGGCACTGCCCGGGCCACTCCGGTGGCGTGGCGTTCCTGAAGAGCCCGGTCGGGCATATGTTCCACCAGTTCTTTGGCGAGAACATGCTGCGCGCCGACGTGTGTAATGCGGTGGACGAGTTGGGCCAGCTGCTGGACCACACCGGACCGATCGCCGCCAGTGAGCGCAACGCTGCGCGTATCAGCCACGCGGATCACCTGTTTTTCGTCACCAACGGTACCTCCACCTCCAACAAGATTGTGTGGAACTCCACGGTGGCGCCCGGTGATATCGTGGTGGTCGACCGCAACTGTCACAAGTCGATCCTGCACTCCATCATCATGACCGGGGCTATCCCGATCTTCCTGATGCCGACCCGCAACAACTTCGGCATCATCGGCCCGATTCCGCGCAGTGAATTCGACTGGGAGAATATCCAGCAGAAGATCGCCCAGAACCCGTTTATTACTGACAAAGGCGCGAAGCCACGGGTACTGACCATTACCCAGAGCACCTATGACGGTGTCCTGTACAACGTGGAAGAGATCAAGGACGCGCTGGACGGCAAGATCGACACCCTGCACTTTGACGAGGCTTGGCTGCCGCACGCTGCGTTCCACGATTTCTACGGTGACTACCACGCCATCGGTGAGGGCCGCGTACGCTGCAAGGAATCACTGGTGTTTTCCACCCAGAGCACCCACAAGCTGCTCGCGGGTATTTCCCAGGCGTCGCAGATCCTGGTGCAGGATTCCGAGAGCCGCCAGCTTGACAAGGACCTGTTCAACGAAGCCTACCTGATGCACACCTCCACCTCGCCGCAGTACGCGATCATCGCCTCCTGCGATGTGGCGGCGGCGATGATGGAGCCGCCGGGGGGCACCGCGCTGGTGGAGGAGTCCATCACCGAGGCCATGGAATTCCGCCGCGCCATGCGCAAGGTGGACGAGGAGTGGGGCAGCGACTGGTGGTTCAAGGTCTGGGGCCCGGACCATATCGCTGAAGAGGGCATGGGTGAGCGCGAGGACTGGATGCTGCGGGCCGGCGACAACTGGCACGGTTTCGGCGATCTGGCCGAGGGCTTCAATATGCTCGACCCGATCAAGGCAACCATCGTCACCCCCGGGCTGGACCTGGACGGCAATTTTGATGACTGGGGTATTCCTGCGGCCATCCTCACCAAGTACCTGTCCGAACACGGCATCATCGTCGAGAAGTGCGGCCTGTACTCGTTCTTTATCATGTTCACCATCGGCATTACCAAGGGCCGCTGGAACACTCTGGTCACCGAACTGCAGCAGTTCAAGGACTGTTACGACAGCAACAGCCCGCTGTGGCGCTGCATGCCCGAGTTTCTGGCCAAGAACAAACACTATGAAGGGTGGGGGCTGCGCGATCTGTGTAACGCCATTCACAATGTGTATGCACAACACGACGTCGCCCGCCTGACCACCGAAATGTATCTGAGCACTATGGTGCCGGCGATGCGCCCGGGCGAGGCGTGGGCAAAAATGGCACACCGGGAAGTGGAGCGGGTGGATATCGAGGAGCTGGAAGGCCGTATCACCGCCATGCTGGTGACCCCTTACCCGCCCGGCATCCCCCTGCTGATTCCGGGTGAGCGCTTTAACCGCACCATCGTCAACTACCTGCGCTTTGCGCGTACCTTCAATGAGCAGTTCCCCGGCTTCGAAACCGATTGCCACGGGCTGGTGAAGGAAATGAAGGACGGCAAGGCGCGCTACTGCGTGGATTGCGTGAAGGACTGAGGGAGAATCTAGGGGGAGAGCCTAAGGTGTGGCGCTGGCGGGTACCGACAGCGCGCGCAGGTTTTCCAGAACCTTTTCTGCCCGTGCGATGTTGGCCAGCAGTTCGACATTTTCCGGGGCCAGGGTACTGGCTTCGCGCCAGACGGCCAGGGCCCGTTCAATCTTGCCCTGACTGTATAAATCATTCCCCCGCTTGAGCGCGGTTTCAATGCGGCTATTCAACTGCGCCTGGAACTGCGCTTCCAGGTGCGGTAATTGTGGTTCCTGTGGCGACTGCTGTCGTAATTGATCCAGATGTTGCCGTGCGCTGGTCAGATCGCCGGCGTCCAGTGCCTGTTGCACTACCGTGTAGGGCGCCTCGGCCACTTTGTCGGCGGAGGCTTCGGAGATGGTGTTTGCGGATTGTGTTTTCGATTGGCTGAGACGGCGACTGGCTATGGCCAGGTCGCGTTGGATTTTTTCGCGGCGCTCGGTATCGTGCTGAAGTTCGTCGCCGTAGAGCTCGAGGGTAATCTTCAGCGCGCGCTGAGCCAGCGCATAGTCCCCCCGTGCCAGTGCGCGCTGGGAATGTTGCTGGAGCGCCTGCGCCGATTCACTGCGTTTGCGGTAGTAGTTTTTCACTTCCACCCAATTCATCAGGCCGGGGCCCTGTAGCTGCTGCAGTTTCCGGTAGCCCTCGGCATCTTTCAGCAACTGCTCACCGCGGTGGATAGCCAGCTCCATTCGCACCCGCTCTTCGCGTAACTGGCGCTGTGCCTCCAGTTGCTGCTGCGCGTTAGTGAGCAACTGACTGTCTGGCAACCAGCGCAGGGCACCTTGCAATAGCTGTGCGGCACCGTGCCAGTCGTCTTTTTGCGCCATGCTGCTTGCGCTGCTGATTACGTTGCGCGCGAACTGCTGCAAGTCACTGCGCAATTGCTGGATTTGTTGCTGTTGCGCGGGGGTTACGGCATTCAGGCTTTGCAGTCGTTCGAGTTCCGTCGACTGTTGGCGGACCTGATGTAGAGTTTCCGTTGGAAAACCTTCCAGTGCCGGTTGCGGTGTTGGCATCACGCTACACGCCGGCAGCAGTAGCAACAGCAAAAACCACAGAAATGGTAACCGGAGATCACGCATGCCCGACGGCTCGTTGCGGCGATTGGGTGGCCTGTGGACTCAGCACTTTGCGGAGATTGGCCTCTAGCAGGGGGTGATCACTACTGTGGATGTTCTCCACCGAGTAGATCTGTATCGGCGCGGATTTGCCGCGGATCGGTAGTGTCTGTCCTGCATGCGCGATGATGCGCGGCTGCAGCATGGTAAACAGCTGTTGACGAATAATGATCTGGTCCGGCTCCGCCTCACTACACAGACGGGAGGCCAAATTGACGGCGTCACCAACCACGGTGTATTCCATCCGCTCGTCGGAACCCAGATTGCCTGCCAACATGGCGCCGCAATTGATCCCAATGCGGAAATGCACCTCGGGCCGGCCGTCGGCGCGGCGCTGCTCGTTCAACTGCGCGGCCAGTTGCTGAATCAAGACCGCACAACTGACGGCATTGAATGCGTGGTCGGTATCGTCTTCCAGTACGCCGAACACCAGCATCGCACAGTCGCCGATAAACTTGTCCACCACGCCGTGGTATAGCGAGCAGGCGCGCGAAATGTACGAGAAGTATTCGTTGAGCAGTTCGGAAACCTGGCTCGGTTGCAGTTGTTCCGACATCGCGGTGAAACCGGTGATATCGGCAAATAACACCGTCGCCTCAATCGGGCGATCCACCAATCGAACCTCGTCGAGATTGGCGAGTACCTTGTCGGCAACGCTTTTCGACACATAGCGGGAAAAGACCTGTTCGACCTGGGATTTCTTCAGCAATCCGGCGGCCATGTTGTTGAAGCCTTCGAACAAAAAGCCGATTTCGTCGTTGCGTCGCTGATCGATCCGGATCGCCAGGTCGCCGCGGTCGATAGCGCGGGTGGCTTCCATCAAGTGATGGATCGGAAGTGACAGGCGGCGGCTCAGCCAATAGGCCAACAGGGAGGCCAGGACGGTCATCGCCAGGGTGGCGTAGACAATGGCGTTGCGGGCACTGGCTGCAGCCTGGTCCATTTGCGATGCCGACAGAGTGACCACCACCGAGCCGACCCGGACACCCTGGTAATTGGCGGGAGCGATAAAGCTGATCAGGCGTTCCGCGGACCCGTCTGCGGTATGTCGGAACCACGGGCTGGCGATAACCTCCGCCGATTCAAAGAAGGTGTTGCTCAGGCGCGGCTGGATGCCAGTGCTCGACAGCAATTCTCCGTTATGCGCGTAGATCCCTGCGCCAAGGATTTTTTCATCCTGGCCCAGGTTGGTGGTCAGCATGCGCAGGTTCAGGTTGTTTTCCGACAGAATCGGCTCGCTGGCCAGTTTCGCCAGCTGCTGCGCCATGGTATTGCCGAAGTCGTGCAGCTGGGTGCGGATCAGCTGGTTCTGGTTGTCGCTGATAAACAGACCGAGGCTCGCCATCCCCAGTACCAGCAACAGGGTCATGACCAGTGCCAATTTGAAGGCAATGGGGACATGGCGGGGCAACAACCGGATCACACACGCTTGTAGACCGCTGGCTGCGTGCCGCAGTTTGGCTTTGGCCTTAGTGATCAACGGAGCTGCTCTTCATGGGTCAGAAGTCACCGGTAGTCGGGCGTGAGAGAAGGAAACTATAGAGGGGAGACTATACCAGCTCTTGGGCAGGTATAAGACATCGGACTGGTAGTTGTGCCATCCGGCGCAACACATTCATGGTTCGACAGACCCGCAAAGTACCAGGTGATGGGCCTTTGCAGGCGGCACGGGGCGGAAGTAGGTGAAATGCCCGCCCCGGACTGGTAGCATCCTGCCGCATTGGAAATGGTGAATAGATTATCGTTTCCTCCAGCACTCGCAGTAACAAAAGCCCACTGATCCAGTTTCCCGGAAATTCCCGTCAGCCCTGCGGTATCTGTATGGCCTGACGCTCATGTGGGCGTGGATAGCGAGGCGTTAACACTGCTTAATACAATGGTGCTTTACTAGTTTTTGATAATAAGTATCATTTGCGTGAGTCAGATATCAGGAGTGACTATGCAATCTCTAAACCGTGTACGGAAACATCGCGTGCTGGGCCTCGCTATTGGCCTGTGTGCAGTGTTGGTGGCCGGTCAGGTATCCGCCAATGGCGCTATCGGCGACCACGTGAATGATCTTAAGGGGCACCTGAATTCTTATTCCGAGGAGGTGAACTGGCTGGTCGCAAAATTTGGCGAAGTGGTCGACACCTACGAGAAGAAAGGGCAGAAGGCCACCGACACCAAAGTTATGGTGGAATACTGGGAAGGTGTTGATTTCCACTCCGCCATCGAAACCAACTATGTGCCGGTATACGCCAGTATCTGGCAGGGCATCTTCGGTGTGAAGCAGGCCATTGAAGCCGGCGCCCCCATTGCCAAGGTGCGCGAGGAACAAGCCAAGCTGAACCAGGCCCTGTGGCAGGGACTGGGGGCGGTGAAGCTCGCCTCTCAGTATCAGGAAAAGGGACTGCTGGCCAAGGTGCAGACCACCGAAGTTGAACCCACCACCATGCCGGAGATACTGGACGACATCAAACACCGCCTGGATCGCGTGGTGGCCAAGTACGCGGAAAAACTGCCAGATGCAGCGACTTCCATCGTGCACGACACCTATCTGCACCGATTTGAAGGCGTTGAAGGTGCGCTGATCGAACAGGACGCCGCGCTGGTGGAAGACCTGGAAAAAGATTTCAACGTGACTCTGCCCCAGGCGCTTAACAGCAAAACCAGCGTGGACGATGTGCGCAAGGTGGTGGAATCCATGCAGGCCAAACTGGACAAGGCGAAAAGCCTGCTGCAGGAAGCAGAAAAGAAACGTAAAGACGTATTTTAAGGAATTGCCGGCATCGGTATGTTGCCGGTTCCGCTCTTTATATTCAGTAAGGAATAACCGTGCAGCGCAGAGCTTTTTTGCATAGCTTGGCTGCGGTTGGCGCGCTGGGTTGTCTGCCGGCAGCCCGCGCTCTGGCTGCGAGTCCCATGGCCAACTCCGTGGAAAACGCCGTCTCCGTAGAGCAATTGCCCAAACTGGAGGGGGATCTGACCCTCTATCTGGGAACCGGGGAGGGAGGGCTCTATGAAAATGTCCTCGCGGCAATCGAGAAGCGCAATCCAAAGCTGAACCTGAAAATCCGCCGCGGTGTTACCTCTGCCCTGGCCAATACCATTGTGGCCGAGGCCAAGGCCGGAGTGCGCCGTGCCGATCTGTTCTGGGCGGTTGACTCCGGTGCCGTCGGTCAGGTGGCGGATGCGGGGCTCGCGCGCGCGCTGCCGGCAAATCTTACTGGGCAGCTCATGCCGGGCTTCCAGTATCCCCAGTGGGCACCGGTCACCGGTCGTATTCGTACCCTGCCTTACTATACCGGCCGCTTCACCGCCGATCAGATTCCAGACAGCATCATGGCGCTGCCCGACAGCAATCTGTCCGTGGGCTGGGCGCCCGCTTATGCTGCTTTCCAGTCATTCCTGACGGCCATGCGCCTGCTGGAAGGGGACAAGGCCACGGCCGACTGGCTGCGTGGTGTTAACCGGCGTGCCAAGACCTACGCCGGCGAGCTGGGCGTGGTGATGGGGGTGGAGCGGGGCGAAGTGGATGTTGGCCTCGCCAATCACTATTACACCCTGCGCCTGAAGAGCGGCAAACCCGATGCCAAGGTAGATCTGGCGTTCACCAAAAACGACGCCGGCTGCCTGGTCAATGCGGGCGGAGTGGTAGCGCTGAGCCAGGGCGATCTGCCGATCAATTTCATCCGCTACCTGCTGTCCCGGGAAGTGCAGTCGTACCTCGCTACCGAAGCCTTTGAAATACCGCTGGTCAGTGGCGTGAAGCCGCCGGAAGGCCTGGTGCCCCTCAGCAGTGTTTCTCCGCCGAAGGTGGATCTCACCCAGTTGGCTGACCTGCGCCCGACACTCAACCTGATGCGCAGCGTCGGCGTTCTATGACGCCAAGTTCTCTGCTGCGCTGGCCGGCGTCCTATCCGCTGGCCCTGGTCATTGCACTGATGGCGCTGGTGCCGGTGGGTGTACTGTTCGGTCTCGCCTCGGATGAGGTGCAGTTGTTTGATGCACACAACCTCACGGTTCTCAGCAACACGCTGCTGTTGATGCTGTTCACCGTGCTCGGGTCGGTTGTGATCGGTGTTCCGCTGGCGCTGCTGACGGCCTATGTGCAGATGCCGTGGCGCAGGCTGTGGCTGATTCTGCTGGCCGCCCCATTGGCGATTCCCAGCTATATCGGTGCCTTTACCCTCTACGCGGCATTCGGTCGCGGCGGGGAGATCGAGAATTTGCTGGGCCTGCCGGTACCATCCGTCGATGGGCTGCCCGGCGCGACCCTGGTGATGATCCTCTATTCCTATCCGTTCGTGATGCTCACTACCCGGGCCTCACTGCTCAGCCTGGATGCCAGCCTGGTAAATGCGGCCCGCACCCTGGGTATGACCCTCGGCGTGAGCCTGTGGCGGGTGGTACTGCCTCGCGTCGTTACCGGTATCGCCGCTGGCGGTTTGTTAGTGGCGCTGTACACCCTGTCGGATTTCGGTACCCCGGCAATCATGCGCCTGGATACTTTCACCCGTGTGATTTTTGTCGAGTACAACGCATTTGGCCTGAGCCAGGCGGCGATGCTGTCGCTGCAGTTACTGGTGATTGTCGGCCTGGTGCTGTTTCTGGAATCCCGGGTGCGCGGCAGCCGCGAAAGACCCGGGCGCCATCTCACCATCTGGCCGGGGCGGGGGCAGCAATTGGCGATCGCGCTGTCGGTGGTGCCGATTTTGGTGCTGGCCATTATGCTGCCGCTGGGCGTGTTTGGGATCTGGCTGGCCCGTGAGGGCACCGAGGGGTTCGAGTTTAGTTACGCATGGAATTCCGCGCACGCCTCATTCCTGGCGGCGATTTTCGCGGTGGTGCTGGCGGTTCCGGTGGCGCACGCGGCGATTGCCGGTCGCGCCGGGCGCCTGATGGAGCGCATGACCTATTTCGGGTTTGGTGTGCCCGGCATCGTGATGGGCACGGCGCTGGTTTATGTCGGCCTGCAGCTGCCGTTCCTGTACCAGACCCTGGGATTGTTGGTGCTCGCTTACGTGCTGCGTTTCCTGCCGCTGGCGGTGAGCTCGGTGCGTTCCACGGCTGAGGGGCTGGACCCGAGTCTGGTGAGGGCGGCGCGAGTTCTGGGGGCGAGTCCCCGCGAGGCTTTCCAGCGCATTACATTGCCGCTCACGGTGCGCGGCATGGTGGCCGGTGCCGCTCTGGTGTTTCTCGAAGCCATGCGCGAACTGCCGGCGACTTTGATGCTGGGCCCCACCGGTTTTGAAACCCTGGCCACCTACTTGTGGCGGGTGTACGAAGCGGGGTATTTTGGTCGCGCCGCCATTCCCGGCTTGCTGCTGGTGCTGATGTCCGCACTGGGGCTCGCGCTGATGTTGTCCGGCGAGCGCCGGGCCGAATTTGATGTTACTGAGACCCCACATTCCTGATGCTGAAGGTTAGCAATCTGTCGGTACATTACGGCACCACCGCCGTCGTGAAAAATCTGAATCTGGCTCTGGCGGAGGATGAAGTCCTGATGCTGGTGGGCCCCACTGGCTGTGGCAAAACTACGATTCTGCAGGCGCTGGCGGGGCTGATCCCCATTTCCGAGGGGGAGATTGCGCTGGGAAACTGGTGTGCCAGCGCGAAAAAACCAGTGCCGCCGGAAAAGCGCAATGTGGGCATGGTGTTCCAGGACTTCGCACTGTTTCCGCATCTTACGGTAGAGCAGAACGTCTGCTTCCGCCTGACCAATACCGCACTGGCGGACCACTGGCTGAACCTGTTGGGGCTGGACAAGTTCCGCCATGCGAAACCTGCACGCCTGTCCGGCGGGCAGAAACAGCGGGTGGCGCTGGCGCGGACCCTGGCCCACGAGCCGGCGTTCGTGCTGTTGGATGAGCCCCTGTCGAACCTGGACGCGGCTCTCAAAGACAATCTGCGCTGGGAGATCCGCGAGGCCCTCAAGGCTGCCGGTGTCCCCGCTATCTGGGTGACCCACGATCAGGAAGAGGCGCTCTCCGTAGGCGATCGCGTCGGTATCCTCAATGGCGGCGTGCTCGAACAGCTCGATACCCCCGAAATGTGTTTCGCCGAGCCCGCCAGCCGTTTTGTGGCCGGCTTTCTCGGCGAGGCTAGCTTCCTTCCCGGCGAGTTGCACGGGCACCAGGTGTCCACCGTACTCGGCCCGGCGCCCGCAATTCCAATCGATGCTGCCGAAGGAGAGGTGGACCTGCTTTTGCGTCCAGACGACCTTTCGCTGGTGCCGTCCGCCATCGGCAATGGCGTGATCGACTGGGTGCGCTACGAGGGCTGCTCCCGCCTCTACGCGGTGACGGTGGAGGGGGGCGCCCAGCTGCGGGTAAGGACCAGTCACGAAGTGCACGGCAAACCCGGCGACCGGGTACAGATGGCCATCACGACCACACACCCGCTGGCGGCGTTTGCCCGCAAGCGCTGAGCCTGCTGCCGTCATCCAGGCAAGCTGTTCGGAGCGGGTTGTGATTGCCCGCTCCTGCCCCCCTCTACCGCGTTCAATTTCACGTCGGTGTGCCGATGTGTTCTCCGGCTGATTGGTCAGCCAGGGCGCCAGGCTAGTGCGCACGCACAGGCTGTGTGCAAGTCCTGTCCTATTGCTGTGCAATCCGCCATCTGCCACCACTTCTCCTGCTTCTGGCACTAAATTCAGTAGCCCATAAGGGCTATGCGAAAAAGCTTTCCACAGCGAAGGGTGAACGAATCTTACGCTTCAGTTACAACCGAAATTTGTCAAGGTTGTTTTGAAGTTAATTGCAAGTTTCTGATTTATAAGGAAAAAATGTTTTTGGTTAAATTTTCTTCACTCCGAGATCTCACCAGATGATGGGGGCTGGCGGCGTTTTCCCGTTGGTTGCTCACAGACATATCCACAGATTCTGTGGATTGTGAATAAAAAAAGCCGGCGTGTGCCGGCTTTTGTGCTACCCGGGAGTTTTTGCCCCCAGGTCATTCTGGTTTTTCCCTCCGGAAGTGACTTTCGCCCGTTGCAGGCACCACCTCCGGAAGAATTGGCCTGACTCAGCGGAAGGTGAGTTCCACTCGGCGGTTTTGGGCCCGCCCCGCATCCGTTGCATTGGAGGCGACGGGCTGGGTTTCCCCGTAGCCGCGGGCGGTGATGCGGGCGGCGTCGATACCATGTTCGACCAGGTAGCGTCGCACAGATTCCGCGCGCAGGCCGGAAAGGCGCAAGTTGTAGCTGTCGTTACCCTGGCTATCGGTATGGCCGGCCACTTCCACCTGGGTGTTGGGCTGGTCGCGCAGGGACTGCACCACCTTGTTCAGGGAGGTCTCCGCACGTGGGGTAAGTTTGGCCGAGTTGAACTCGAACTGGATGTTTTCCAGGGTTATGGTCTGGTCTTTGATCACACAGCCATACTCGTCCACCTTGGCGCCCGCCAGGGTATTGGGGCAGCGATCGTTCTGATCCAGTACGCCATCACCATCACTGTCTTTATTTACTATTTCCGGCTCGGGTTCGGGCGGTGGAGCCACTACCACCGGGGCGGGTGCGGGCGGCTGGCTCAGCGGGATACTGAGGCCAAAGCCAAATTGCCAGTCGTTAAAATCATTGGCAAAGAAGTCGCGCAGGTAGCGCACTTCCGCGCGGATTTTTAGCCCGCTTTCACTGATGGCGCCGGTGGTAAAGCCCGCGCCGACGTTGATGAAGGCATTGGTTTCCTGCAGGCCATAGTCGAATTTGGTGCTGTTGTTGGACGCACCCCAGCCGCCGAGCACGAAGGGTGTATAACCGTTGCGCCCACCAAAGCTGTAGACGACGTCGACGCCGAGACCGGTCAGGTCGTTATCACTGCTGGGGACCAGCTGGCCGGTATAGACATAGGGGTCCGGCACCGTCGCGGGTGGCAGGAAGTTGTTGTCGTCATCGTTCAGCTGGGTGCCGAAAAGCTGCACTTCTGTAAACCAGTTGCCGCTGGATTGAAAACCGTAGAGTGCGCGCAGGCCGCCGGCCTGGCGTTCGGTATTGCGTTCCGAGTCGACGCGGGTGAGGAATGGCATAACGTCGACGTAGCGGTCTTCCTGTGCCATCACCTGAGCGCTGGCGACCAGGGAGGCGGCCAGTGCGACGCCCAGTGTTATTTTGATTGGCATGGAATTCAAAGGCATAAATAGCATCCTTGGATGTTTAGGTTTATTCATTCGGTGCTTTGATTTTTCAGCTTGGAGTCTGAAGCGCGTGTCAAAAACTGGAATTTCGTGCGAGCGAATTGACCGAGTTGGTACTTGCGCACAACTTTCATGACCGGATTGGATAATCCGTTGTTATACCCGTTACTTATTAGTTGATCTCGGCGACTTTTCCAGCGGTTGCGCGCCGAAAAATGCAATTAATGGCGCGTGAATTTTTCTGTTGCTGAGATTGTCGCGATAGGAGCGGCTGAGCGGCGGAAATTCCCACCGGCGCAGCGCTTAGTACTGGTGTCGAAAACTGATCAGCGCGGCGGTAATGGCGACGTTCAGGCTTTCAACACCATTTTGCATCGGGATGCGCAGGCGATGGGTGCACGCGTTTTCTACCGCGGGGCTCACGCCGTGGGTTTCGTTGCCGAGCACGAAAATGGTCGGTTCCCGGTCGTCGATGGTGCGGAGGGTATCGCTGGCGTGAGAGGAGAGGGCGCACACGCGCGCACCCTGTTCAGAGAATTTTTTCAGCACCGGCGCCAGCTGGTCGCAGCGCAGAATTCTGGTTTTGAACAAAGTGCCAACGCTGGCCTTGATCACCAGCGGGTCGATCTGCGCGCAGCCCTTGCGCGGCAGGATCAGGCCGTCGATACCACCGGCGCAGGCAGAGCGGATGATCATACCCAGATTCTGCGGGTTGGTGATGCCGTCCAGGGCCAGTAATTCATAATGCTGTTTGCGGTTTTCCTTGAGGAAGGTTTCCGCGTCACCGTATTTGGGCAGCGCCAGATCCAGCGCCACGCCCTGATCCTGCTTGGCATTTTTGGAAATGCGCGAGAGTGCCTTTCTGTCGCAGTGCGCGATTTCAATCTGCCGCTCCGCCGCCAGCTGCTCGATACGGCTGATCAGCTGATCCTTGCGATTGCTGTCGGCCAGATGCAGCTTGTGCACTGGCAGGCTGCTGTCTTCCAGCGCTTCAAGCACCGGCTTGCGTCCGTAGATGGTGAGCAGGCTGTCAAAGAATGCGCGTTTTTTCAGGTATTCGGGGGAGTCGGTCACGATACTTTGTCGTCGGGATTGGCGGTGAGGAGGTCGGACATTTGGCGGCGCGCAGTGTCGCTCAGACCGGCGCGTTTTGCCAGTGGCAGTGCCGCCTTTCCGAGGGTGCGATAGGTCTCTGCCAGTGCGGCGGTACCGGGGTTAATTTGCGCCAGTTTTTCCAGGGTCTGGAGCTGGCGTGTCACGGTCTCGACGTCCCCACGCACCAGTGGGCCGGTGAGGGCGCGCTCGGGACCGAGGGCGAAATTGTTGTTGGCAGTCTGCAACACGATGGGCGCCAGCAGCTGCTTTGCGGTTGCGCCGTCGATGCCGGCGGCGGCGAACGTCTGCAAGCTGAGGTCCAGCAATACGGTGAGGTAGTTGCAGGCCATCACCGAGCCAGTGTGGTACAGCACCTTCTGTTCCGGGCTAAGGGGAATGCAGGGGCAATCCAGGGCGCGGAAGGCGGACTCTAACCGCTGCATGCCGTCAATGTCCCCCTCCAGGGCCACGGTTGCACCCGGTAAGTCCTCCAGCGAACGCTGCGGGTCGGCAAAACTGTGTACCGGGTGCGCGCTCGCAAGGGTTGCGTGTGTGCAGGAGGCAAGCGCACTGGCGGGCAGGGCGCCGCTGCAGTGGAACACCAGCGTTTGTCGGTCCGAAGGCAAATACGATGCAAGTTTTTGCGCGGTGCTGACAATCTGGTCATCGGGCACCGCGATTAGCCAGAGGCCTGCCGGTGGCATGGTATCAAGGCTTTCGGCGGCGGTACCGGCGCCAATAAATTCCCGCGCCGCGGCACTGCTCTCGACGCTGCGGTTGCAGATGCCGCCGATGGCAAACACCCCGCGTCGGTGCCACAGGCACGCCAGGGTGCGGCCGAGGTGGCCGGCGCCAATGATATTCAGGGTGGGAATTTCCGGCGCCTGCAATTACTTGCCCGCCAGGCAGTTGACGTAGGCCGCTACCGCATTGGCCATGCCCATGCTGATGGCGTCGACGGTCAGTGCGTGGCCGATGGAGACTTCCTGCAGGCCCGGCAGGGTGCGATAGCGGGGCAGGTTGATCAGGTTCAGGTCGTGTCCGGCATTCACGCCGAGCCCCAGGTACAGGGCGTGCTCAGCGGCGGCGCAGTGGGCGGCGAAAATGCTTTCCAGTTCCGGACTCTGCCGGCTCACCGCCTCTGCGTAGGGGCCGGTGTAGAGTTCGATGCGATCCGCTCCCACTTCTTTGGCGAGGCCGATCTGGGTCTTGTCTGGGTCCATAAACAGGCTGACGCGAATTCCTGCGTCGCGCAGTTGGCGGATGATGGGCTCAAGTCGCGCACCGTCGCGGGTCAGGTCAAAGCCGTGATCGGAGGTGAGCTGGTCATCGCTATCCGGCACCAGGGTGCACTGTTGTGGGCGGGTTTCCAGTACCAGTGGCAGCAATCCGGGGTAGCTGCCCATGACGCCCGCAAAAGGGTTGCCCTCGACATTGAATTCGACCTTGCGGCTGGCGCACAGGGTGGAGAGATCGCGCACGTCCTGTGGGCGAATATGCCGCTGGTCGGGGCGCGGATGCACGGTGATTCCGTGCGCACCTGCGTCGAGGCAGGTGCGACCGTGGGCGACCACATCCGGGTAGTTGCCTTCGCGGGAATTGCGGATCAGGGCGATCTTGTTGAGATTGACGCTGAGAGCAATCACTGGCTGTTGCCTCCGGTGCTGTCGGTTTCGCTGTTGGCGTTGGCGGCAGCGTCGTTGCCGCCGTCAACCCGTCTGGCTTTCAGTATACGCACTGGGGTGTTGGGGGCATCGGGGAAGCTGGCATATTGGCCGCGGGGCTCGGCGGCGATCTGCTGCACCACACTCATGCCCAGCAGTACCTTGCCAAATACGGTGTAACCGGGTTTTGCGGCGCTGCCGTCGAGGCGGCTGTTGTCCACCAGATTGATAAAGAACTGGGAGGTGGCGCTGTCGGGATCATTGGTGCGCGCCATGGCAATGGTGCCGCGAGCATTGGAAAGGCCGTTGGCCGATTCGTTTATCACCGGTTCGAGCGTGGGCTTTTCCTGGAAATCGAAGGTGTAGCCTCCACCCTGGGCCATAAAGCCGGGAATGACGCGATGGAAGATGGTGCCGTTATAAAAGCCGCTGTCGATGTAGGCGAGGAAATTCTCCACGGTCTTCGGCGCCTTGTCCGCGTACAGCACCAGCTCCACGTTACCGAGATCGGTTTCCAATACGACCCGGGGGTTTTCACTGAGGGCTGCAGCAAATCCAGACAGGCAGAGCAGCAGTGTGGCGGCGAGTGATTGGAGCATCGACAGGCGTTTCATATCGGTAATCCCTGTATAACTATTTTTTCTGTGCAGATTTTTTGAATTTGTGGCCGCCAAAACAAAAAGGCCCGGTCGCTGACCGGGCCTTGTGAGCCGGTTTTGGGATTCTAACCGCTGCTCATGGGGACGGGAACATAGGGGTGGGAATCAGTTGGCCCACTCGGAGTGTCGCTTGCGCGGGCGGAAGTGCGGCGCAATCATTGCCAGGAACGCGCCCATCAGTACGGAGAGTGCGCCGTACATGTACCACTTGCGGGTTTCGCTGCTGGCCAGGCGTTGGATTTCGGCCTTGTCCATGGTCTGCTGTTGTTTCAGCAGCTCGTGCTGATTGAGCAGTTTTTGATGGCGCTGGTTAAGGGCCACGGCATCCGCAGACAGGGATTTCAGCTCTTTCAGTTCCCGCGCCAGGGTATCGGCACGCTCCTGAGTGGCCTGCAGATCGGCGCTCAGTTTGTTGTTGGTATCTTCCAGGCGGCGCACTTCTCCGCCGAGATCCCCCTGCAGGCTCTCGACATGTTGCAGGCGCGCTTCTGCCTGTGCCAATTTGATTTTCGCTACCGGCTCGCTCTCGAGATACTGGCGGCGCACCCAACCCTCTTCTCCGCCGGGTGTGCGCACCCTGGCCCAACCGGTATCCGGAGAGTCTTCCAGCAGGGTCAGCTTGGTGCCACTCGGCAGTCCGCTGTGCAGGATGCGGAATTCATTGCCCTGGCCCGAGCGCATGGGCACATGCACCTGGTCAGTGATGTAGCGGTCGGAGCTGATGGCTTGGGTGTGGCTGGCGCCGAGAGCGATCAGGGCGGCGGCGAAGGTGTTACAGAGTTTGTTCATGGTCTGGGATAAATCGGTACGGATAATAGTTATCGTGTCGGTAAATCGATTGGCGATTGGCACTAGCGCCGTATCACCTTTGGTTCAGGGAATTTGGATCAGGGCAAAACCAGTTTGTAGGGCTTGACCGTGACCGCTGCGTAAACGCCTGCGGCCACATAGGGGTCGGCGTCCGCCCAGGCTTTGGCATCCTCCAGTGACGCAAAATCCGCTACCACCAGACTGCCGGTAAATCCCGCCTCGCCGGGGTCTTCACTGTCGATGGCCGGGTGCGGACCGGCAATCAGCAGGCGACCCTGGTCCTTGAGGTCATTAAGACGCGCGATATGTTGCGGGCGGGCGGACTGGCGCAGGGGCAGACTGTTTTCAACGTCCTGGCTGATGATGGCATACCACATAGGCGGATTCTGTTTCCTGTGTTCTGTTTTTATGAATTCAAAGGTGAGGACGCGATTACTGCTGTACCAGGATTTCTTCCAGTGTCAGCCCCGTCAGTTTGCCGATGCGGCGAAACAGGAATACCAGCACCAGCATCAGGATGACGGTGGCGGGCAGGGCGATTACCGGAAAGCTGAGAGCGGTCATTTTGCCCAGTTCTTCATTGAAGGCTTCGGTGCCGGGCGGGCTTTTCAGCAGCACTTCCGCGAGGATGTAATTCAGCGCTGAAGAAAGGAAAAAAGACCCGGAAATCATCCACGATGCCTGCAACAGGGTGCGGTCAAACGCGGTTTCGGTACCGCGGGCTGCGAGGCTGTGGGCAATCTTGCGAGTATCGAGAATGCGGTCGTTGTAGACCAGGGTGCGCACCAGTGGCCAGCGGGTGTAAATACTGGCGATTGTAGCGATGCCCAGCAGGCCCGGAATTGCCGCTTCCTTGATGGCAATGTACTTGGCTTCGAGCTCCAGCAGGCTCATACCGCCGGTCAGCAGGATGCTGAGGATGCCGAGGGCAGAGAAGAAGTTCACCTTGCCGGAGCGCTGCAGGTCGCGCAGACCGTAGATCAGCGGAAATGCCAGTGCGACCACAATGGCCCATTTGGTTCCGAGCCAGTTATCCCCGGACAGTTTGGTCAGGATCAACGTGGGAATAATGATATTGAGCAGCAGATTGGCCAGCAGGCTCTCTTTCTGCGGCTTGGTCTCTGACTTGTCGGTGTCTACTGCCGCCAACGGAGTCTGCTCCGACTGGCTGGTATGGATTTGCTTGGTATCAGTCATTGTCTGTTCCGGTGATAATGCCCGCTGGCTGACGGTACAGCTGTCAGTGGCGATAGTGGTTCCCCGTTCGCGGGGCCTTATCCCTGAAACCGGTGAGCCGGTCCGGTGCGTAACAATAGGCTGTCGAAATCGTAATATCGAACCTACGACAGCGGTTTTTCACGACAGTTCCCTCAATGTTATCGCCGGGTACTGTTTTGGCAAACAGTCCGGGAAACAGGTGAAATGTTCCATTAATTACGCACTTTCCAGAACGCGGTTTTCGAATCAGCGGACAACCAACAATGAATGCTGAGTATGGACTCTGAAATGGCACACTCGCTACCCCAGCTGACCGATGAGACAGTAACCGGTCAGGTAGACCTGCACTGCCACAGTACCGCGTCGGACGGTATTTTAAGCCCTGAAGCGCTGGTGTCGAGGGCGAAATCTGCAGGTGTGACGCTGTTGGCGCTCACCGACCACGACACCGTTGCGGGCTTCGCGGAAGCGCATGCCGCCGCGGTGAAGGAGGGGGTAACCCTGTTGCCGGGTATCGAACTCACGGCCTGCTGGGGGCGGCGTGTGGTGCATATCGTCGGGCTCAATATAGACCCGGCGTCCACCGCCATCGCCGATGCCATTGCGGCACGCGACAGGTTGCGCCACGCGCGCGCGGTGGAGATCGGCGCGCGGCTGGAAAAACGCGGTTTTTCCGGTGCCCTGGAGGGGGCCAGGCAGCATGCCGGAGATGGCGTTATCGGTCGCCCTCATTTTGCCCGCTGGCTGGTGGAGGCCGGGCATCTGCCGGATGAAGCCAAGGCGTTCAAGCGCTATCTCGGTGCCGGCAAGGCCGGCGATGTGGCGGTGGTGTGGCCCGATATGGTCGACACCATTGCCAGTATCCACGCCGCCGGCGGTGCCGCGGTGCTGGCTCACCCCCTCAAGTACGGTCTCACCCGCACCCGCTTGCAGTCGCTGTTGGGCGAATTCCAGGATGGGGGCGGCGATGCGGTGGAAGTGGTGTGCGGACAGCAGAACCCTGTGCAGACCCGGGAAATCCTCTCGCTGCTGGAGCGGGTTGGCGAGGTCGGAGGTACCGGTGGGCGACTGCTGGCCTCCCTCGGCAGCGACTTTCACCAGCCGGACCAGCCCTGGCGTGCACTGGGTAGTGCGCGCCTGCCGGCGGGCGTCGAGCCAGTATGGAATCTGTGGCAAACTGGCGCCACACAAGATCAATGATTTATCTGTTTCAGGGGGTAAGAGTGGCGCAGTTCTTCCAGATTCATCCGGATAACCCGCAGGCGCGTCTGATCAATCAGGCTGCGGAAATCGTTTCTTCCGGCGGCGTGATCGTTTTCCCTACGGACTCCGCCTACGCCATCGGCTGCCGCCTGGGGGAAAAAATGGCGGTGGAGCGCATTCGCGTCCTGCGGCAGCTCGACAAGGACCACAACTTTACCCTGATGTGCCGTGACCTGTCGGAGCTCGCCAACTACGCCAAGGTGGACAACCAGATGTTCCGCCTGCTGAAGAACCATACCCCGGGCCCCTACACCTTTATTATGCCCGCGACCTCGGAAGTGCCGCGGCGTCTGGCGCATGCCAAGCGCAAGACCATCGGCCTGCGGGTGCCGGACAACGCTATCGTGCAGGGGCTGATCAGTGCTCTTGGCGAGCCATTGATGAGCTGCAGCCTGATTATGCCCGGCGACGACCAGCCGCTCACCGACCCCTACGATATCCGCGACATCCTGGAGCACCAGGTGGAATTGGTTATCGACGGCGGCTTCTGTGGCCTTGAGGCCACCACCGTGGTGGACCTGACCGGCGACGAACCGGTACTGGTGCGCCAGGGCTGTGGTGCAATTGATGAAATTCTCGGCTGACGCTGATGTATAATCGCCCGTTTGGTTTTGGCTTAGGACTGTAGTGTGTCCAGTGACGACATAGAAGAAACGATCGCTGTCGCGACCGGCGAAGTCGATGTGGAGAAATCTGCAGCGGCTGTGACCGATTTGGACGCAGCACCTGCGGTGAGCGTTACCTATACGGTGGAATTGCTCGACGAGGAGCCCGCCGCAACCGGGGATACGCAAGAGCAGGTCACTGGTGCCGAGGCGGCTGCCGGCCCCCGCCAGGGGGAGATGCCCTTTGCCATGGTTGCGGGCAAGGCGTTTACCGACCTGCCCAGCGATCTGTATATCCCGCCGGACGCCCTCGAAGTCATTCTCGAAGCTTTTGAGGGGCCGCTGGACCTGCTGCTGTACCTGATCCGCCGCCAGAATCTCGACATCCTCGAGATCAACGTGGCCGACATCACCCGCCAGTACATGTCCTACGTGGAAATGATGACCTCCATGCGCTTTGAGCTCGCCGCGGAGTATCTGGTGATGGCCGCCATGCTGGCGGAGATCAAGTCGCGCATGTTGCTGCCGCGCCCGCCGGAGGCGGAGGAAGAGGAGGGGGAAGACCCTCGCGCCGCGCTGATTCGCCGTTTGCAGGAGTACGAGCGCTTCAAGACCGCCGCAGAGGATATGGACGAACTGCCGCGCATGGGCCGTGATATCCATCAGGCCAGCGCCACCGGCCCGGATCGCAAGCTCACTCGACCGGAGCCGGAAGTGGACCTGAAAGAGGTACTGCTGGCCCTGTCCGACGTACTGCGCCGCGCCGACATGTTCGAAAGCCACCAGGTGGAGCGGGAAAAGCTCTCCACCCGGGAGCGTATGACTCAGGTGCTGGACAAGATCCGCCACCGTCAGTTTGTGCCCTTCGTCGCCCTGTTTCGCGTCGAAGAGGGCCGACTGGGTGTGGTAGTGACGTTCCTGGCGGTGATGGAGCTGGTCAAGGAGTCCCTGGTGGAACTGGTGCAGAACGAGGCCTTCGGCGCGATTCACGTGCGCTCCCGCGGGGAAGTCCAGAAGCCATCCGACGACGTCGACCTTGCCGACGATGGTGACTTTGGCGATGACGACTTTGCCAGTGATGACTTTGCCGACGAAGCCGCCTTTGATCGCGATGACTTGGACGCAGAAGATGACCTCGGCGGCGAGGAAGAGGGCGAAGTGCCGGTGAAAAGTGGCACTGAAGCGGATTTCTTCGAGACCGCGGAGGGCGACTCTCTGAAATCACCACAAGAACCGGCAGAACACGAATCTGCAGAACACGAAACAGAAGCAGAAACGGCTGCAGCGCCGTCGCTGTTTAGCTGAAAGCGAGTGAACACCAGACCATGAGCATTACCCCGGAATTACTCTGCCGGATCGTGGAAGGCGCGCTGCTGGCCGCGGCCCAGCCGATGTCGGAAGACCGCCTGCTCGCCCTGTTTGAGGAAGATGAGCAGCCGGAGCGCACCCAGCTGCGCGAAGCGCTGGAGCAGATCAGTCAGCGCTGTGAGGGGCGCGGCTATGAGCTGCGTCAGGTCGCCAGTGGCTGGCGATTCCAGGTACCGGAAGACCTGGCCCCCTGGGTCAACAAATTGTGGGAAGAGAAACCGCAGAGGTACTCCCGCGCGACCCTGGAGACCCTGGCCATCATTGCCTATCGCCAGCCGATTACCCGCGGCGATATCGAGGAAATCCGCGGCGTTGCGGTCAGCTCCCAGATCGTACGCAGCCTCGCCGATCGCGGCTGGATCAAAGTGGTGGGGCAGCGGGACGTGCCTGGCAAACCATCGCTCTATGCCACCACCCGCGAATTCCTCGACTATTTCAACCTGAAGAGTCTGGATGACCTGCCTACACTGGCGGAAATCCGCGATATTGAAAGCCTGACTGCAGCCCTGGATCTGGGTATCGACCCTAGCGGTACCGATGATGAAGGGGCAGAGCAGGCGTCCGCAGAGGAGCAGGTTTCAGAAGAAGCCGATGCTGTCGCGGAAACCGAAAGTGATCCTGAAGTGGGATCGGAAAAGGAAGCACTAGATAACGAACTGGTAGAGACTGAAATAGAAGCCGAGGTCGATACAGCGGCGGAAAGCTACGCTGAAGAAACTGAAGCCCCGGAAGCTGTGGAGAGCGCAGACGATGCTGAACCGCACAGCGATGGGGGCGACATCGACCCGGAGACCGGTGCTGCGGCGCTGGCAACCCCAGACCATCCAGAGCCTGAAGCCCTGGATGAAGAAGACAACAAATCCCCGGAAAATCTCAATTCATGAGTCAAGACGCAGCGCCAGCGGGCGAAAAACTGCAAAAAGTACTGGCCCGGGCGGGCCTCGGTTCGCGCCGTGAAATGGAGCGGGCCATCGAAGCAGGTCGCGTCACCGTCAATGGTGAAGTGGCCGGACTGGGCGAGCGGGTAACCGACGACGACCGCGTAGAGTTCGACGGCAAACGCATTGCCGGCGGTGATGAGAACCGCCTGCGGGTCATCCTGTACAACAAACCCATTGGTGAAATCTGTTCCCGCCACGACCCGGAAGGCCGTCCCACGGTGTACGACAGCCTGCCGCGGCTCGGCAGTGGGCGCTGGATTTCCGTCGGCCGACTGGACTTCAACACCAGTGGCCTGCTGCTGTTTACCAACAGCGGTGAACTGGCCAACAAGCTGATGCATCCTTCTTCGGTGATCGACCGCGAATATCTGGTGCGTATCCAGGGCCAGGTGGACGATGAGATGAAGAAGCGCCTGGTGAAAGGGGTGATGCTGGACGACGGTGAGGCCCGCTTCACCGATATCGTCGAGAGCGGCGGTGAGGGTAGCAACCGCTGGTTCTACTGTGTGGTGATGGAAGGGCGCAACCGGGAGGTGCGCCGCCTGTGGGAGTCCCAGGGGGTGCGCGTAAGCCGCCTGAAACGCGTGCGCTATGGCAGCGTGTTCATTCCCTCCCACGTGCGTGTGGGCCAGTGGATCGAAATGGAACCGAAGGAAATCGACGATCTGTGCATCACCGCCGGATTGCCGAAGCTGGGCCAGCGCCCGCTGACCCAGGCGGAAAAAGAGAATCTGCAGCGTCAGCGGCGCAAGCTGCGCAAGGCGCCAACGGCGGCGCCCAGCCGTGCGCCGCTGAAACCCGCAGCCGGTACCGCGACGGCGGGCAAAAGTGCAGCGGCAAAAAGTGCACCGGGAAAAGGCGTACCGGCGAAAGGTACACAGGCTAAAGGTGCTCCGCTCAAGGGCGCTCCGGTGAAAAAAGGGCCTGCAAAAGGCGGTACACCAGCGAAAAATGGCGGTGCCCGCAGCACCAGCGGGCGCTCTCGCCAGGGACCGGGATCGCGCAAGTAGCGGCGTGAATTCACTTCCTGAAAAAAGAAAAGGCAGCTGCGGCTGCCTTTTCTGATTGGGTATTTGTTGCGGCGCTGTATTAGCGCTCAGGGCTGTTCTTCTTTCTCGAACTCTTCCAGAGCATCTCCGTCCGTATCCGGTTCCTCGATCTCATCTTCCTCGATGATCTCGTTTTCCATCCCCGGATCTATCTCCTCTGGCTCGATGGTGCCTGGGCCCGCAGGTACCGCGTCTTCGGTGCTGGGAGAGCCTGCGGGTCCGTCTTGCGATTCCACCACGGTCTTTAGTTTCTGCAGCCCCTCTTCGTAGGACTTGCCCACCATTTTCGCCACCAACAGTCCCATCCAGCGGGCGACCGGGCTGCCGCCCATTTCAGAGGAAAAGGACCAGGTCACGTTGGTGCCACTGCCCTGGGGTTGCAGCTTGAATTCGGATTTCGCCTTGCCCTGAGCGCCAAAATCCAGATCCATGGCGATATGGGAGTAAGGTTCGCTGGCGGTGATGGTCTGGGAACCATTACCCACGCTGGGATTGTCGCTGTGCCATTTCATCACCGCGCCATTGCCTTCCGGAAAGCCCTCGTAGGTGTACTCGGCCTGTGGATCCAGCTGGTACCAGGGGGACCACTGGTTGAAGTTGCGGAAGTTGTTCAGGTGCGGAAACACCACTTGCGGCGGCTCGGCGATATAGACGCTGCGCTCGGTGGTCGCCACCCGCGGAAACAGAAAGCCGGCGAGTACCAGCAGTGCGAGAAAAACCAGAATGTACAGTAACCAGCGCATGGCACTCGTTCCCCTTTGCAATGACCCCGTTATTGTCGGTCTGCCTGCGGGCAGGGCGGGCCGGAACTGTGCGGGCAGCTCCGGCGCCGGGTTTTACATCGCTATCGAGTGTACTTGTTGGTATGTGGCTTCGCCAGTGCGGTTAAAAATGGGATAAAAGTCCGACCCACTCAGAAACTGGCATCCAGCAGTGGCAGCGTGACACAAACAGCGAGGCCGGCATTGGCTGCGTTGAACGCGCGGATGCGGCCGCTGTGCTGTGCCACGGTGCGCTGGGCAATGGCGAGGCCAAGGCCGAAGCCGCCACTTTCACGACTGCGCGCCTCGTCGGTGCGGTAGAAGGGGCGGAAAATCGCTTCCAGCTCCGATTCCGGCACGCCGTTGCCACTGTCGGTGACCTGTATTTCGCAGCATTGATCCTGCGGACGCACATGGACAGATATGTGGCCGCCCGCCGGGCTGTACTTGATGGCATTGCGCAGGATATTTTCCAGTGCCGCGGTCAGCGAACTGCCGCGGGTGGCCACCAACAGCTCGTGGTCGTCGCTGCGCACGTCGAAACGCACCTGCTTTTCCGCTGCCTCGTCCTTCAGGTCGTCGGTCAGCGCGGTGAGCAGGCTGTTGATCTCTACCACATCGTCCAGGGCGCGCTCGTCGCCGCCACTCACTGGCAGCGACAATATGTCGCCAATGATGTCTTCCAGGTAATCCGCGGCCTTGCCGATCTTGTCCAGCTCCGGGTCGAGCGCCTCTATATTCTTCTGTCGTGCAATACCCAGCGCCACCTGCAGCCGCGCCAGCGGTGAGCGCAGTTCGTGGGATACGTCCTTGATCAGACGGCGCTGTTCCGCCATGGATTCCTGCAGTTGTGCGGTCATTGAGTCGAAGTCCGCTGCCAGCTCACCCAGTTCACGGCTGTGGCCGCCGATAGTGGGGGATATCCGGTAGCTGAGGTCGCCGGCGGCCACCCGCCTGGTGGCGGTGCGCAGATTGTCCAGAGGCTTGCTCAGGTAGCGGGCGAGCAGGTAGCAGGCGAGACCGGATGCCAGGGTGGTGAGGACCAGAATCGGCCAGAAACTGCGCAGGATAAACCGCAGTAACATTTCTTCCTTGCTCTTGCCGGCGATAAACACCACCCGCAGGCTCTCGCCGCCGCGCAGTGGCATAAAGGAACCTATGCTGGGTTTCTTGTCCACCATTCCGCGGGTTTCGTGGTTGCGGAAGTTGAGGGACGCGAACATGGGGGCCATGGACCGGGGAATGGGGCGTCCAAGTATCTCCATTCCATAGCTGTCGATGGCGTAGATCCGCTGCTGCACCTTTTCCGGCTGCCGCTCCAGCCAGCGGGTGAAGTGCTCGGAGCCAGTGCGCCGGGCAATCCGCAGGTTGTGGTTAATTTCCCCATATAACTCTGGGCCGTCCCAGCGATCTTTTTGCCGCGGATCGCCGAATTCCCGAAAGTGGGTGATATAGACCGCGGCCAGCACCATGATCACTGCGGTGAGCCAGGCGCCGAGGAAGACCCTGCCGAAAAGACTGCTCATGGGTTCAGCCCAGACTGCCGGTGAGCATATATCCGGCACCGCGGATATTGATGATCAGTTCACGGCTGGCGCCCTGTTCCGCCAGCTTCTTGCGAATGTTGCTGACATGCACGTCGATGGAGCGGTCGTAGGGCATGAGTTTGCGCCCGAGGGCCTGCTCCGTCAGCACCTCCTTGCTGACCACCTCGCCGGCGTGTTCCACCAGTACCTTCAGTACGGAAAATTCCGCGCCGGTCAGATTTACTCCCCGATTGTCCCAGAGGCACTGGTGCTCACGGGGCAGCAGGCGCAGCGGGCCACTGCTGAGATTGTCTTCTGTGCTGCCCGCCTCGGTGCGGCCACGGCGCAATATGGCTCGCAGCCGCGCCGCCAGTTCCCGCGGGTTGCAGGGCTTGGGCAGGTAATCGTCGGCGCCCATTTCCAGGCCGACAATTCGGTCAACGGTATCGCCCTTGGCCGTCAGCATCACCACCGGCAGCGAGTGCCCGGGGTTGGCGGCGTCCTCCCGCAGCTTGCGCAGCACATCAAAGCCATTGTGGATCGGCAGCATCACGTCCAGGACCAGTGCATCGAAAGGTTGGCTGCGAGCGAGCTCCAGGCCGCGGCCGCCGTCGTTGGCGACGGTTACGTCAAAACCCTCTCCGCGCAGGAACTCCTCCAGCAGTTCGGTGAGTTCGGTGTCGTCGTCGACCAGCAGGATATGGCTCATGGGGCCTCCGTCATCCATTTCATAGCATTCGGTGTGAGGGGATTATATGCGCATGGCGATGCTGCACAGGGGGAAGGTTTTGCGTGTTTTACCGTTCTTAACAAATGTTTACCGCACTTATCCCCTGTTTACAGTGGGGGAGCCTAGTATGCACTTACCGAATCGGAAAACACCCAAACAGAGCCTATCGCCTGGCGATAACTCCATACACCATCACTGAGAGGATGAATGTTATGAACAAATGGAAAGCACTTGCAGGTAGTCTGATCATCGGCAGCGCGCTGGCCACTTCCGGCATGGTCATGGCCTTCCCCGATGGCGACCACGGCCCTCGCGGTCACCATATGGGCGATTTTGATAAGGGGCCCATGTTTGAGCGTCTGGCGGATGAGCTGGATCTGACCGAAGGCCAGCTGGCCCAGCTGAAGGCCAACCGTGAGGCCAACAAAGAAACCCGCAAGGCGGATCGCGAAGCGATGCGCGAAGTTCACCAGCAGCTGCGCGATGCTATCGAGTCCGGTGCCGATCAGGCGACCCTCGACAGCCTGGGCACAAAGCTCGGCCAGCTCGAAGTGAAAAAGATGCAGGGTATGCACGAGCAGCGTCTGCAGTTTGAAGCCATTCTTACGCCCGAGCAGAAGACCAAGCTGGAAGAGCTCAAGGCCAAGCGCGAGGCGCGTCACGAGAAGCGTATGCAGCGCTGGAAGGACAAGCAGAGCGAAGAATGATTGTGTCTATCCGGTCAGCACCATGTGCTGGCCGCACATCTCCCCCTCACGTCAGAAATCCTTGGCCTGCCGGCGGCTAACCCTGGCCCCACCCCGACAGCCGGCTGACCATCCCTTGATGCCCCTGTATTTGCAGGGGCTTTTTTGTACCTACCTTCCAGCCTACCGCTTCATTCCCTCGCGCCTTGCTGTACTTGCTTATTGTTGGGAAAATGCCCGCCCACCGGGCCACCTCCGGACCCGTTTTAGTGAGCCCCGGATCAGAAAGCCCCGGACAGTTGAGGAGTGAGTGTGAGCAAGATCGGCCTGTTTTACGGAAGTGACGAAGGCAACACAGAAAGCATTGCCCACCGCATCGTTGCCCGCCTGGGCGAGGATCGGGTAGACCTGCACGATATCGCCGACGTTACCCAGCTCGAAATCCAGGGTTATGAGCAGCTGATATTCGGCATCCCCACCTGGGACTTCGGCCAGATCCAGTCTGATTGGGAAGATTTCTGGGAAGACGTCAAGGAAATCGATTTCAGTGGCAAAACCGTGGCGCTGTTTGGGCTGGGAGACCAGTTCGGCTACGGCGATTACTTCCTCGATGCCATGGGTATGCTGCACGACGTCATCGTCGCCAGCGGAGCCACCATCGTCGGCCATTGGCCCACCGCGGGTTACGAATTTGAGGCCTCCAAGGCTCAGGTACCCGGGCAGAATATTTTTGTCGGTCTCGCCATCGACGAGGACCAGCAGGAAGAGATGACCTGTGCGCGTCTAAACGACTGGTGCGAGCAGATTGCCGAAGAGTTCGGCCTGGAAGGCGGCGCCGACAGTGTTGCGCTGCTTGAGGATTGATGTCGCCATGTCCCAACCCGATACCCTTTCACTGCAGGACTTCTGGCCCTGGCTCGCGGATCACTGCAACTGCATTCTGCGCGCGGGTACGCCGGATTCCATTCTCTATGACCACGACGATTTCTTCTGGCGCTTCACCCACGAGAACCCCAACACGCTGCTGGTGCAGCTGGTAAAGGGCAAGCGTCTCGTTGGCGAGGTGTTTATCGAGCCGGATCTGGTCAGTTCTGTGCGTATTACGCCCGGGGATAAAGATGAGGTGATCTTCGACCTGATGGCAGAGGCCGATGGCGAAGAGCAGGTGCTGTACTATTTTGTGATGGCGCACGGCTACGACGTGCACGAGCCGCCCGCAGCGGTGACACGCCACGGCAGGCTGCACTGATCCTGCACCAGTTAAAGATCGATAAAAAACGCGGCTCTAAGCCGCGTTTTTTTATTGGATTGATCCCTTACTCAACCTGAGCTTCGGCTCCAGTTTCGGAACTGGCGAAATCATCAAAGAAAACCACATCAGCAGCGTTGGGATCTGCCGCATTTATGGTGGTCACCAGATTGTAAATACCATTCGCCTCGAGCTGGATGTTGGCGGAGTAGACAACAGTGTCGGTGCCGTCCAGGGCGACCACCAGATTATAGGTTCCCGGGTTATAGGTCACCCAGCCGCTGTTTTCCCGGTAATCCAGAGTCTCATCCGCATAAAGTGAGGAAATATTTTCATCCCCGTCGACAAGATAGTAATCATAGGACGCGGTGGAACCATTGATCAGTCGCAGTTTGGCGTGGGTGGCCAGACGCCGCACATTTTCTGTCAGCTTCACACCATTCCAGTCGTAAGACTTGCCAACGAAGTAGTAGGTTGAGCGGTCGCCCTGGGCCAGATCCAGTTCTTTGCGTGCGAGATATACACCGGGGTTGGCAGTGGGCGTTACATCCACCGACAGATTGGTGAGCTGGCTTTTACTGATTTCGCGATAAGCGGAGTTTTTTTCGAAGGCCAGGCCAGTGACAAACGTCTGCTCAAATTCGTCGTCGATGTAGACATCGATATCCTCGCCTTCTGGCACCGCATGGGCAAAGCGCAATTCTGTAGTCGCGTTGCGATTGATCAGGGTTTTGTTCTGGTCGCGGAAAAGGGTGACTTTAACCGGGGAAGTGCCTTCCCCGGCACCGTCGCGAATGGCAAAGCCAACGCGAGTCTGGGCGCTCAGTGTGAACGAGTCTGAAATAAACAGTACGTTCTCCGGGTTGCCAACCTCGGTCAGGGTGATGACATAGTCGCCCTCATCAACCAGGCCGTCGAAGGAACCTTTACGGGAGAGTGTGCCCTTTACCTGAACCGGAGAAAGATTGGTCCCCGGCGCCTCAAGGTATACATCAACCTTACCGAGTCCCTGTGCCAGATGGAAAAACCAGATTTCCAGGTTTTCGTCTTCTGCGTCACCATCTTCGTCTTCATCTTCGGTGTCAAAAACGTGCAGCGGTTTACTGTACTGAAGAAACTGGATGTTTCCGTAATTGCCGTATAGCGCAACCAGATAATCGGTGTCGTTGGCGACGGCAATCGAGGTCGAGGCAATTTCCGTGCACTCGTCATCGTCTTTGACTCCGTTTTCATCCGCATCGCCCGCGCAGGCCGTGGTGTCATCTGTCGGTAGAATCACTTCCGCCCGCACGCCCAGTGTGCCTTTGGAGGTGCTGGAGGTAACGCTGCTACCGTATGAGAGTGTTCCCCAACTGTATTCCTCATCGTCGTCAGAAGTGAACAGGGTAATTTTGTCCAGGTCAGGTACAGCATTGAACGCGCCGATGATGGGATTCTGTGCCGAGTCCTCATCGTCTTCGTCATCACTGCTCCCGCTGTCGGAACAGGCTGTGAGCAACCCCGACAGAAGAAGCACATATACCAGGAACGGTTTTTTCCAGTGATCAGAAAGCATATTTTCTCCGGATTATTATGCGAAAAAATCTCGCGTAACCTAGCAGTCAATATGCTTAACAGGCGTCAAGAAGTGTTTTGAGACTGTTTAAAAGTGTGTGTAAAGACGGTGGGAGCAGGGAGAGATGAGTTGCCGTCCGATTTTGCAGAAAAACAAATGTCGGACGGCTTTGGCGTACTGAAAACTATTGCAGCGGCGGTTTACTTCGCCAGCAGGCCGGCGAGAATTTCCCGATACATATCTTTCACCAGGTCCAGGTCTTCGGCTTTCACGCACTCATCCACCTTGTGGATGGTGGCATTTACCGGACCGAGTTCCACAACCTGCGCACCGGTGGGTGCGATAAAACGACCGTCGGAGGTGCCGCCGGCGGTGGAGAGTTCGGTTTCGCGGCCGGTAACCTTGCGGATGGCGGCCTGGGCGGACTCTACCAGCGGCCCCTCTGCGGTGAGAAAAGGTTGGCCGGAAAGGTTGAAATTGGCTTCGTACTTGAGTCCGTGCTTGTCAAAAATGGCGCGCGCGCGGCGCTCCAGATCTTCGGCGGTGGTCTCGGTGGAGAAACGCCAGTTGCACACGACATTCACGTCCCCGGGTATCACATTCGTGGCACCGGTGCCGCCATTGATATTGGAAACCTGGAAACTGGTGGCCGGGAAAAAGTCGTTGCCCTGGTCCCATTCTTCCGCGACCAATTCGGCGAGTGCGGGAGCGAGTTTGTGCACCGGGTTTTCCGCCAGATGCGGGTAGGCCACGTGGCCCTGAACACCGAATACGGTGAGCTCGAGACCGAGCGATCCGCGGCGCCCGTTCTTGATCACGTCGCCGGCGAGTGTAGTGCTCGAGGGCTCACCGACCAGGCACCAGGTGATTTTTTCATTGCGCGCTTCCAGCCATTCCACCACTTTCACGGTGCCGTGTTTGGCCGGGCCTTCTTCGTCGCTGGTGATCAGGAATGCGATGCGTCCTTTGTGGTCCGGGTGTACGGCGACGAATTCTTCGCAAGCCACAACCATCGCGGCCAGTGAGCCTTTCATGTCGGCGGCGCCGCGGCCGTAGAGCATACCGTCGATGATTTGGGGTTCGAACGGCGGGTTTTGCCAGTTGGCTGCGGGGCCGGTCGGTACCACGTCGGTGTGGCCGGCGAAGGCAAACAGCGGGCCTTCTTCGCCGCGTACGGACCAGAAGTTATCGGTATCGCCAAAGCGCAGGTGATCGGTTTTGAAGCCGATTTTTTCCAGGCGCTCGAGCATCAGTTCCATGCAGCCCGCGTCTTCGGGAGTAACGGATTGACGACGGATCAGGTCGCAGGTGAGTTCTACTGTCGGAGTCATGCGGGGATAACCAGGTGGGGGTTCCGGAATTTTTTGGGAGGGTTGCCGGGCCCTGCAAGTGCGGGCCCGGTAAGCAATTGAATCAGTTGCTGTGCAACTCGGCATTCAATTCAATGGCGCTCTTGTTGGTCAGGCACTCAACCGCGCCGGTCGCGGAGTTGCGACGGAACAGCAGGTCTGACTTGCCCGCCAGATCGCGCGCTTTTACCGATTCAACCACCGCGCCCTTGTCATCCAGAACGGCGACCTTGGTGCCGGCGGTGATGTACAGGCCAGATTCAATGGTGCAGCGGTCGCCCAGCGGAATGCCGGTGCCGGAGTTGGCACCGAGCAGGCAGCCTTCGCCGAGGGAGATCACAATGTTGCCGCCGCCGGACAGGGTGCCCATGGTGGAGCAGCCGCCGCCGAGGTCAGAACCGGCACCCACGAAAACGCCGGCAGAAATGCGCCCTTCGATCATGCCCGGGCCTTCGGTGCCCGCGTTAAAGTTCACGAAGCCCTCGTGCATGATGGTGGTGCCTTCGCCCAGGTAAGCACCCAGACGCACACGCGCGGTGTGCGCGATACGCACGCCCTTGGGCACCACGTAGTTGGTCATTTTGGGGAACTTGTCCACGCAGGAAACTTCCAGCAGTTCGCCCTGGAGGCGCGCTTCCAGCTGGCGAGCCGGCAGTTCGGCGAGGTCGATGGCGCCCTTGTTGGTCCAGGCGACGTTCGGCAGCTGACCGAAAATACCATCCAGCTTGGTGCCGTGGGGTTTTACCAGACGGTGCGACAGCAGGTGCAGTTTCAGGTAGGACTCGGGTACAGACTGCGGCGCGTCGTCGCTGTGCAGTACCACCGCAACCAGCGGGCGCTGGCTGGTGGCGAACTGGCGCAGAATGGCGGCCTGTTCGGCAGAGCCCGCGTTTTCCAGCTGGTTTGCCAGCGGTTGCAGCTGCGCTTCTTCCAGCGCCACGGCGACGTTGCCGCCGGTGATGTCGAGAACACCGGTAACCGCTTTGGCTACTTCTTCAGAGGGGTAAAGCATGGGCTGGGGGAAATACACTTCCAGCCACTCGCCCTTGTCATTACAGGTGCCTACACCGAAGCCGATGCTGAACAAGTTACTCATGTTGGTTTCCTTTTCCTTAATCTGGATTTTTTCGGTAAAGCGCTCGGGTGCGTTTACGATTTGGTGAACGCAGCGTAGCTGTCGGCTTTGAAGCCAAACAGGGTGCTTCCGCCCCTGGTCATTACCGGGCGTTTGATCAGTGTGGGTGTTTCATTGGCCAGGGCTTCGGCGCTTGCATCGTCGAGCACATTTTTCTGTGCCTCGCTCAATTCGCGCCAGCTGGTGGAGCGGCGGTTCAACACCTGCTCCCAGCCAAATTCCCTCAGCCAGTCCGCCAGCGGCACACTGTGCATACCGTCTTCGCGGAAGTCGTGGAAAGCGTATTCCACCTTGTGTTCATCCAGCCACTTGCGGGCCTTTTTTACGGTGTCGCAGTTCTTGATGCCGTAAAGGGTAATCATCGTATTTCCTGTGAGGTTCTCAGTAAGCGGGCCGCATCAGGCCTTTTTGACTTTTTTCGGATTCTTGCGCGCTGGGTAGCAGGTGGTGCAGATCTCGCACACGGTGCCATCGCAGCCGCGTGCAGAACAGAATTCACGGCCGTAAAAAATGATCTGCAGGTGCAGTTTGTTCCACTTGTCTTCCGGGAACAGCCGCTTCAGATCCTTTTCCGTCTGCACCACGTTTTTGCCAGAGGTGAGCCCCCAACGCTGGGCCAGGCGGTGGATGTGGGTGTCCACCGGAAAGGCCGGGTGACCGAAGGCCTGGGACATCACCACGCTCGCGGTTTTGTGTCCCACGCCCGGCAATGTTTCCAGTGCCGCCATATTTTCCGGTACCTTGCCGTGGTACTGGTTCACCAGAATTTCCGAGAGCTTCTGGATCGCCTTTGATTTTTGCGGCGACAGGCCGCAGGGGCGGATCGCCTCGCGGATTTTCTCCACCGGCACCTGCGCCATGTCGTGGGGATTATCCGCGAGCTTCCACAGTCCCGGGGTCACCTGGTTTACCCGCTCGTCGGTACACTGCGCGGACAGCAGAACCGCTATTAGCAGGGAGTAGGCATCGAAGTGGTCGAGGGGGACCGGCGTCTCCGGATAGAGTTCCTCGAGCCGATTCTGGATGTAGTCCACCCGTTCCTGTTTGAGTAGGTTTTTTACCATCATATTGTTCGCCTGCTGGCAGGCTTCTACAGATTAGTTACCGACAGAAGCTGCGGATGCGCTTCGCTGCTTCAATACACTCATCCAGGGTGGCGACGAGCGCCATGCGCACATATTCGGCACCGGGATTCACACCGTTGGTCTCGCGGGCCAGGTAGGCGCCGGGCAGTACGGTGATGTGCTGTTGGCGAAACAGTTCGCGGGCAAAGGTCTCGCCGTCGCCCACTTTGGGCCAGAGGTAAAAGCTCGCTTCCGGTTTCTGGACATCCAGGCAGCCGTCGAGAATCTCCAGTACCGCGTCAAACTTGCGCCGGTAGAGTTCACGGTTTTCCTTCACGTGCTGCTCGTCCTGCCACGCGGCGATGGACGCGTACTGGGTGGGCACCGGCATGGCACAGCCGTGGTAGGTGCGGTACAGCAGGAAGTTTTCCAGGATCTCGCCGTCGCCGGCGACGAAACCAGAGCGCAGCCCCGGCAGGTTCGAGCGCTTGGACAGGCTGTGGAAGACCACGCAGCGGCGGTAGTCGTGGCGGCCGAGTTCCGCGCAGGCCTGCAGCAGGCCCGCAGGCGGGTTGCCCTCGTCGAAATAAAGCTCGGAATAGCACTCATCGGAGGCGATGGTGAAATCGTATTTGTCCGCGAGCGCAATCAGTTGTTTCAGGTCGTCGAGATCCAGCAGCGCACCGGTGGGATTGCCGGGGGTGCACAGGTAGAGCAGGTCGCAGGATGCCCAGGCCGATTCCGGTACGGAAGCGAAATCCGGCTTGAAGCCGGTTTCCACACTGCAGTTGATAAAGTGCGGCGTGGCGCCGGCGAGAAACGCAGCGCCCTCGTAGATCTGGTAGAACGGGTTCGGCATCAGCACCGTGGAGCCCGGCGAGACGACGGCCTGGGCAAAGGCGAACAGCGCTTCGCGGGTGCCGTTGACCGGGATCACCTGGGAGTCGGCACACAGCGTTGACAACTGAAAGCGATTACACAGCCAGTGGGCGATGGTTTCCCGCAGTGGGTCTATGCCCTTGGTGAGCGGATAGGCGGCGAGCTTGTCGAGGTTGTCGATCAGTTCGTCGCGCACAAAGGCTGGCGGTGTGTGCTTGGGCTCGCCGATGGACAGCGCGATGTGGGCGAGCTCCGCCGGGCCCTCAATGCCCGCTTTCAATTTTGCCAGCTTGGCAAAAGGGTAGGGCTGCAGCTGTTGCAAATTCGGATTCATAATCTTGAGTCTGTTTATTCGCTTGTGTTCGTTAGCGGCTCGCCAATTACGGTTGTGGTGGCAGCGTCGCCTGATGCGCGTCCAGCTCCTGGCAGATGGCCTGTTCCAGCAGTTCGATCAGTGCCGGGTCCGTGAGTGGCTCGTCGTCGGCATCGGTGATATGGAAAATATCCTCGACCCGTTCGCCCAGGGTGGAAATCTTGGCGTTGTGCAGGCGCAGATCGTGGGTAATAAAAATCCTCGCGATACGCGCCAGCAGGCCGGGACGGTCGGCACTGGTGATTTCCAGCGTGCTGTAGGTATCTTCCGGCTCGGTGGAAATGTGGGCCTGGCTCGGCAGGTGGAACATTTTCAGGCGGCGCGGGGTGCGGCGCTTGATGACCTTGGAGTAGTCCTCCACCAGCTTCAGCTCTTTCTGCAGGGTGTTGCGGATCTGTTCCAGGCGCTGGGGTTCGTCCAGCAGCGGCTGCCCGTATTCGTCCAGCACGTAGAAGGTATCCAGGGTGTAGCCACCGGCTGAGCTGTACAGGCGCGCATCGTGAATGTTCAGGTTCAGCATGTCGAGACCGGTCACCACCGCGGCGAAGACGTTGGGCCTGTCCGGGGTGTAGACGAACACTTCGGTAGCGCCGTCGTGCTCGCCCGGCCCGGAGTTGCGTGTCAGTACCAAGGTGTCGCTGTCGGCGTCGCGCTGCGGGTCTTTCTGCAGCTGGTAGATGGCGGCGGTGTGCCAGGTGATGTTGTCGGCGCTCTCGCGCACGAAATAGTCCTCACCCATTTCACACCAGATGTCTTCCACCGCGTTGCTGGGAATCCCCATGGCGCGCAGCATATTGCGCGCCTGGGCCTGGGTTTCCTCATAAATTTCGTCGCGGTCGATTGGGTTTTCCAGTCCGCGGCGCAGGGCGCGCTGGGTGTACTGGTACAGCTGGCGCATCAGGCTGGCGCGCCAGCTGTTCCACAGGTCGGGGTTGGTGGCGTTGATGTCTGCCACGGTCAGCGCATAGAGGTAATCCAGGTGCTCGCGGTCGCCCACTTCGGCGGCAAACGCGTGCACCACTTCCGGATCGGTAATGTCCTGCTTCTGCGACACCGCACTCATCAACAAGTGTTTTTCCACCAGCCAGCACACCAGGCGAGTGTCGCGGGCGGAGAGATCGTGGCGCTGGCAGAAGGCTTCCGCGTCTACCACTCCCAGTTTGGAGTGGTCGCCGCCGCGGCCCTTGGCGATATCGTGGTACAGGCCGGCGATATACAGCAGCTCCGGCTTGCGCATGCGCGACAGGATTTCCGCCGCCAGCGGGAATTTCTCCCAGGCGTCATCGCCGCGGAAGCTGCGCATGTTGCGCACCACCTGCAGGGTGTGGGCGTCCACGGTGTAGATATGGAACAGGTCGTGTTGCATCTGCCCGGTGACGCGGCCGAACTCCGGCAGGTAGCGGCCGAGAATCCCGTAGCGGGTCATGCGTGTGAGCTGGGTGGACAGGCCGCGGGGGCTGCGCAGCAGCTGCATAAACAGGCGCGCGTTGGTGGGGTCGGCGCGGAACTGGTCGTCGATCAGGTGGCGATGCTCGCGGATCAGGCGGATGGTGGACGCGCGCACCCCGTGAATTTCCGGGTTTTTCGCCATCAGCACGAAGATTTCCATCAGCGCCGAGGGGTTCTCGGTGAAGGTGCGGGTCACCGTCGCTTCGATGGTGTTGCCGCGCAACTGGAAGCGCTCGTTGATGGGGGTTACCGGAAGGTGCTTGCCACGTTGCAGGATCACCTCGTCGAGGAACTGCAGCAGCACGTCATTCAGCTCCCGCAGTGCCATCACGATGCGGTAGTAGGTGTGCATGAACTGCTCGACCGCAAGGTGCGACTCGTTGTCCTTGTAGCCGAACTCCCGCGCCAGCTCGCGCTGGTAGTCAAACAACAGCCGCTCTTCCGGGCGGCCCGCCAGCAGGTGCAGGCCGTAGCGCACCCGCCACAGGAAGTCTTCACCGGACTGCAGGATCGCGAATTCCTGCTCGGTGAAAAAGCCCTTGCCCTGCAGCTGCTTCAGGGTGCGCACCTGGAAATAGCGCTTGGCAACCCAGTTAATGGTCTGAATATCCCGCAGGCCGCCCGGCGCGTTCTTGATATTGGGTTCGAGGTTGTATTCGGCACCGCGCTGCTTGCGGTGGCGCTCCTCCTGCTCTTCAAATTTCGCCTGGAAGAATTTGTCCGCCGGCCACAGGTCATCCGGCGTCATGCGCTCGGTCAGCGCCTCACACAGGGCGGGGTTGCCGACCACAGTGCGACATTCCAGCAGGTTGGTGGCGACGGTGATATCCGCTGCGGCCATTTCCACGCAGTGCTCGATGGTGCGCACAGAGTGGCCGATATCCAGTTTCAGGTCCCACAGGAAGGCGACAAGACGCTCGATATTGTCGATTGCGGCGGCGTCTGGCTTGTCGTCGCTCAGGATCAGCAGATCGATATCGGATTTGGGATGGAGCTCGCCGCGGCCGTAGCCGCCCACCGCCAGCAGGGCGATGTTCTGCGGCCACTGGTACTGGTACCAGGCGTAGTGCAGCAGGCAGTCGACGAACAGGGCGCGCTCGTAGACCAGGGTGCGTACGTCCTCACCCTCGCGAAAGCGCCTGGCCATCTGGGTATTGGCGGCGCCTACCGCGTCGCGGAAGATTTCCAGGCGCGGGCGCGCGCCCTCTTCGAGGTCGCGGCGGAAGCGCGACTGGTCGAAGAAAAACAGGGGCTTTTCAAAATGCGGGATCTGGGCCAGCTGCATGGAATTCATCGATATAGATTCCGGTTCGGCACAGGGCTCTTCACTGTACCGGTTGTTCCTTCCCTGGCCGCTTCAGGCCATGTTCGCGCGGTTGTGCCGCCTCGATGTGCGAGGTGGCTTAGAAAGACTCCTCCTTGCGCGCGGTCAGGATCTCAACGCCAGTGCCGGTGACCACCATGGTGTGCTCCCACTGGGCGGACAGACGGCGGTCTACGGTCACGGCAGTCCAGCCGTCACGCAGCACGCGGCTGCCGGGCTTGCCGGCATTGATCATGGGTTCGATGGTGAAGGTCATGCCTTCTTCCAGCACCTGTCCGGTACCGGGCTTGCCGTAGTGCAGGATCTGCGGGTCCTCGTGGAAGACCTCGCCAATACCGTGACCGCAGAAGTCCTTTACCACCGAGTAATAGTTGCTCTCGGCGTGCTGCTGGATCACATGGCCGATATCGCCGAGGGTGGTACCGGGGCGCACGATTTCGATGGCCTTGTACAGGCACTCCTGGGTGACCTTGACCAGGCGTTCAGCATGGGGGGCGGGGGTTCCAACAAAGTACATCTTGGAGGTGTCGCCGTACCAGCCATCCTTGATCACGGTCACATCGATATTGATGATATCGCCCTTCTTCAGCACCTTGGATTCTGCCGGGATGCCGTGGCAGATGACTTCATTCACCGACGTGCAGATGGATTTCGGGAAGCCGCGGTAGCCGAGGCAGGCGGGGATGGCCTGCTGTACGTTGACGATATAGTCATGGCAGCGTTGGTCAAGCTCCTCGGTGGTGACGCCGGGGACCACATATTCGCCGATCATCTCCAGTACTTCTGCGGCCAGGCGGCCCGCGGTGCGCATTTTGGCGATCTGTTCCGGTGTCTTTACGGCATTGGTCATGAAGCTTTCCAGGTAACTCGTTCGTTGCTCGGTCGATGTGTCTTGCCCGGGGCCGTTGCGTCCGGCCGCCGGTTGCGGCGCGGTATTGTAGCGGAATTGCCGCCCGGCGGCATCAGAGCGCCGCTGCTATGGTATAAGCGGCTGGATTCCGTGGGGCGACGGACGGTTCCTGGCGGTGTTTGCGCTTCCAGCGATCGGGGGGATGTGGTATAAAGCGCGCCGCTTTGGGCATGTCCCGAGCGAAAACTATCATCTGGAATAGGCACCCGGTGCCTGATTCCATACAAACGCCGCACATGTACCGGCACATTCGCCTGGGTGTCTCCGCGGTCACGGCTTCGGCTGCTGGCGGGGATTGGTGAATGGGGTATATGGAGGATGCAACCCGGGAAATGGCCGGAATTTCGTTAAATCCGCCGCTTCCGTCTGAAAATTGAGGTTTATTATGCCGCAAGTCAGCATGCGCGATATGCTGCAGGCTGGTGTCCACTTTGGTCACCAGACTCGCTACTGGAACCCGAAGATGGGTCAATACATCTTTGGTGCCCGCAACAAGATTCACATCATCAACCTGGAGCACACTGTTCCGGCCTTCAACGAAGCGCTGCAGATCATCAAGGGTATGGCTGCGCAGAAGAAGAAGGTTCTGTTCGTTGGTACCAAGCGCGCTGCGCAGAAGTCCATTCAGGAGCAGGCGGAGCGTGCAGGTCAGCCTTACGTCAGCAACCGCTGGCTGGGTGGTATGCTCACCAACTACAAAACCATCCGCGCTTCCATCAAGCGTTTCCGCGATCTGGAAGCCCAGTCCCAGGACGGCACCTTCGAGAAGCTGACCAAGAAAGAAGCTCTGATGCGTACCCGTGCCATGGAGAAGCTCGAGCGCTCCATCGGTGGTATCAAGGACATGGGCGGTCTGCCGGATGCGCTGTTCGTGATCGACGTTGACCACGAGCGCATCGCGATTCAGGAAGCCAACAAGCTGGGTATTCCTGTTATTGGTATCGTGGATACCAACAGCAGCCCGGAAGGTGTTGACTACATTATCCCGGGTAACGACGACGCCATCCGCGCGATCAAGCTGTACACCACTGCCGTAGCCGACGCCGTACTGGCCGGTGCTGCGAATGCGGGTGGCAACGCTGCTCCGAGCGAGTACGTCGAAGCCGGCGACGACCAAGCCGCTGCGCAATAAGCCGCAAGGCTACTGGCGGTGTAACAAATCTGAGTTACGCTGCAGGGAAAAGGGGCCTCTTATCCGGCCCCTTTTTTTCAAATCCATCAAAGAATTTGAATCTGAACCCGAGGATTGAATCATGGCGATTACCGCGTCAATGGTAAAAGAACTGCGCGAGCGCACCGGTCTGCCGATGATGGAGTGCAAAAAAGCACTGACCGAAGCCGATGGTGACATCGAAAAAGCGATCGACGACCTGCGCAAGGCATCTGGCCTGAAGGCCGCCAAGAAAGCTGGCCGCACCGCCGCCGACGGCGTTGTTGCTGCCAAAGTTGCCGAAGACGGCAGCTACGGTGTTCTGGTTGAAGTGAACTCCGAAACCGACTTCGTTGCCCGCGACGACAACTTCCTGGGCTTTGTTGCCAAGGTTGTGGACAAGGCATTTGCCGAGCGTCAGCAGGACGTAGCTGCGCTGATGGAAGGCGCGCTGGAAGCTGACCGCGAAGCGCTGGTACAGAAAATCGGTGAAAACATCGGTGTGCGTCGCATTCAGCTGGTAGAAGCTCCGGTTGTGGGCGCCTACGTACACTCCAACAACCGCCTCGCGGTTCTGGTTGCCCTGAGTGGCGCCAACGTGGAGCTCGCGCGCGACATCGCCATGCACGTAACCGCGTCCAACCCGCAGGTTGTGAAGCCGGAAGACATGTCTCCGGAAGTGGTTGAGAAAGAGAAGGAAATCATCAAGGCGCAGCCGGATATGGCTGGCAAGCCTGCCGAAATCGTCGAGAAGATGATGGGCGGCCGTATCAACAAGTTCCTGAAGGAAAACAGCCTGGTTGAGCAGCCCTTCGTCAAGAACCCGGACGTGACCGTTGGCAAGCTGGCCAAGGACGCGGGCGCGGATGTTCTGGGCTTTGTGCGCTTCGAAGTAGGCGAAGGTATCGAGAAGGAAGTGGTGGACTTCGCAGCGGAAGTAGCTGCGCAGGTCAAATCCAGCTCCTGATGCCTTGATTGCCGGCGACTGTGAGTCGCTGGCACCAGCGGGGTGTTCCCGGTGTGTTCATCAGAATGGCACCGGGACACCCCGCGCTGGTATCTGGCTTGTCGTAAATGTACTGGTTGCAAATTGAACGATTGGTTGCGCGAGCGGCCGAATCTAAAGTTCAGTGACCTGCGCGCTCGGCAAAGCCATAGGTAAAGCGCCGAATTTGTTGTAATGTTCGGCGGGCGTGAATCGGAACAGGATTTGCGTCTCAACCCAGAATTTAGCCCGTGACAGTTGAGGAACAAGGGATGCCAGGTATTAAAGACCGTAAGTACAAGCGAATCCTGTTAAAGCTCAGCGGAGAAGAGCTGATGGGCGAACAGGGGTTTGGAATCAGCCCCAAAGTACTGGACAAGATGGCGCTGGAGATCGGCCAGCTGGTGGGCATAGGTGTGCAGGTCGGCCTGGTGGTCGGCGGTGGCAACCTGTTCCGCGGCGCGGCGCTGAATGCTGCCGGACTCGACCGTGTGACCGGTGACCACATGGGTATGCTGGCTACGGTCATGAATGCGCTGGCGCTGCGCGATGCACTGGAGCGCTCGAATATTTCCTCGCGGGTCATGTCCGCGATCCAGATGAGCGGTATTGTCGACCACTACGATCGTCGCGCCGCCATTCGCTACCTGGAGCGGGGCGAAGTGCTGATTTTTGCCGCCGGTACCGGTAACCCGTTTTTCACTACCGACTCCGCCGCCTGTCTGCGGGGGATCGAGATTGACGCCGAGCTGGTATTGAAGGCCACCAAGGTGGACGGCGTCTACTCCGCCGACCCGAAACTGGTGCCCGATGCCACCCGCTACGACCGCCTCACCTACGATGAGGTGCTCGACAAGAAGCTCGGGGTTATGGATTTAACGGCAATCTGCCTCTGCCGCGAACACAATCTGCCTGTGCGCGTATTCCGGATGGACAAGACCGGCGCACTGCTGAACATCGTTGTGGGCGGCGAAGAGGGCACACTTATTGAAGAGGATGTGAATCAGTGATCAACGACATCAAAAAAGACGCCGAAGGGCGCATGAAAAAATCCATCGAAGCGCTGGGAAGCAACTTCAACAAGATCCGTACCGGCCGCGCACACCCGAGCATCCTCGATGGTGTTATGGTTTCCTACTACGGCTCAGATACCCCGCTGTCGCAAGTGGCCAACGTCACCGTGGAAGACGCGCGTACCCTGTCCGTAACCCCGTGGGAAAAGAACCTGGTGCCGGACATCGAAAAAGCGATCATGAAGTCCGACCTCGGCCTGAACCCGAGCACCGCTGGCAGTGTGATCCGTATCCCGATGCCGATGCTGACGGAAGAGACCCGCAAAAACTTCATTCGCCAGGCCAAGGGTGAAGCGGAGAACGCGCGTGTCGCCATCCGCAACGTGCGCCGCGATGCGCTGGCGGAAGTGAAGGCTCTGGAAAAAGACAAAGAAATCTCCGAGGACGATGAGCGCCGCGCAGGAGACGAGATTCAGAAGCTGACCGACAAGTACGTTGCCGAAGTGGAGAAAGCGCTGGCGGCAAAAGAAAAGGATCTGATGGAAATCTGATGTCTGTGAGCGGTACGGATGTGACGGGACGGGAACCTGCGGGACCGCGCCATATTGCCATAATCATGGATGGCAATGGTCGCTGGGCCGCACGCAAGGGGCTGTCGCCGTCTGCCGGGCACAAGGCGGGTGTCGAGCGGATCCGCGATCTGATCGAGGCCTGCAAAGAGCGCGGTGTGGAGGCGCTCACCCTGTTCGCATTTTCCAGTGAGAACTGGCAGCGTCCACCGAAAGAGGTGGAGTTGCTGATGACCCTGTTTCACTCCTATCTGCGGCGCGAAGCGCGGCGGATGCAGGAGCAAGGGGTCGAGTTGCGGGTGATCGGTCGTCGCGACCGGTTCTCGCCGCGGCTGCAGCGGGCCATTGCGGAAGCCGAAGCGATGACCCGGGGCGGCGAGCAGGGCACGCTGGTGATTGCTGCAGATTACGGCGGCCAATGGGATATCGCCCAGGCTGCCCGCGCGCTGGCAGAAGAGGTGGCCAGTGGTCGCCGCTCCGTGGAATCTATAGACGAGGCGGCGCTTGCAGAGCGGGTGCAACTGGCGGATCTCCCGCCGGTGGATCTGCTGATCCGCTCCAGTGGGGAGCAACGCATCAGCAACTTTATCCTCTGGCAAGCCGCCTATAGTGAATTTTATTTTACCGATACGCTGTGGCCGGATTTCGGGGTCGAAGAGCTGGATGAGGCCATAGCGGCTTTCCGCCAGCGCGATCGCCGTTACGGTGGCCGCAGTGAAGATGGACTGGAAGCGCAGGCCTGATTGCGATAGCAAATGTGAAACATACGTTTGCGATGGATGCGGCAGGTGCGCTCTACCGGTTGCCAGATTGAACTGATCAAGGGTTAAACGGTGCTAAAACAAAGAATAATTACCGCGCTGGTGTTGGTTGCTCTGTTCCTCGGGCTGCTGTTCTTCGTGCCCATGCAGTGGTTCGCCATCGTGGTGGCGGCGATCATCCTTTTGGGTGGTTGGGAGTGGGCAAACCTTTCCAATCTGAATCGCGCGCTGCGGTTTGTATTCCTCGGTGCCCTCGGCGCCGCGCTCGTCGGCACTGCCAGTTACGTTTTCAATTTTGATTTCTCAAGCCCCGATGTTGACCGCGCGCGCCAGATTCTGGTGGTGGCCTGTGGTTGGTGGGCGCTCGCATTTTTGTGGGTGCAGGGGTATCCCGCCAGTGCGATGCTGTGGGGCAATCGCTGGGCCCGCGGCCTGATCGGCCTGGTGGTACTGGTTCCCGCGTGGCTGTCGGTGGTTATCCTGCAGGGGCTCGAACACGGCGCCTGGTTGGTGCTGTTCGTGGTGGCGATCGTGGTCGCCGCGGATGTCGGGGCTTATTTTGTCGGCCGCAAGTACGGCAAACACAAGCTCGCCCGCGAGGTGAGCCCGGGCAAATCCTGGGAGGGATTTTTTGGCGGCCTCGCGGCCTGTCTGGTTCTGGCGCTGCTGGTTTCCTATGCGTTTGAACTGCCAGCGAAAAACACCACGCTGTTTACCGTCGGTGTGCTGGTAACTGCGCTGGCATCGGTGATCGGTGACCTGGTAGAGAGCATGTTCAAGCGCCACCGTGGTATCAAGGACAGCAGCCGGATTTTGCCGGGGCACGGTGGCATCCTGGATCGACTCGACAGTCTCACAGCAGCCCTGCCGGTATTCACCATGGCGGCGCTGGCCAGCGAGCTGCACAAGTATCTGTAGTGACGACCCGTAAACCGCGCGATCCATTGTCAATCAATCGCCCGCTATCAATACTGCTGACGAGAATCGGCTCCGACACCCGCTTGCTGCGGTGTGCTTCGGCGCCGCAGAGGTAATTCGTTCAATGTATTCCACGACCCCACAACCTGTCTGTGTGCTCGGGTCCACCGGCTCCATCGGTGTCAGTACCCTGGATGTACTGGCGCGTCATCCGCAAAAGTATTCTGTATTCGCGCTTACCGCCCGCGACCGCGTCGATGAACTGGCGCAGCAATGTCGGCGTTTTTCCCCGCGCTATGCGGTGGTGCTGGACCAGGAAAAGGCAGCGCAGCTGCGACAGGCGTTGCAAGCCGACAATCTCACCACCGAGGTACTGTGGGGTATCGAGGCTCTGTGCCGGGTGGCGGCGGACGATGAAGTCGCGGTAGTGATGGCCGCGATCGTGGGGGCCGCCGGCCTCAAACCGACACTGGCGGCGGTGCACGCCGGCAAGAAGGTGCTGTTGGCGAACAAGGAATCCCTGGTGATGGCAGGGCCGCTGTTTATGGCCGCGCTGGCGGAAAGTGGCGCGCAGTTGCTGCCCATCGACAGCGAACACAACGCCATTTTCCAGTGCCTTCCCTATCCCTGCGAAAGCCTGGACGGCTCGGGGGTCGAGCGTATACTGCTGACCGGTTCCGGTGGCCCTTTCCGCACCACAGACCTTGCGGCGCTGGATTCGGTGACGCCGGAGCAGGCGTGCAAGCACCCGAACTGGTCCATGGGGCGCAAGATTTCCGTGGATTCCGCCACCATGATGAACAAGGGACTGGAGTTCATCGAAGCCTGCTATCTTTTCCACGCCACACCGGCGGATATTCAGGTGGTGGTGCACCCGCAAAGTATCGTGCACTCGATGGTGCAGTACCGGGATGGCTCGCTGCTGGCGCAAATGGGTAACCCCGATATGCGCACGCCGATCGCCCACGCACTGGCCTTTCCAGAGCGTATCGACAGCGGCGTTGCCGCACTGGACCTGATTGCTCAGGGGCGGCTCGATTTCGAGGCTCCGGACGAGTCGCGTTTTCCTTGTCTGCGTCTGGCGCGGGAAGCGATGGAAGTCGGCGGCAGTGCGCCGACTACGTTGAATGCCGCCAATGAAGTTGCCGTAGATGCCTTCCTCTCCGGCATATTGCCGTTCACCGGGATCGCCCGGCTCATCGAAAAGGTGATGAAAACCACGGAAGTGGTTGAACTGACGGGCCTGGATGCAGTCGAACTGGCTGATCAGAGTGCTCGTGAACGGGCAGTAGAGGTGTTGGAAGAACTGTATGGCGCCCGTACGGGTGCTGCGCGCCCGCAAACGAGATCAATGTAAACTGACCCCATGCTAGATTTCTTACAGACTGCAGTCTGGGCTCTGGTAGCCCTCGGTGTCCTGGTGAGCTTTCACGAGTTCGGCCACTTTATTGTGGCGCGCTGGTGCGGGGTCAAGGTGCTGCGTTTTTCCGTCGGCTTCGGCCGTCGCCTGTTTTCCCGCTACGATCGCCACGGCACCGAGTTCACTATTTCTGCAATACCCCTCGGCGGCTACGTCAAGATGCTCGACGAGCGCGAAGGCGTGGTGGCGCCGCAAGAGCTGGATCGCGCGTTTAACCGCAAGAGTGTATGGGCGCGTATGGCCATTGCCGCGGCGGGCCCTGTTGCCAACTTTCTTCTCGCGATTGTGCTGTTCTGGGGTGTTTTCCTCGGTGGTACTTCCGGGCCGGTGCCGGTGGTCGGCAAAGTGGAGCCGGGTAGTCTGGCTGCGGTTGCCGGCCTCGAGCAGGGGCAGGAAATTGTCTCGGTCGATGATCACTCCACACCTACCTGGCAGGCCCTGAACTGGCGCCTGGCCAATCGCCTCGGGGATACCGGCGATATCAAGTTTACCGTGCGCTATCCGGATTCTTCCCTGGAATACCACATGTATGCGGATATCGACCGCTGGCTGGCGGGCCAGGAGGTGCCTGACCCGCTGGAGGAAATCGGCGTTTCACTGTGGGTGCCTGAAGCCAGTATGAAACTGTCCCAGGTTATGCCCGGCAGTCCCGCGGAGCAGGGCGGCTTGCAGGTCGGCGATGAAATTGTGGCGACCGACGGGCGCGAATTCGACACCTGGGACGACTGGACCGGTTACATCAAGGCGCACCCGCAGCAGCCGGTGCAGATAACAGTACTGCGGGACGGAGCGGAGCAGGTACTCACCGTCACGCCCGACCTGGTCAAACTGGACAACGGTGAGCAGATCGGTCGCGTTGGTGTGGCGCCGGTCGGTGCTTCCTGGCCGGAAGACAAGGTGCGTCGCTACCACTACGGCGTATTGAGTGCGTTTGAAAAGGGGCTCGAGGAAACCTGGAGCAAGACGCTGTTCACTCTCGACAGCCTGAAAAAACTGCTGTTCGGGCAGCTCTCGACCCGCAACTTGAGTGGCCCAATCACCATTGCTAAAGTGGCCGGCACCTCGGCGAACGCCGGTTGGCAGTCATTCCTGTCATTGCTGGCATTGCTGAGTATCAGTCTCGGCGTGCTGAACCTGCTGCCCATCCCGGTTCTGGATGGCGGGCACCTGCTTTACTACGGTATCGAAGCCATCAAGGGCTCGCCGGTATCCGAGCGGGTGCAGATGATCGGCCTGCAGGTGGGAATGGCCATGGTGCTGGGGATCATGGCGCTGGCCCTTTACAACGACATTCTTCGACTTTAGATGTCTGATTTGGGTGCCTGACGGCACAACAGAATTGAACGGGCCCGAGGCCCGGCTGGAATTGCGAATAAAAACTCGGAATTAGTAGATGAAAAATTTCCTGAAAGCGGCTTCGCTCGGCCTGGCACTGCCAATTACCGCCTACGCGCAGTCGTTTGTGGTCAACGATATTCGCGTAGAGGGCCTGCAGCGGGTTTCCGCCGGTACCGTGTTCGCTGCACTGCCTGTACGGGTGGGCGATCAGGTTGAAAGCGTGGAAATCCAGAGTGCGACCCGTGCGCTGTTCCGTACTGGATACTTTCAGGATATCCAGATCGGTCGTGAGAACGGTGTACTGGTTATCACCGTGCGCGAGCGTCCGGCTATCTCCAAGATTGAAATCACCGGCAACAAGGCGATCAAGACCGAAGACCTGTTGAAGGGGATGAACGACAACGGTCTTGCCGAAGGTCAGATTTTCAAGCGCGCAACGCTGGAAGGCCTGGCGCAGGAGCTTCAGCGCCAGTACGTGGCCCAGGGCCGCTACGGTGCCAGTGTGAAAACCGAAGTGAAAGAGCTACCGCGCAACCAGGTTGAACTGAAAGTTGTGGTGGACGAGGGCTCTGTTGCAGCGATCAAGCACATCAACGTGGTCGGCAACCAGGCGTTTTCCGATGACGAGCTGGGCGAAATTTTCGAACTGCAGACCACCGGCTGGCTGTCGTGGCTGAACAGTGACGACAAATACTCCCGCGAGAAACTGACCGGCGACCTCGAGCGGTTGGAGTCCTATTATCTCGACCGCGGCTATCTTGAGTTCAAGATCGACTCCACCCAGGTGTCGCTGAGCCCGGACAAGAAAAGCGTTTTCATCACCGTCAATATCACCGAGGGTGATGTATACACGGTGTCCGATGTGGAGCTGGCCGGTGATCCGGTAGTCTCCGAGGAGGAGATCCGCCGCCTGTTGCTGGTGCGCAAGGGGCAGACTTTTTCCCAGGTCCTGATGACCACCACCTCCGACTATATTACCAAGCGACTGGGGAATGAGGGCTATACCTTTGCGGAAGTGAACGGTATGCCCGAAGCCAATGAAGAAGACAAAACCGTTAAGGTTACGTTCTTTATCGACCCGGGCAAGCGTGCCTATGTGCGCCGCATCAATTTCCGCGGTAACACCCGTACCTCTGACGACGTACTGCGCCGGGAAATGCGGCAGATGGAATCCGCCTCGGCATCCTCGGCGCGTATCGAGCAGTCCAAGGTGCGCCTCGAACGTCTCGGATACTTCAAGGAAGTACAGGTGGAAACCACTGAGGTCCCGGGTACGTCCGACCAGATTGACGTGGAATACACCGTAGAAGAGCAACCTTCCGGCTCCATCGGCGGTACCGTAGGTTACGCCCAGGGCAGCGGCCTGGTACTGGGCGCCAACGTTCAGGAAAACAACTGGCTTGGCACCGGTAAATCCGTCGGCTTCGCGGTGAATACCTCCCGTTACCAGACCGTGGTGAATTTTTCCTATACCGATCCTTACTTCACGCCGGACGGTGTCAGCCGCGGTTTCAACGTGTTCTACCAGGAGCGCGACTACTCTGAGATCAACCTGTCCAGCTACAACACCACCACCTATGGTGCGGGACTGAGCTTCGGTTATCCGATTTCTGAAATCTCCCGTATTGGCCTGAATGTGGGCTTCAACCATCTGGAGCTGAGCACCGGTAGTAGCTCGGTTCAGGAAATCATCGCCAGCCCGCGTCCGATCAGCGGTGTGACTGGTGAGGTCGATCTCGGTGATCTCACCACCATTTCTGAAGAGCTTGCTGCAGCCGTGGAGGCGGGTGAAGCGCTGGATCTGAGCAGCGAGTTGGGTCCGAACTTGCTGAATATGAATTACGATGGTTTCGTCGATCTGTACGGCGACGCGTTTGATACCTGGTCACTGACCACGTCGTACGCGCGCTCGACGCTTAACCGTGGCATTCTTGCCACCCGCGGTGCTTCGCAGCAAGCATCCATGGAGATCGCGCTGCCCGGTGGTGACCTCGAATACTACAAATTCATCTATACCGCACAGTATTTCCGCCCGCTGACCAAGGATTTCACTCTGCGTCTGCGCACCCGACTCGGCTACGCCGATGGCTATGGCGATACTGACGTCCTGCCGTTCTTTGAAAACTTCTACGGCGGTGGTTTCGGCTCGGTGCGCGGTTTCGAGCGCAACACCCTTGGGCCGCGCTCCACTCCGGCGGAGTTCTATGACTACGTGAGCTGTGCGGTGGATGCTGAAGGCAGTGTCACCAAGCGGTGTTATGTATTGAATACCGATACCGGAGAACTGGTGACGGAGTCCTCCGGTCGCCGTCCCGATCCATTCGGTGGCAATATTCTGGTGGAAGGCAGTGCGGAAGTGATTTTCCCGATTCCGTTCGTGAAAGATCAGCGCTCAATGCAGTCGGCATTCTTTATCGATGCGGGTAACGTTTTCAGCAGCAGCTGTGGCGCTACCCAACTTAACTGTTACGATATTGACGTCGATTACCTTAACGTCTCTGCCGGTATTGGCCTGACCTGGATTACCGGATTTGGTCCGCTCACCTTCAGCCTTTCCAAGGCGCTGCGTGAAAACGAGGACGACGATGTGGAAGTGTTCCAGTTCTCGCTGGGCAACAGTTTCTAAATAGAGGGTATGTCGCCGCTCCCGTTTGGGGTTTTGTGCGGGGCGGCAGGCTGTTTTTGATAATAATGTGTGCCTTAAGGGGCACCTGAAATTTACCGAGTTACGGAGAATAAACGTGTTCAAATTTGTTAAAGCCACTGCAATTATTTTGGCGGGTCTGCTGTTTGCCGGTGCTGCGTCTGCGCAAACCAAAGTTGCCGTAGTGAATATCCAGGCTGCCATCATGAGTACCGAAAAGGCGACTGCGAAAATCAATGCACTGAAGACCAGCTCCGAGTACTCCCAGCTGCAAAACAGCGCGGAAAGCATCCGCGCGGAAGTGCAGAAAATGGCGGAAGACGCGCAGAAAAATGGCGTGACCTGGTCTGAAGAAAAAAAGGCCGAGGAACAACGCAAGATGAATTTCAAGCGCTCTGATTTCGAAACCGCAGTGAAAAAGCTGCGCGCAATGGAAGGGCAGGCTGTCCAGGATCTGCAAAAAGACCTGCTGCCGAAGGCCAAGGAAGCGCTGGAAGCTGTTATCAAAGAGCGCAAGCTGGATCTGGTACTGGACGCCAGCGCGGCGGTATATGCAGGTACTGATGCCAACCTGACCGAAGAGCTGGTCAAGCGCCTGAACGCCGCGAAGTAATTTTCCGAAAAGTGACCAAATCCATGAACGAGCAGCCAACGCTGGCTCAGTTGGCTGAAACGCTGGGCGCCCAGTTGCGCCTGGCGCCTGGTGCCCGTGGTGATCAGGTCCCTGCCGGTCTCAACACCCTGCAGGACGCCTGTGAAAACGAAGTCAGTTTTCTCGCCAGCGCCAATTACCGGCGGTTTCTCGCTGACACCAGGGCCTGTGCCGTGCTGGTGACGGAAGAGCTGGCGGCCACTTGCCCGGTAACCGCGCTGGTGGTGGCAAATCCGTATCACGCGTTTGCCCTTGCGACTGCGATTTACGACAAAACCCCGCAATATGCCGCCGGTGTGGACGCGAGCGCCTCTGTGCATCCCAGTGCGGAAGTACACTCTACGGCGTATATCGGCCCCGCTGCTGTCATCGAGGCCCATGCCAAGGTTGCCGAGCACGCCGTGATCGGAGCTGGCTGTGTGGTGGGCGAGGGCAGTGAAATCGGTGCTCGTTCACGGCTTTTTCCCAATGTCGTCATCTATCATGGCTGCTATATCGGTGCCGACTGTAGCGTGCACAGCAACACGGTGATCGGCGCCGATGGCTTCGGTTTCGCGCCGAGCCAGGGGCGGTGGACCAAAATCCATCAGCTGGGAGGCGTCGAAATTGCCGACGAGGTAGAGATCGGAGCCTGTACTTGCATCGACCGTGGAGCGCTTGGCAACACAGTAATTGGCCGTGGGGTCAAGATCGACAACATGGTGCAAATCGCGCACAATGTGCAAATCGGTGACTATACAGCCATGGCTGCTTGTTCCGCGGTGGCTGGCAGTGCGGTCATCGGCAAACACTGCACCATTGCCGGCGGCGCCGGTATTGTCGGTCACGTCACCATCGCCGATCGCAGTCACGTTACCGCCCGCTCGCTGGTGACCAAATCCATAGATGAGGCCGGTTCCTACTCCAGTGGTACGCCGTTTTCCGATAGTCGCTCGTGGCGTCGAAATGCGGTGCGTTTCGGGCAGTTGGACCAGATGGCCCGTCGCCTGAGCGAGCTCGAAAAAGCATTTGCAGCTAGTCTTGGACAGGTGACAGACAATACGCCGCGAGGTGATCTGGAATAGATTCCGCACCTTGCCGATTTCAATCAGTCAGATTTTTTAAGCAAATTCGGGGCGTTCGACGCCCCGAAGTGGTTTCTGGGGACAATTCGTCATGATGGACGTACAGGAAATTCGTCAATATCTTCCGCACCGCTATCCTTTTCTTCTGGTGGACCGCGTTGTCGAGCTGGAAAAGGGTAAGTCGATCAAAGGCTATAAGAACATCTCTATCAATGAGGAGGTGTTCAATGGCCACTTTCCGGAAATGCCGATTTTTCCCGGCGTGATGATCGTGGAGGCGCTGGCCCAGGTGTCCGGTATTCTCGGCTTTAAAACCCTCGGGCAGAAGCCCGAAGATGGTTACCTGTACCTGTTTGCAGGCATCGACAATGTGCGTTTCAAGCGCCAGGTCGTCCCGGGTGATCGCCTGCAGCTGGAGTCTGAAGTGATTTCCGAGCGTCGAGGCATCTGGAAGTTTGCCGGAAAGGCCAGCGTTGACGGTGAGCTCGCAGCCTCCGCGGATATTCTGTGTGCGGTAAAGAAAATCTGAACCACAGCGAGTGAATGACGGGGGCGCAATGAACCGTAATCTGAATTCTTTGCGTAGCCCGAACCGGTGAGGAGAAAACCACGGAATGCAGACCAGGATTCACCCGACCGCCATTGTCGATGACTCGGCAAAAATTGGCGAAGGCGTGCAAATCGGCCCTTACAGCGTAATTGGACCGGGTGTGGAGATCGGCGATGGTTGTGACATCGCCTCTCACGTTGTGCTCAGCGGGCCGACCAGGCTGGGTAAAAACAACCGCATATACCAGTTTGCCACTGTGGGGCAGGATACCCCGGACAAGAAGTATCAGGGCGAGCCGACCACGCTGGTGATTGGTGATGACAATGTGATTCGCGAGGGGGTCACGATTCATCGCGGTACGGTTCAGGACCGCGGTGAGACCACGATCGGCAATGGCAATCTGCTGATGGCTTATGCCCATATCGGCCACGACAGTGTGATCGGCAATAACACCATTCTCGTCAACAACGTGGCACTTGCCGGCCATGTGCAGGTAGGGGACTGGGCAATCCTCAGTGGATACACCCTTGTCCACCAGCACTGCAGCATCGGCGAACACGCGTTTACCGGTATGGGTTGTGGTGTCGGCAAGGACGTGCCGGCCTATGTGATGGTGACTGGCAATCCCGCAGAGGCCAAGACCATCAACGCCGAAGGCCTGCGCCGTCGGGGATTCAGCCGCGAGGACATCGCGCTGATCAACCGTGCTTACAAGATTGTTTACCGCCGCGGTTTGACCACCGATGAGGCGTTGGAGTCACTGCTGCAGTTGCGCCAGGAGTCGGCGGCAATCCAGCCGTGGATCGACTCCCTGCAAAATTCGACCCGCGGCATCGTTCGTTGAGGGCGTCGTTAGTGGAAGCGCGCACACTGCGTGTCGGTATGCTGGCGGGCGAAGCTTCGGGAGATATTCTCGGTGCGGGCCTGATTGCAGCGCTCAAAAAGCGTTTTTCTGCGGTGGAAGTTCGCGGTATTGCCGGTCCACGCATGCAGGCACTGGGTGCAGAATCCATGTTCCCGATGGACCGCCTGTCCGTCATGGGGCTGGTGGAGCCGTTGAAGCGGCTGCCGGAGCTGCTGCGGATCCGCCGTACCCTGCGCGAGAATTTTCTCGCGGACCCGCCCGATGTTTTCATCGGCATTGATTCGCCAGACTTCAATCTGGGGCTGGAAGAGGCGCTGCGCTCTGCCGGTATTCCCACTGTGCATTATGTCAGCCCATCGGTATGGGCCTGGCGACAGGGGCGCATCAAAAAAATCGCCCGCGCGGTGGATCACATGCTCACCCTGTTGCCGTTCGAGGCGGATTTTTATCGCGAGCACCAGGTGCCGGTCACGTTCGTCGGCCATCCGCTAGCGGATGAGATTCCCCTGGATGTGGATGTTCTGGCAGCGAGGCAGGCGCTCGGATTCTCCCCGCAGGATGAGGTTGTGGCGCTGCTGCCGGGCAGTCGCGGCGGTGAGGTCCGGTTGTTGGGGCCGCTATTTCTACAGGCGGCACTCTGGTGTTACCAGCGCCGCCCAAACCTGAAGTTCGTATTGCCGGCGGCGAGCCCGGATCGCAAGGTGCAAATCGAGCAGCAACTGACGCAGCTGCCGGGTATCGATGCGCTTCCCGTAACCGTTCTGGATGGCAATTCCCAGCAGGCGCTGGCTGCCGCAGATGCGGTGCTGATTGCTTCCGGTACGGCTACCCTTGAAACCATGCTGATGAATAAGCCCATGGTGGTGGCCTATAAAATGGCGTCGCTCACCTATGCGATTTTCTCGCGCATGCTACACACCCCCTGGGTTTCCCTGCCGAACCTGCTGGCCCAGCGCGAACTGGTACCGGAAATTCTCCAGAATGACGCCACGCCGGAAGCACTGGGCGCGGCGCTGCTGAATTATTTTGACGATCCACTACTCGGTGATCGCCTGAGAAGAGCGTTTACTGAGCTGCACCAGCAGCTGCGCCGCGACGCGTCGGAAAAAGCCGCGGATGCCGTATGTAAATTGCTGCATAGTTAATTTTTTTCCGACGAATCTATCTTTCCCGTTACGAATAGAATCCCCATGAAATCCAGCTCTACACTGCCTCCTTACGTATGCTCGTATACCGGTACACTGCTCGCCGGCGTCGATGAAGTCGGGCGCGGGCCGCTGGCGGGTGATGTTGTGGCCGCGGCGGTGATCCTGGACCCGCAAAACCCGGTTGCGGGGCTGGCGGACTCGAAAAAACTCAGTGAAAAAAAACGCGAGGCCTTGTTTGACGAGATCCGCGAAAAAGCGCTGAGTTTTGCCATCGCCCGCGCGACGGTTGAGGAAATCGACCAGATTAATATCCTGCATGCGAGCATGTTGGCAATGAAGCGTGCGGTTGAGCAGTTGTCGCTGCAACCTGAATTTGTGTTGGTGGATGGAAATCGCAAGCCCGGCTGGCATTACGCCTGCGATACGGTGGTGAAGGGCGACGATCGGGTGGCCGCAATTGCGGCGGCGTCCATTCTTGCCAAGGTAACGCGGGACCGGGAGATGGTGCTATTGGATCAGCAGTATCCGGGGTATGGCCTTGCCGGCCATAAAGGCTACCCGACAAAGGCACACATAGAGGCGCTGGCGCAGTTGGGGGTTACGCCGATTCACCGCAAGAGTTTTGCGCCGGTGCAGCGGCAGCTGGCGCTGGTGTAAGCAGAGGCTCTTCGGAATCAGCCGCCGGCCTTTCTGATCCGCGCGCTGGTAATCATCTTGTCGGATACTTCCACAATTTCGATCAGATAGTTCTGGATATACAGGCTGATATTGCCCTCTGGAATACTCTCAAGGTGCTCCATGATCAGGCCGTTGAAGGTTTTTGGGCCGTCGGTGGGGAGTTCCCAGTGCAGGGTGCGGTTGATTTCGCGAATCGACGTGCCGCCGTCCACCAGATACCAGCCGCCCTCCTGCTCAACGATTTCCTCGTCGTCACTGGGAACCGAGCTCGCGGTAAAGTCGCCGACAATCTCTTCCAGCAGGTCTTCCAGGGTCACAATTCCCATCACTTCGCCATACTCGTCCACCACCAGGCCCATGCGGCGCTTCTTCTGCTGAAAGTTCATCAGCAGTGTCGGCAGCGGGGTTGCTTCGGGAACGAAATAGGTTTCGTCCAGGTGGGATTTCAATGTTTCCGCGGTGAGGGATTCCGGTCCGTCGCGCAGTATCTGTGCCGCGCGCCGCAGGTGCAGGATGCCCACCACTTGATTGATGTCACCGCGGTAGACTGGCAGGCGGGTGTAACTGCTCTCCGACAGCTGTTTCAGAATCTGCTCGGCGGAGCTGTCGAGGTCGATACCGATAACCTCGTTGCGCGGAATCATGATGTCTTCCACGGTGGCCTGATCCAGGTCCAGCACGTTCAGCAGCATGCCCTTGTGCTTGGTGGGTAGCAGCGCGCCGGATTCAAATACCACGGTGCGCAGTTCTTCCGGTGCCAGGTGTTCGGCTTCGGACTCCTTACCGGCCTCCACGCCTACCAGGCGTGCGAGACCGTTGGAAATACTGCCTACAAACCATACGAAAGGTGCCATCAGCCACATCAGTGGGCGCAGAATCACGCTGGCCGGGAATGCGATTTTTTCCGGGTGGAGCGCGGCAATGGTTTTCGGGGTCACCTCGGCAAATATGAGTACCACAAAGGTAAGGGCTACGGTGGCATAGGCGACGCCAGCCTCGCCGTAGAGTCGCATGAACAGTGCTGTAGTGATACTTGTGGCGAGAATGTTGACCAGATTGTTGCCAATCAGGATGGCGCCTATCAATTTGTCCGGGCGCGACAGCATGTCCACGGCGCGCATGGCGCCGCGGTGGCCGCTTTTGGCCTGATGGCGCAGGCGGTAGCGGTTCAGCGCCATCATGCTGGTTTCAGAGCTGGAAAAAAAAGCGGAAATAACTATCAACAGGCCTATCAGTGCAAACAGTAGGCCGGGAGGCATCTCGTTCAAGGGAGAACTCTTTTTATGGGGTCAGGGCGATATTGGAACAGTTTGCCAGTGCTCGCAAGTTTGACGCGGTCAGTGTCGGGCAAAGATGACTTCCAGTGCGAGTTTACTGCCAAAAAATGCCAGCATCAGTACCGCGAAGGCGGAAAGTGTCCAGCGTACCGCGGTATTGCCGCGCCAGCCTTTTTTCCAGTGCCCCCACAGCAGGATGCTGTAGAGAACCCAGGCGAGGATCGACAGGATGGTTTTGTGTACCAGATGCTGCGCGAACAGATCGTCGACAAACAATGCACCGGTCACCAGTGAAGCGGTGAGCAACAGTTGGCCAAAGGCAACCAGTCCGAACAGCAGGCTTTCCATGGTCTGCAGAGGCGGCAGCATGCGGCTGATGCCCGCCGGGCGGTGGTTATGCAGCTGCTGGTTGAGCCAGTAAAGATAGATCGCCTGCAGTGTGGCCAGCGTCAACAGTGAGTAGGCGGAAATGGACAGCAGGGCATGGGCGGCAATGCCTGGAGAAATCTGAGCCCGCGGCGGTACCCCTCCCCAGGCGTGTACTGCCGCCATCTCAGCCAGTGCCGCCAACGGGGCGATGGCCAGTATCAGCAGGTTGAGGCGGTGTCGCAGCGAAAGGAGCAGCAGCAGTAGCGCCACACAGCAGGTGATCAGCGACAACATGGCCGCGAGATCGAAGCGGAACCCCTGGTCAGAAAGGAGGGTGAACGCGAGTGAAACTCCGTGGGCGACGATGGCAAGCGCAAACAGCACGAGCAGCAGTGGCTGCCGGTAAGCCGGGGATTGGCGAGACAGGGATGCAGCCGCTACACCTGTAGTGGCGATGTAAAGTGCGATTGCCGTCCAGTGGGCCAGAGCCGCCATCGGGTAGATCCGTCGTTTTTATCTTGAAGTTCCGGGCGGGCAGTGTGTCACAGCGCGCCTGTGCTGGAAAGCCCGGCTGGGCTATACTGCCGCGTTTTTGGGGGCCGGTAGCACCCGGACCATCAGGCTTTTACGATTTGAGAAGGTGATATGTTCGATAACCTGAGCGACCGTCTGTCGTCGGCACTGAAAAAAGTTACGGGCAAGGCGCGCCTGACGGATGACAATATCCGCGACACACTACGGGAGGTCCGCAAGGCGCTGCTGGAAGCAGACGTGGCACTGCCGGTGGTCAAGGCCTTTGTGCAGCAGGTGCGCACTGCAGCGGTGGGGCAGGACGTCAGCAAGGCGCTGAACCCCGGACAGCAGTTCGTGAAGATTGTGCAGGACGAGCTGGTCAAGGTGATGGGGGAGGCGGCCACGCCGCTGAATCTCGCGGTACAGCCTCCGGCGATCATCCTCATGGCGGGCCTGCAGGGTGCCGGTAAAACCACCAGTGTGGCCAAGCTCGCGAAATACTTGCAGGAGCGGGAAAAGAAAAAGGTCATGGTGGTCAGTGCGGACGTCTACCGCCCGGCCGCCATCAAGCAGCTGGAGACGCTGGCCGGTGAGGTGGGTGCAATTTTCTATCCCTCCGAGCCCGACCAGAAGCCAGTGGATATCGCTCGCGGTGCGGTCGCCGCCGCTCGCAAGCAGTTTGCCGACGTGCTGATCGTGGATACCGCGGGTCGCCTGCATATCGACGAACAGTTGATGGATGAGATTCGTGAGCTTCACAGTGAGTTGAAGCCGGCGGAAACACTGTTCGTGATCGATGCCATGATCGGCCAGGATGCGGTCAATACCGCCAGTGCCTTCAATGATGCGCTGCCGCTGACCGGTGTGGTGTTGACCAAGGCGGACGGCGATGCCCGGGGCGGTGCTGCGCTCTCGGTACGCCACGTCACCGGCAAGCCGATCAAATTCATCGGTGTTGGCGAAAAAACCGACGCGCTGGAAACCTTTCACCCCGACCGTATTGCATCGCGCATTCTCGGCATGGGCGACATTCTGTCGCTGATCGAGCAGGCGGAGCAGAAAATCGACCGCAGCAAAGCGGAAAAGCTGGTCAAGAAGGTGCAGAAGGGTAAGGGCTTCGACCTGGAGGATCTGCGCGACCAGCTGCAGCAGATGCAGAATATGGGCGGCCTCGGCGCCTTGATGGACAAGCTTCCCGGAATGGGTGGTCTCGCCCAGGCGGCGCAGCAGGCGGATATGGGCAAGGAATTTCGCCGCATGGACGCCATCATTGGCTCTATGACGCCGGAGGAGCGCCGCAACCCGGATATGTTGAGCGGTTCCCGCAAGCGCCGTATCACTGCCGGTTCCGGAACGCAGATTCAGGATCTGAACCGTCTGCTCAAGCAGCACAAGCAGATGAGCAAGATGATGAAGAAGATGAAGGGCGGCGGTATGGGCAAGATGATGCGCGGCCTTGGCGGCCTTGGCGGCCTGCCCGGACTGGGTGGTGGCGCCGGCGGTATGGGTGGATTGGGTGGTCTCGGTGGCGGCCTGCCGCCGGGCTTCCGCAAGAAATAAGTGTTCGGGTGGCGGCCTGTGGCGGGTTTATTCGCGCTATACAAACCGGGATCGGTACATTAGAATACGCCGCCTTTCAGCTGGCCCTTGGTCGCTGAACATTGATTTAGCAACAGATTTTTGCCCCGGCAAAATTTGTAATACCGCCGTGAGGCGGAATGTTCCGGTCGCCCCTGGTGACTGGTTGGTGTTGAAACTACAGGATAGCTACATGGTAACCATTCGTTTGGCTCGTGGCGGTGCGAAGAAGCGCCCTTTTTATCACCTGACTGTGACTGACAGCCGCAAATCCCGCGACGGTCGTTTCATTGAGCGTGTTGGCTTCTTCAACCCGGTTGCCCGTGGTCAGGAAGAGCGTCTGCGCGTTGATCGCGAGCGCGTTGAATTTTGGGTAGGCCAGGGCGCTCAGCTGTCTGACCGCGTCAGCAAGCTGCTGAAAGACGCTGCCTGATCCGAATTCTGACTGTCTGTAAACCGGGGTATGCCTGTGGCTGAGCGTTCGCTAGTAAACGAAAATTTGGTCACTGTCGGGCGTATCACTGCGGTTTACGGTGTCCGCGGTTGGGTGAAGGTACATTCCTACACCGAGCCGATGGAGAATATCCTGGATTTTTCCGGCTGGTGGCTGCAGGCCCCCGGCGCAGGAGGCCAGGAAAGCTGGCAGCCTCTTGAGATCGATGCGGGTAAGCGCCACGGCAAAGGCCTGGTCGTGCATATCAAGGGGGTGGATGACCGCGATATCGCGGCCACTTTCTGTCAGCGGGATATCGCGGTTGCCGGCAGTGAAATGCCACAACTGGAAGACGGTGAGTATTACTGGCATCAGCTGCAGGGGCTGCAGGTGATCAGTCAGTTTGAAGGTCGCGAATACCGCTTCGGCGAAGTGGTGCGGCTGATGGAAACCGGTGCCAACGATGTCATGGTGGTGCGAGGTGGTGAGGATGGGCGCGAGCGCCTGATTCCGTATCTGCCCGGTGAATTCATCACCAAGGTTGATCTTGAAACCGGTGTGATTTTCGTCGATTGGGACCCTGAGTTTTGATGGCAGCCAAGCGTATCGCGCTGGTGAGCATCTTTCCGGAGATGTTTGCGGCACTGACCGATTACGGTATCAGTGGTCGGGCGGTAAAAGACGGGCTGCTGGAAGTGCGCTGCTGGAACCCGCGGGATTTTACCTGCGACAGGCACCGCACCGTCGACGATCGCCCCTATGGTGGCGGCCCGGGTATGGTGATGCTGGCGGAACCTCTGTCGCAGGCGCTCCGTGAGGCGCGCAGCTGGGCAGAAGAGGCCGGCGCTACGCGTTCGATTTACCTGTCCCCGCAGGGGCGGCAGCTGGACCAGAGCGGCGTGGAGCACCTTTCGCAAAGTGGCAATCTGGTATTGCTGGCCGGTCGCTACGAGGGGGTCGACGAGCGCATCGTTGAGTCCCTGATCGACGAGGAGTGGTCGATCGGTGACTATGTGCTCAGTGGTGGTGAGCTGGCGGCGATGGTGATGGTTGATGCCATTACTCGTCTGATTCCCGGGGCTCTTGGGCACGACCAGTCCGCGGTGGAGGATTCCTTCGCTCAGGGGCTGCTGGACTGTCCACATTACACCCGTCCTGAAGACTATCAGGGCAGCCGGGTGCCGGAAGTTTTGCTTTCCGGCAACCATGAAAAAATACGCCGCTGGCGCCTCAAGCAGGCCTTGGGGCGCACGCAACAGCGCCGGCCGGACCTGCTGGAAAAGCTGGCGCTGACCCCGGAGCAGACGCAACTGCTGGATGAGTTCCTGCAGGAGTCGTCGACCGGGACCGAGAATTAATATCGGATTCGCCGTGAGGCGTGAGTAATTCGGTGATCTAGCCGTGAGGCTACACAAACCCTTTTGGAGACTTCCAAATGACTAACAAAATCATCCAGCAGCTGGAACAAGAACAGCTGAGAGCCGAGCTGCCTGAGTTCGCCCCGGGCGACACCGTAGTGGTACAGGTAAAGGTTAAAGAAGGTAACCGCGAGCGTCTGCAGGCGTTTGAAGGTGTGGTAATCGGCAAGCGTAACCGCGGCCTGAACTCTTCCTTCACCGTGCGCAAAATCTCTCACGGTGTTGGCGTTGAGCGTACCTTCCAGACTCACAGCCCGCTGGTAGAGAGCATTGCCGTGAAGCGTCGTGGTGACGTTCGCCAGGCCAAGCTGTACTACCTGCGCAGCCTGACTGGTAAAGCAGCTCGCATCAAAGAGAAGCTCAACTAAGTTTCTCTTGCGCAAGAAAAACCGGAGCATGTCTCCGGTTTTTTTATGCCGCGGAACCGGCGCTGCCGGCAAAGCTGCGCGGGCCTGGCTGCCGGTGTGGAACCGTGGGCCAGTCTGTAGTAAAACGCGTCTTGGTTGTCCGATTGCGGGGGGCAGATGCCATACTGGCTGGAACTGGTATCCGCAGTCGCGGTCGAAACATCGAATAATCTGGAGCACACCCAACCATGACCTTTCTTGCCAAGCCACTGACGGCGCTTGTTGCCTCGGCCTCCCTGTTGCTCGGGCAGGTTGCCTTTGCTGCGGTGGATGACGCCGTCGCCAAGCAGATCAAGGCCAAGCTCTCCGCTGGAAACCCCAATGCTGCGCTGGGTGAGGTGCGTGAGAGCCCGGTACCGGGCCTGTACGAGGTGGAGGTTAATGGCGGAAACGTGTTGTTCGTATCCAAAGATGGTGGTCACTTTATCGCTGGTGATCTGTTTGAGGTCGGTTCAGAGCAGGTGGTGAACCTGTCTGAGCAACGCCGCGGCCGAGTGCGCGCGGAAGTGCTGGATAAGCAGGACCTCAAGGATATGATCGTGTTTTCTCCGAAGGGGGAGACCAAGGCGCATATCTATGTCTTTACCGATGTGGACTGCGGTTACTGCCGTAAGCTGCACAACGATGTGCCTGAGCTGAATCGCCGCGGTATCGAGGTGCGTTATCTGGCATTCCCTCGCGCCGGCTTGAATTCCCTGGGTTATCGAAAGATTGCCACCGCCTGGTGCGCAGATGATCCCAATAAGGCCCTTACGGACCTCAAAAACCGCAAGGATGTACCGCTCAATGTGTGCAAAGACAATCCGGTGGCTGCCCAGTACAAGCTCGGCAATGAGGTCATCGATGTTCGTGGAACGCCCACCATTGTTATGGAGGATGGCACCGTAGTGCCGGGATACCTGCCGCCGGATACCCTGACCAAGGCATTGGGTATCTGAACCTTTCGCGGACTCCTGAAAAAGGCCGGCAATTGCCGGCTTTTTTTGTATTTGTCGCAGGCGAGTTTTGCGCGACATCGGCAGGTGGGTCGTCGGTTTGATTGCTGCGCGCAATTTAATTGACAATTTCCCCAGGATCTCAGTATGGTTGTCGGCCTTTTTTTGATTTATACGCCAGTTATTGCGCAGTATTCCAATACAGTCATGCGCGGAGGGAAGTTGTGAGCGCATTCGCCGACGAAGCTACCAAGGCTTCGACCACCAAGATCTCGGAAAAACCCAGTATAGAGGGCGCGTTGCCCACAGTGCGTATCGGTATTTGCGGTCTGGGGACCGTAGGTAGCGGCACAGTCAACGTCATGGCCCGCAATTGCGAAGAAATTGCCGCCCGCTGTGGCCGCAAGGTCGAAATTGTCCAGATTGGTGCGCGCCGCGACAATCCCGACTGCGATACCAGTCACCTGGATGTCACCCGTGAAATCTTCGAGGTGGCAAATAACCCTGACGTGGATGTGCTGGTGGAACTTATCGGCGGGACCACTGTGGCCAGGGAGCTGGTGTTGACCGCAATTGCCAATGGCAAGCACGTGGTCACCGCCAACAAGGCGCTGATCGCCGAGTACGGCAATGAGCTATTTGCCGCCGCAGCGGAGCAGGGCGTGACGATCGCTTACGAGGCTGCTGTGGCCGGCGGTATCCCCATCATCAAATCCCTGCGTGAGGGGCTCGTTGGCAATCGCATCCAGTGGCTGGCGGGGATCATCAATGGCACCGGTAACTACATCCTCACGGAAATGCGCGAGAAGGGCCGCAGCTTCCAGGAGGCACTGTCACAGGCGCAGGCTCTGGGCTATGCCGAAGCGGATCCCACCTTCGATGTGGAGGGGATAGATGCTGCGCACAAGCTGGTGATCATGGCATCCCTGGCTTTCGGTATGCCGCTGGCATTCGACAAGGTGTATACCGAAGGTATCAGTGGCATTGCCCGGGAAGACATCCAGTACGCCGACGAACTGGGCTATCGCATCAAGCACTTGGGCATAGCGCGTCGCACCGAAGATGGCGTCGAGTTGCGGGTTCACCCAACCCTGATCCCCCAGCGCCGTCTTATCGCCAACGTCAATGGGGTGATGAACGCGGTGCTGGTCTACGGCGACGCGGTAGGTCCCACCCTTTATTACGGTGCCGGTGCCGGTGCCGAGGCTACCGCCTCTGCGGTGATCGCGGATATCGTGGATGTCGCGCGCACCCTGAATGTGCGTCCCGATCAGCGGGTACCGCTGGCCGGTGTGACTCAGGGCAGCCAGGGCAACCTGGACGACGTGCTGCCCATGAGCGAGACCAAAACCAGTTATTACATGCGCATCTCGGCCCACGACAAGCCGGGGGTGATGTCCCAGGTCGCGAAGATCTGCAGCGACCAGGGCATCAGTATCGAGGCGCTGATCCAGCATGAACCTGCGGAAGACGAGGAGCTGGTGCCGGTGGTGTTACTGACCAGTCGCGCCCGTGAGTCCCAGCTTCAGGAAGCGGTCAACCAGATCGAGGCCCTGGACACGATCCAGGCGCCGGTCGTGCGGATTCGGGTCGAATCCCTCGGTTGATTGCATGTCATCTGACGGCAGGCGCCATGTGCCTGCCGTGTTCCTTTATTCCGAACCAGTCGAATTAGAGTCACCGTGAAATTTATCAGTACTCGCGGCCGCGCGCCGTCCCTCAGCTTTGCCGACACTGTGCTCACCGGGCTCGCCAGCGATGGCGGCCTGTATGTGCCGGAAAGCCTGCCCAAATTCAGCCAGCAGGAAATCGCCGAAATGGCGGGCCTGAATTACTGCGAGCTGGCGTTTCGCATCATGTGGCCTTTTGTCGCTGAGGATCTGAGCGAGGACGAGATGCGCGGCATCATCGAGCGCGCTTACGCCAATTTCCGTCACGCCGCCATCGCGCCGCTGGTACAGACCGGCCACAACGAGTGGGTGATGGAGCTGTTTCAGGGGCCGACGCTGGCGTTCAAGGATTTTGCCCTGCAGTTTCTCGGTCAACTGTTCGACCTGTTGCTGAAAAAGCGCGGGGAAAAGGTAGTTGTGCTCGGAGCGACATCCGGGGATACCGGTTCTGCGGCGATCGAGGGCTGCCGCCACTGCGAAAATATCGACATTTTCATCATGCACCCGCACAACCGGGTATCGGAAGTGCAGCGCAAGCAGATGACCACCGTGCTGTCGGACAATGTCTTCAATATCGCGCTCGAGGGCAATTTCGACGACTGCCAGAACATGGTGAAAGCCAGCTTCGCGGACCAGTCTTTCCTGCCGGATGGCCGACGCCTTGTGGCGGTGAACTCCATCAACTGGGCGCGAATCATGGCCCAGATCGTGTACTACTTCCACGCGGCACTGAGCCTCGGCGGTCCGCACCGCCCGGTCAATTTTTCCGTACCCACCGGTAACTTCGGTGACATCTTCGCCGGCTATCTGGCCCGCGGCATGGGGCTGCCGATCAACCAGCTGGTGATCGCCACCAACGCGAACGACATCCTGCACCGCTGTATCAGTGCCAACGACCACTCGCCACAACCGCTGGTACACAGCCTGTCGCCAAGCATGGATATCATGGTATCCAGTAATTTCGAGCGGCTGTTGTTTGATCTGTATGACCGCGACGGCGCTGCGGTGGCGGAGTTGCTGGCGGATCGCCGTGCACCGATGAAGCTCGATGAACTCGCCCTGGAAAAGGCCCGCAGCCTGTTCTCGTCCGAGCGGGTTGGCGACGAGCGCACGGTGGAGGTGATCCGCGAGGTGTTCGAGTCCACCGAGTACCTGCTTGACCCGCACACCGCCATTGGCATGGAAGCTGCGCGTCGCGCGCGCAAGTCCAATGCCGAGCCGATGGTATGCCTCGCCACCGCGCATCCGGCCAAATTTGCCGAAGCGGTCGACACGGCGCTGCCGGGTACCAGTGTGCCGCTGCCCCACCATATGCAGGACCTGCTGGAGCGGGAGGAGCGGTTGCAAGTGCTGCCAAACGAGCTTTCCGCGGTACACGATTTCATCTCGCGCGCACTGGCCTGAGGCCGGGTTGAGTCGCGCCGGTGTGGCGTTAGAATGGCGCTTTGCCGGCTGCGCCGGCGGTGACAAGAACGAGAACGACCGGACGCGATGAATACCATCATTCAACGACGGCCAGTGGATTTATCCGCTGGCCGTTTTACTTCCTCCACACCAGAGATTCTGCAGCGGGTACTGTTGGGGCGCGGGGTCGATAGCGACCAGGCGCTCGATCACCAGCTCGCCCGCCTGCACAGCCCCGAGTCCATGCGCGGGGTGGATGCTGCGGTCGCCCTACTGGTGGAGGCGGTGCGTCAGCAGCAAAAAATCCTGATCGTGGGTGACTTCGACGCTGACGGCGCCACCAGTAGCACCCTCGCGGTACTCGCGCTGGGCGCGCTCGGCGCCGGAGCAGTGGATTTCCTGGTGCCGAATCGATTCGAGTTCGGTTACGGCCTGACCCCTGAAATTGTCGAGGTGGCGCGGGAGTATCAGCCGGAGCTGCTGATCACCGTGGACAACGGGATCAGCAGTATCGACGGTGTTGCCGCGGCCCGCGCCGCAGGGTTGAAGGTCATCGTCACCGATCACCATCTGCCCGGCAGTGAACTACCGGACGCAGATGCCATCGTCAATCCGAATCAGCCGGGCTGTGACTTTCCCAGCAAGAACCTGGCGGGCGTGGGTGTGATTTTCTACCTGCTCAGCCGGCTCAAGACCGCGCTGCAGGCATCGGGCTGGTTTGAAGAGTCCGGTATTGCCGCGCCCAATATGGCCGAGTATCTGGATCTGGTGGCGCTCGGCACGGTTGCCGACCTGGTGCCGCTGGATCACAACAACCGGGTACTGGTGCACCAGGGCATTGCGCGAATTCGCGCCGGCCGCTGCCGGGTGGGCATTCAGGCGCTGATGGATGTGGCCGGGCGGGACCGCAGCCGGCTTTCCACCACCGATATCGGTTTTATCCTCGGCCCGCGGATCAATGCCGCTGGGCGACTCGACGATATAAGCACCGGCATCCGCTGCCTGCTCACCCGCGACCCCCAGGAGGCGCGGGAGCTGGCGGTGGAGCTGGACGGGCTCAACCGCGATCGCAAGGCCATCGAGGCCGGTATGCAGCGCGAGGCGATGGCTGCGCTGGAGCAATTGCAACTGGCAGATGACGGCCTGCCCTGGAGCCTGTGCCTGTACGACGGGGCCTGGCACCAGGGGGTGGTGGGTATTCTCGCCAGCCGTATCAAGGAAAAATTTCACCGTCCGGTGATCGCCTTTGCCGATGGTGACAACAACCTGATCAAGGGCTCGGCGCGTTCGATTCCAGGTTTGCATATTCGCGATGCGCTCAGCGACGTTGCCGCGGCCCACCCACAACTGATCAGCAAATTTGGCGGGCACGCCATGGCGGCGGGGCTGAGTCTTCCCGCGGAAAATCTGCCGGCCTTTACCGAGGCTTTCGAGCAGGCGGTGCGCAGCAGGCTCACGCCGTCGCAGCTGCAAGCGGTCATCGAGACCGATGGCGAGCTGCGCGCAGAGGAGTTCACCATGGAGACCGCTGCGTTGCTGCGGGCCTGTGCGCCCTGGGGGCAGGCTTTCCCGGAGCCCGAGTTCGATGGTGAATTTGTGTTGCAGCAGCAGCGGATTGTGGGTGAGCGTCACCTGAAGATGGTGGTCGCACCGGCGTGTGCACCGCGGCAGTCACTGGATGCCATCGCCTTCAATATCGACACGGAATTCTGGCCGGCGCCAGTGGAGAGAGTGCGGCTGGCGTTCAAGCTGGATATCAATGAATTTCGCGGGCGGCAGTCACTGCAATTGATGGTCAGCCATATAGTTCCGCTCTGATTTATTTCGGTGATTCCTCCATTTTGGATTTCTGTTAATGGCGACGGAGGCGAGGGTGTCTCTGTGCGCCGGTGATGATCGGTATGAAACAAAAACAGGCGAAGGCCGAAGTACTGTTGCTGCTCGCGGCATTGTTCTGGGGCGTAGCATTCGTTCCGCAGAAAATTGCCATGGAGCATATTGGACCACTGGCGTTCAATGCCTGGCGCTTTTTCCTCGGCGGACTGCTGCTGGTTCCCATCGTCTACTGGCTTTCTTCCCGGCGGGACCTGAAAGCGCAGCAGTCTGATGGCGCAATCATTCATCACAGCTGGCGCAAGTGTTTGCCGGGCGGCGCACTACTCGGTTTCTGGCTGTTCCTCGCAGCGGCACTGCAGCAGGCGAGCCTGGTGTACACCACCGCCGGGCGCGCGGGGTTTATCAGTGGATTTTACCTGCTGCTGGTGCCCATCATTGGCCTGTCCCTCGGCCATAAAACCAACCGCTGGACCTGGGGTGGTGTCGCGCTGGCGCTGCTCGGGCTCTACTGGCTGGCGGATTTTTCCGAGCAGGCGCAGCTGATCGGCGATTTGATGGTATTTGCCAGCGCCTTTGTGTTCGCAATCCAGGTATTGTCCGCGGACTATCTGGTGCACCGATACGATGCGCTGCGCCTGGCGGCGATCCAGTTCCTGGTATGTGGTGTACTGTCGGCGGTGGCCGCACTGATTGTGGAGCAGCCGACACTGCAGGCCGCGGTGGATGCGGCCTGGCCCATCGCTTACATGATGGTGTTTTCCACTGCCATCGCCTTTACCTTCCAGCTTCTGGGGCAGCGCAATGCGGCGCCGTCCCATGCCACTGTCATCATGAGTCTGGAGTCGGTGTTCGCGGTCGGCGCAGGGTGGCTGTTACTGAATGAGCTGCTGAGTGCAAAAGAACTAATTGGGTGCGGATTGATGCTGGCGGGGATGTTCGTCAGTCATTACGGCAACCACAGCGGCGCCCACCACTGAAAACGGACAACCTATGATCGACTGGTCCATCCTGGCACTGTTCATTCCCACGTTTTTCTTTGTCTCCATCACCCCGGGGATGTGCATGACCTTGGCGCTCACCATGGGCATGACGTTCGGGGTGCGCCGCACCCTGTGGATGATGCTTGGTGAACTGTGCGGCGTTGCGACGGTAGCCATCGCAGCGGTGCTCGGGATAGCGGCGTTTATGCTGAAGTACCCCACCGCGTTCCAGGCGTTCAAATATTGCGGCGCCGTGTATCTCGCCTATCTGGGCGTGCAGATGTGGCGGGCGAGGGGGCGCGCCGTGCTGGTAGAGCCGAGTGCACAGGGGCAGCCGGTGATGTCCGCCACCTCCCTGATAGCACAGGGATTTGTTACCGCGGTGGCAAACCCAAAAGGCTGGGCGTTTTTTATCGCGCTGTTGCCGCCGTTTATCCGGCAGGATCAGCCCCTGCTGCCTCAGATGAGTATCCTGCTGGCGATTATCTTGTTGCTGGAGTTCATCTGCCTGCTGATCTACGCCGGCGGTGGTCGCAGCTTGAGCCGGCTGTTGCATCGGGGTGAGAATGTGCGGTTGATGAACCGGATGGCTGGAACCCTGATGCTGGGCGTGGGCGTTTGGCTCGCGCTAAGCTGACAGGACCAGCGCGGATTTTTCGCAAGTGGCCGGTGACCGGGAAAAGACTGAGGAGCAGACTATGAGTTTCGGAAAATGGATGGTGGCGATGGTGGCACTCACTGCACTGGTTTGCACCGGTTGCGATGATCGCGGTGCGAGGTCCCCGGAGCCGAGTAAGGTGGAAAGCAAAATGACGCCCAAAGATTCGAGCAGCGAAGACGTGAGCACTGAGACCTCTGTGCCGGCATCCCCCCAGAGCGCTGGGCCCCAGGGGCAAGTCACCGACACCCTGTGGGTGATGGAATCCCGTGGAACCAGGCAGTGCGAAGGCGGCGGCCTGACGGTTGAGCAGAGCCGCGGCAAGCTGGTGGATAGCGGCATCCAGGTGGTGGAATCCCGCTGTGGGGTGCGCACGGATCGTATGTATCCCCAGGTGTGCGGTGGTGCCACCGGTGACATCCTGCTGCACCGTATACCCACGGGCATGTTGGATGCCGCGCTGGAACTGGGGTTCGACCCGGTGGGCAATGTGAGTTACCAGTTTTCCAGTTGCGCGCCCAAGCCGGGAACCGGATCTGGCCGCAGCGAAATCTGACCCACAGCGATTGATCCGGGGGGGAATAGGGTGGTCGATATCGATCTCGATCTCGATATTTACGGTCTGGCAGAAGCGTTGGGTCGTGAGTTACAGCGACTGAAGTGGCGGGTGACCTCTGCGGAGTCCTGCACCGGAGGCGGCGTTGCCGCCGCCATCACGTCAGTACCGGGTTCATCTGCCTGGTTTGATGGGGCCGTGGTGTCATACGCAGACCGCATCAAGCGGGATTTTCTCGGGGTGGACCCGCGAGACCTGGAGCTGTTTGGCGCCGTCAGTGAACCGGTGGTGCGGCAGATGGCAGTGGGCGTGCTGAGCCGACTGGATGCCAATCTCGCCGTTGCCGTCAGTGGCATTGCCGGGCCGGATGGCGGCAGTGACGACAAACCTGTGGGAACCGTCTGGATCGCCTGGGCCCACGGCGTGGGGCAGGAGCCGTTGCAGGCGGACGCTCGCTGTATGCATTTTCATGGCACCCGCGGTGAGATTCAGGAGCAGACGGTGGCCGAAGCGCTGCGGGGCCTGTTGTCGATTGCCGAGGCCCATCGCAAATAATTTCCCCTCTAGACGTTCCCGGTGGATTTTGCCGACCGGGAACCACCTATTCCGGATTACTGGTTGCTTATACAGTAATTTTTCTCTAAGCTCCCTCCCCATAACCAATCTTCACGTACACGGGAAAGGTCATGGATTCCAACAAAGACAAGGCATTACAGGCAGCGCTGTCTCAGATCGAGCGCCAGTTTGGCAAGGGCACCGTCATGCGCATGGGGGAAAAGGGACGCGAGCCTATCCCCGCTATTTCCACCGGCTCACTGGGCCTGGATGTGGCCCTGGGTATTGGCGGTCTGCCCCGCGGCCGTATTGTTGAGATCTATGGCCCGGAGTCTTCCGGTAAAACCACGCTCACCCTGCAGGTGATTGCCGAAGCCCAGCGCAAGGGTGGTACCTGCGCCTTCGTGGATGCGGAACACGCGCTGGACCCGATCTACGCAGAAAAGCTCGGCGTCAATGTCGATGAGCTGATCGTGTCCCAGCCGGACACCGGTGAACAGGCGCTGGAAGTGGCGGATATGCTGGTGCGCTCTGGCGCGGTAGACGTGCTGGTTGTGGACTCCGTGGCGGCGCTGACCCCGCGTGCGGAAATCGAAGGCGAGATGGGCGACTCCCATGTCGGTCTGCAGGCGCGCCTGATGTCCCAGGCACTGCGCAAGCTGACCGGTAACATCAAGAATACCAACACCCTGTGTATCTTCATTAACCAGATCCGTATGAAGATCGGTGTGATGTTCGGCTCCCCGGAAACCACCACCGGTGGTAACGCACTCAAGTTCTACTCTTCTGTGCGCCTCGATATCCGTCGCATCGGCTCCGTGAAGGAGGGCGAGGAAGTCGTCGGTAACGAGACCCGGGTAAAAGTGGTCAAGAACAAGGTGGCGCCGCCCTTTAAACAGGCGGAGTTCCAGATCATGTATGGCGAAGGTTCCAACCTGCTGGGCGAGATCATCGACTATGGCGTCAAGCTGGGCCTGATCGATAAAGCCGGTGCCTGGTACAGCTACAAGGGCGACAAGATTGGTCAGGGTAAGGCCAATGCGGCCAAATTCCTGAAGGAAAACACGGATATCCGTAATGAAATCGAAACCCAGCTGCGTGCCCAGCTGCTGGGTGAAACCGGCGCTGCCCAGCCGGCGGCAGTGGAAGCCGCGGAAGACTGATTTTGTCTTTTCCGCAGTTTGATTCCGGCGGCTCGCATGGCGGGCTGCCGGAGAGTGATTCCTCTTCCAGTCTTTCATCTCCGGTGGGTTCCACCGAAGCCTTCCAGGCGCTGTTCACCGCTGCGCTCGACCTTCTCTCCCGCCGCGAGCACTCCTGCCAGGAGTTGCGCCGGAAGTTGCAGCCCAAGTACCCCAACGGCGATTTCGACAGGCTTTTAGCGCGGCTACAGGAACTCAATTACCAGTCCGATCGGCGCTTTGCCGAAGTATTCTGCCGCTCGCGGGCACACCGGGGGCAGGGGCCACTGCGTATCCGTCAGGAATTGCAGCTGCGCGGTGTGGAGTCAGCGCTGATACAGGGTGCAATGGAGCAGGTACAGGAGGAAGTGGATTGGTTTCAGCTTGCTCTGGATCAGCTGCAGCGTAAATTCCGCCGACCTGTAGATGTGGCCGAGCCGAGGGAGCAACAGATGAAAGAGCGTGCCCGCCGCCAGCGCTACCTCGCCTACCGGGGCTTTTTTGCCGATGCGATTCAGTATGCACTAGCGGAGCTGGATGCCGGGCGGCATAGCGAACGGTAGTTAAGAGGGCTGACGCAGGCTTCTGTTGAGCGTATATACTGGCCGTGGAACCATTTGCACCCACCTAGGTGGGATGGCCGGCCTGTAGAATAACCAGAAGCGAGCCGCGATGATCCTCTCTATCGACCAGGGTACTACCGGTACCACCGCCTTTGTTTTCGATGCTGACGGCCGGCTGTGCGGCCGCAGTTACTCCGAATTCCCCCAATACTATCCACGCCCGGGTTGGGTTGAGCACGATGCCGAAGAAATTTGGCAGGTTACGCTCAAAGTCTGCGCTGCCGCCCTGCAGCGTGCCGGGATTGCCGCGACAGACCTGCGGGCAGTGGGAATCACCAACCAGCGCGAAACCACGGTGTTGTGGGACCGCAAAACCGGGCTGCCGGTACATCGGGCCATCGTCTGGCAGTGTCGCAGATCCGCGGATATCTGCGCTGGGCTCAAAGAGGCCGGTGCCGAGTCTATGGTGCGTGCCAGTACCGGGCTGTTGCTCGACGCGTATTTTTCCGCTAGCAAACTGCACTGGATTTTTCGCAACGAGCCGGAGCTGCACCGCCGTGCCAGGGCCGGGCAGCTCTGCTTTGGCACTGTGGACAGTTGGCTGATCTGGCGCCTGACAGGTGGTCAAGCGCACCTCACCGATCACACCAATGCCAGTCGAACCCTGCTCTACAATCTGGATCGCCGCCAGTGGGACGATGACCTGCTGGAGCTGTTCGATTGTCCTCGGTCGATTTTGCCGGAAATAAGGCCATCCGCCGGTGTATTTGCCCAGACTTCCGCGGACTCTTTCCTGGGGGCCGAAGTGCCCATCGCCGGTGTTGCCGGTGACCAGCAGGCTGCCCTGTTCGGTCAGGGTTGTATCCTCCCCGGCAGCCTTAAGAATACCTATGGAACCGGGTGCTTTATGCTGGCCAGCGCCGGTCAGCGACGACCGCTGGTACCCGAGGGGCTACTGACAACCATTGCCTGCGACCATTCGGGGCAACCGCAATACGCGATTGAGGGTTCGGTATTCAATGGTGGCGCGGCGGTACAGTGGTTGCGGGATGATATGGGCGTGATCCAGCAGGCGGCGGAAACGGAGCAGATCGCCCAGGCCATCCCCGATACCCGCGGTGTTTATCTGGTGCCGGCCTTCAGTGGCCTCGGTGCGCCGCACTGGGATGCGGCCGCGCGCGGGTCGGTTTTCGGGCTGACCCGGGGAGCGGGGCGGGCGGAACTGGTGCGGGCAACCCTGGAGTCGATTGCGTATCAGTGCCACGAGCTCGCAAGCCTGATGGCGCAGGCATTGGGTGTGGAGTTGCAGTGCTTGCGTGTCGATGGTGGCGCCAGTGCCAATAATTTCCTTATGCAGTTCCAGGCGGATATTTCCCGTCTGCGGGTCGAGCGGCCTCGGCAGATTGAGTCCACGGCGGTAGGTGCCGCGCTCCTCGCGGGTATCGGGGCCGGTATCTGGGGGAGCGAGCAGCTTCCGGCATCGTTGCAGGACATCGAGCAGGATTTCCTGCCGCAAATGGGCGAGTTGCAACGGCGGGGGCTGCTGGATGGCTGGCGCCAGGCAGTAGCAGCCTGCCGCAGCTACCGGCCTGACTAGTGGCGGATGAAAAAGCAAGCACGAATGATGAGAGAGGGGCTGACCTTTAGTTTGGCTGGCCCAAAACCGATCCGGAAATACTTCGATAACATCGAAGTGGCAGTATCCGTACATAACCATAAGAAAGGAGAGCGCCATGTATTTTGAGTCCAGAGGTTTGCGCCTGCACTACCGGCGATGGTGGGTAGAAAATGCGTTGGGTGTGGTGGTGGTGTCTCACGGACTGGGTGAGCACAGCGGTCGCTACCGGCGGTTCGCAAGTGCGCTGAATGCCAGCGGTTATAGTGTCTACGCACTGGACCACTACGGTCACGGACAGTCCCCCGGTCGCCGAGGGGATATTGGTGATTTTGCGGATTACTCCCGGGACCTCTGCCAGTTTATCCGCCTGGTCAGGCACGAGAATGCGGGTTTGTCACTTCATTTACTCGGGCACAGTATGGGGGGAGTGATCGCCTGCGCGAGCATCGCGACCTCGGAGGAGAACTGCCCGGTCGACAGTCTGGTGCTGTCCGCGCCGGCCTTTGTCGGGGCGAAAGAGCCCGCGGGGCTTGAGTTGCGCCTGCTGCGCCTGCTGGGGAAAGTATGCCCGGGGGTGCCGCTGTCCAATCGTCTGCAAGCGCAGTGGATCAGTCGCGATTCGGAAGTTGTCGACGCATACCGCAAGGACGACCTGGTGCACAGCCGCATAACGCCCCGCTGGTATACCGGATATCGGCAGATGCGGGAGCAGCTACTGGCGCAGCCTGAGGCGATTGAAATCCCCTGTCTGCTGCTGGTGCCGGAAGGGGATAGACTGGTGGATTCAGCCGCCAGTTACCGCTGGTTTGATGGCCTGCGGGGCGATGTTCACCGTCTGTGCAGCTTTCCCGGTGCCTACCACGAGATATTCAATGAACCGGAAGATGGCGCCAAGGCGCTCGATCTGCTGGTCGGACACCTGAATGCCCTGTCGCGGCGCGAGTCTCCGGCGCTGCGGGATCTGGCCAGCCTTTGAGGCAGGCCAGATCCCTGTTTACCTTGCCGCTGCAATTCTGCCGCCAGCGGTGAAAACCCCCGAAAAGCGTTGTACCATACGCGGTCATTTTTGACCTGAGGCTCGGTGTTGCCGGGCCTCAGGCCGTTGCAGAGTGGATCATGGACAAAAAACTGTTGAGCCTGCTGGTCTGTCCGGTCAGCAAGGCACCGCTTGAGTACCGCGAAGAAACCCAGGAACTGGTATGCAAAGCCAGCGGCCTGGCCTATCCGATACGGGATGGCATCCCGGTCATGCTTGAGTCTGAAGCGCGTCAGCTGACCGCAGACGAAAAGCTGGAAAAGTAACTCCGCAGAGACGTTGCCGGGGTGCTTGCCCGGCACCAGGGAGGCGAAGATGGCTGAGGCCAGTGTGTTCACCCGGATCATGGCCGGCGAGCTGCCGGCACGGCGGTTGTATGAAGACGATCAGTGCATCGTCATCGAGGACCGATCGCCCCAGGCGCCGACGCACCTGCTGATCATTCCCCGCACCCCCCTGGTCAGCCTCGCTGACGCGCGCGTCGAGCACGCCCCGTTGCTGGGGCACCTGATGTGCGTGGCTGCCGACATGGCGCGGCGACTCAAGCTGGAAGATGGCTTTCGCCTGGTGGTCAACAATGGCCGCGGGGCAGGGCAGACCGTGTTCCACCTGCATATCCATTTGCTGGCTCAGCGCAAGATGCCTGAAGCGGGCCTAGCGGATGATCTGCAGGGCTGAGCAGAGAATTTGATGAATGGTACCGAGTACCGGTGCCGGTGTTTATTACTGACGACGTGGAAATTGGCTGGATGAAGAGCGCACAGATACGCGAAGCATTTCTCAACTACTTTGCCGAGCAGGGGCACACCCGGGTGGCTTCCAGCTCGCTGGTACCGGGCAACGACCCGACCCTGCTGTTCACCAATGCCGGCATGGTGCAGTTCAAGGATACCTTCCTCGGACAGGACCCGCGCCCCTATGTGCGCGCCACCAGTTCACAGCGCTGTGTGCGCGCCGGCGGTAAACACAACGACCTGGAAAACGTCGGCTACACCGCACGTCACCACACCTTTTTCGAAATGCTGGGCAACTTCAGCTTCGGCGACTATTTCAAGCGCGAAGCTATCCAGTTTGCCTGGGAGTTTCTGACCAAGGTTCTGAACCTTCCTGAAGAGCGTCTGTGGGTTACCGTGCATATCAGCGACGACGAAGCCGCGGATATCTGGCTGAAAGAAGTCGGTGTCAGCGCCGACCGTTTCTCCCGTCTGGATGAAGACAACTTCTGGCAAATGGGGGACACCGGTCCATGTGGCCCCAGTTCGGAAATTTTCTACGATCACGGTGAAGATGTTCCCGGCGGCCCCCCCGGGTCCGATAATGACGACCTCGACCGCTATATCGAGGTCTGGAACCTGGTATTCATGCAGTTCGAGCGCTCTGCCGATGGCGAATTGCACCCGCTGCCCAAGCCTTCGGTAGATACCGGTATGGGGCTTGAGCGTATCGCTGCGGTTATGCAGGGTGTGCATTCCAACTACGAAATCGACCTGTTCCAGGCACTGCTGAAAGCGGCCGGGGAAATTGTCGGCTGTGCGAATACCGAAGAAAAATCCCTGCGGGTAATTGCCGACCACATCCGCTCCTGCTCCTTCCTGATTGCCGATGGCGTGATGCCTTCCAACGAAGGTCGCGGATTTGTGCTGCGCCGCATTATTCGCCGTGCGATTCGCCACGGACACAAGCTCGGTCACCAGGAAATCTTTTTCTACAAGCTGGTGCAGGCGCTGGTGCAGGAGATGGGCGAGGCGTACCCGGAACTGCGCGAGAAGCAATCCGTGATTGAAAACGCCCTGCGCAAAGAAGAAGAGCAATTTGCCAAAACCCTCGACAAGGGACTGGCACTGCTGGATGAAGCACTGGAGTCCCTCGAAGGCACCGAAGTGCCCGGTGATCTGGTGTTCACCCTGCACGATACCTACGGTTTCCCGACGGATCTGACTCAGGATATCGCCCGCGAGCGCGGCCTGACGCTGGATATGGCTGGCTATGAAACCGCGATGGAAGCGCAACGCGAACGCGCGCGCGCTGCGGGCAAGTTCAAGCAGGACTATACCGGCAGCCTGAATATTGAGGGCGCAACCGAGTTTCTCGGTTACGACGGCGTTTCTGCCACTGGCAAAGTACTGGCCATCGTCAAAGACGGGGAGCCGGTGGATCGTCTTGAGGAAGGGGAGTTCGGAGCGGTTGTTCTGGATCGTACGCCGTTTTATGCAGAGTCCGGCGGCCAGGTAGGTGACAGCGGTTACCTGCAGGCAGCGTCCGGCCGTTTTGAAGTATCCGACTGCACCAAGCTCGGCGGCCACCACCTGCATCAGGGCAAACTTCTTTCTGGAAGCCTGGCAGTCGGCGACCAAGTCGATGCGGATGTGGCCGCGGATGTTCGTCAGTCCACGGCACTCAACCACTCCGCCACCCATTTACTGCATGCAGCACTGCGCAAGGTGCTGGGAGAGCATGTCACCCAGAAAGGGTCACTGGTGGATTCCGAGCGTCTGCGCTTTGATTTCTCTCATCCCGAAGCGGTAACGATCAAACAGTTGCGCGCGATCGAAGCGCTGGTAAATAGCCAGATTCGTGCGAATACAGCGGTGGAAACCGAAGAAACTGATATCGATACCGCCAAAGCAAAGGGTGCCATGGCACTGTTTGGCGAGAAGTATGGCGATAGCGTGCGCGTACTCTCGATGGGTGAAAGTGGTGAAGCGGGTACTTTTTCCGTTGAGCTTTGTGGCGGCACCCATGTAAAGCGCACCGGTGATATCGGTTTGCTGCGCATTGTTGGAGAGAGTGGTATTGCTTCCGGGCAGCGCCGAATCGAAGCGGTTACTGGTGCTCACGCACTGGCGCTTTTCGATCAGGCCCAGCAGCGTCTGGATCACGCGGCAACTCTATTGAAGGCCCGTCCAGAGAACCTGGCGGACAAGGTGGAGCAGCTGCTTGCCAATAATCGCAAGCTGGAAAAAGAGCTCGCACAGTTGAAAACCAAGCTCGCCAGTGGTGCTGGCGGCGATTTAACGAGTCAGGCCGTTGAGGTTGCCGGCGTGAAGTTGCTGGCAACCTCTATTGAAGGTGCAGATGCAAAATCGCTGCGAGATCTGGCGGACCAGCTTAAAAACAAACTGGGCAGTGGAATTTTGCTACTGGCTGCTCCCGATGAAGACAAGGTCGCCCTGATTGCCGCGGTCACCAAGGACCTTACCGACCGATTGGCAGCGGGCGATCTGATGCGTTTCGCCGCTGGCGAGCTGGGGGGTAAGGGCGGTGGTCGTCCGGATATGGCCCAGGGTGGCGGTGTCGACGTCAATGCATTGCCTGAGCTGCTGAAGGCAGTGCCCGAATGGGTAAAAAACAATATCAAGTGAAACCAATTAGCCGATTGTGTTGGCGATCCCGGAATTGCAGGCTTCGCTCCTGTGTAAATTGCCGTTTTGCAGTTGATTTGCCCGGGGTTTGGTGATTAAGTGCGCGACACGCGCGAGTCGGGTACCGCGCACTTAGGTAGTAAGGAACACTAGAACGATGAGTTTGTTCGTGCAGAAATATGGTGGCACCTCTGTGGGCTCTGTTGAGCGCATTGAGGCTGTTGCTGACAAGGTGGCCGGTTTCAAAGCGCAGGGTCACGATATGGTGGTGGTGCTTTCCGCGATGAGCGGGGAGACCAACCGACTGATCGACCTGGCGCGACAGATCCAGGAGCATCCGGATCCTCGCGAGATGGATGTCTTGGTTTCAACCGGTGAGCAGGTAACCATTGCGCTGCTGAGTATGGCGCTGAAGAAGCGCGGCTATGATGCATGCTCTTACACTGGCGGACAGGTCAAGATCCTTACCGATAACGCCCATACCAAAGCTCGTATTCAGCATATCGATGTAGAGCGCATGCGTCGCGATCTCGACTCCGGCAAGGTGGTTGTGGTCGCTGGTTTCCAGGGGGTTGATGATGAGGGCAATATCACAACCCTTGGTCGCGGAGGTTCGGATACAACGGGCGTTGCTCTGGCAGCAGCATTGAATGCGACCGAATGTCAGATCTACACCGACGTCGATGGCGTTTACACCACGGATCCCCGGGTTGTGGATAGCGCTCGTCGCCTCGATCGCATCACCTTTGAGGAAATGCTGGAAATGGCCAGCCTCGGCTCCAAGGTTTTGCAGATTCGCGCGGTTGAGTTTGCCGGGAAGTACAAAGTGCCTCTACGCGTGCTCTCTACGTTTGAAGAGGGCGATGGCACACTGATTAGTCTGGATGAGGAAGACAACGAAATGGAACAGCCAGTAGTATCCGGCATCGCTTTCAATCGCGACGAGGCGAAACTGACAATCCGCGGTGTACCGGATACCCCCGGAGTGGCGTGTCGTATTCTGGCGCCGGTCGGTGCGGAAAACATTGAAGTGGATGTGATTGTTCAGAATATCAGCGCGATCGATGGTACCACTGACTTCACCTTTACCGTTCACCGCAATGATCTAAGCAAGGCGCGCAAGGTGCTGGAGCGTGTGGCCGAGGAGCTGGGCGCCCGCGAAGTTGTTTCGGACGACAAGATCGCCAAGGTTTCCATCGTGGGTGTGGGTATGCGGTCTCACGCCAATGTGGCATCTCGCATGTTCGAGGCCCTGGGTGATGACAACATCAACATCCAGATGATTACCACCTCCGAGATCAAGATTTCAGTCATTATCGACGAGCGCTACCTGGAGTTGGCCGTGCGCGCGCTTCACAGCGCCTTTGAACTGTCTGAGCCCAAGGCTTCGGAATAGCTATAACTAGAGTGAAGGATGGTGCCAGTGACCATAGCAATTTGGTTGTTTGGCGCCTGGTGCGACCTGTTGAGATTTTCAACGTCTGGGCAATACTGAATAAAGTGACGGACAAGATTCTCGGTTTGCAGCTTTCTCGGGTTATTATGGCCCCAGGCGCGGGCCAGGGATAACCGGTCGTGCCAAATCACAGGATGATCAAGGAGAAGTAGGTAATGTTGATTTTAACCCGCCGTATCGGTGAGACACTGATGGTTGGTGATAATGTGACGGTTACCGTGTTGGGCGTAAAGGGCAACCAGGTGCGGATCGGTGTCAATGCACCCAAGGAAGTTGCTGTTCATCGCGAAGAGATTTACCAGCGCATTCAGCGTGAGAAGCAAACTCCCAGTGAGGGTGACGCCGATTGAAGTAGATCTTCTAGGCGGCACTCATCCAGAAAAAGGTCGCTGCGGCGGCCTTTTTTTGTGTCTGTGCAATTTGTGGTCGCTCCTGAAGAAATTGCAAAAAGTTATTGATTCCCCATTGATTTTTGTCGGACCGCTGGTAAGATGCCCACCACTTTCAGCGGCCAAGAGCAGAAAAGTTTTTGATCGC